>JAGAKK010000062.1 GCA_017625675.1 Clostridia bacterium | reverse complement strand
TTCGCGAAAAGGAAGAGGCCATCATCAGTGATAAGCGGGATGGAATTAAGGTGGAGGTCAAGCGTATAACCGTCAACGATATGTTTGATTTGTGGTGTACGCTCAAGCGCGGTATTAAGGATAATACCTTTCAAAACTATGTGTACATGTACAATATGTTTGTCCGTCATACCTTCGGGAGGCAACGTCTGACCGATGTAAAAAAATCCGATGTCCGTCGTTTCTATAACCGCTTGGTTGACGAGAGAGTGATGAGCATAGCCACGATCGATACCGTACAAAATATTCTGCATCAGGTGTTTAACGTGGCTATCGAGGATGGATATATGCGAACCAACCCAACAGATAATATGCTCAAGGAGTTAAAGCAATCGCATAATTTCCAGCAGGAAAAGCGAAATGCCTTAACGATTGCAGAGCAAAATCTGTTGATGGACTTTCTCAAAAGGAACCGAATGTATAACCATTGGTATCCGGTATTTGCGGTGATGCTCGGAACAGGAATGCGTGTTGGTGAATTGATCGGTCTTCGTTGGTGCGATATTGATCTGGAGGAAGGACTCATTCATGTCAACCATACCCTTATCTATTATAATAAGGGAGGAGCCAAGAATTGCAGTTTCGCAATCAATACACCAAAGACAGCGGCCGGCGAGCGAACTATACCGATGATGGATTGGGTTAAGGAAGCGTTCTTACTTGAAAAACAGTATCAGGAGGATGCGGGGATCAGCTGCTCGGTCACGATTGATGGGTATACGGATTTCATCTTTATCAACCGTTACGGGAAAGCGCAGCACCAAGGAACTCTGAATAAAGCCATACGCCGCATTACCAGAGATTGTAACGATGAAATACTGAATAACGCTGACGGTGATGAATTCCCGTTGTTGCTCCCGCACTTCAGTTGCCATTCACTCAGGCATACCTTTGCCACCCGTCTTTGTGAAGCAGGACTTAACATTAAGGTTATTCAGGACGTATTAGGTCACAAGGATATTTCGACTACGATGGATATCTATGTTGACGTGACAAAGGAACTGAAAAAGAAGGAGTTTGATAATCTTGGGGACTTCTTCGGATAATATCGGGTTACGCCAATTTACGCCAAATCTTACGCCAATTGAAACAGCTGGTATGAACCTTTATGAAGATTTGCGTAAAACAAAGCTTCAAGAATCCGCTATATACAAGGGCTTTTGAAGAGTTATGAAGAGTTGTGCCGACTATCTTGTTGTAGTCCCCACGATGAAGCCCATTTCAGAGTAAAACTATGCCGCAAGCGCTTATTTCTTAGCGTTTGCGGCTTTTTGTTAATTCAAAATAATGTTTCAAAATTAGGTTTACGACAAAGTAGTGTCGTAAATAAACAGTATTTTATTATAAGGCTTTAACTTTAACGGTTAGAGCCTTGTTTTTATAAATCTCTTGACTTTTCGTAGGCATGTTGATAAAATAACAGGTGATATATAACGATAACTATATTATGGAGGTGCGCTATGCCGCCTAAAGTTAAAGTGACTAAAGAAGATATTATAAATGCCGCCGTTGATATTGTGCGCAATAGCGGAGCGCAGGCGATCAATGCAAGAACTATTGCTTCTGCTTTGAACTGTTCTACGCAGCCGGTATTCTCCAATTTTGCTACGATGGATGAACTGCGCCTTGCTGTTGTAGAAAGAGCGGATATCCTATGTCAAGAGTATATGCAGCGAGAAGTTGAAAGCGGCGAGTTTCCCACTTACAAGGCAAACGGTATGGCGTATATTCGATTTGCAAAAGAAGAAAAAGAGTTATTCAAACTCTTATATATGCGCGACCGTTCCAGCGAATTAATTCCCGAAACAACAGAGCAAACCGATAAAATGGAGTCGATTGTACATAATAATACGGGACTTAGTGGAGCCGATGCAAAGTTGTTCCATCTCGAAATGTGGGCGTATGTTCACGGAATTGCCACGATGTTTGCAACAGGCTTTTTAGATCTTGATTGGGAGCTTGTCAGCCGTATGCTCACGGATTCATATCAGGGACTTCGGAAACAATATGGTATGGAGTGATAAAGAATGGACGCTATTAGAATTGAAAATTTAACAAAAAAGTATAAAGATGTGGTTGCGGTAGATACTCTTACTCTGTCTGTTCACAAGGGTGAATTGTTTTCTTTGCTCGGTGTAAACGGAGCAGGAAAAACGACGACCATAAAAATGCTGTCCTGTCTTACACAACCCACAAGCGGAGATGCCTTTATTAATGGGAAAAGCATTTGCAAAAATACTGCCGCTGTGAAATCGCTCATAGCTGTTTCTCCGCAGGAAACTGCTGTTGCGCCCGGTCTTTCGGTCTGGGAGAACCTTGAATTGATGTGCGGTGTTTACGGTTTTACAAAGGACAAGCAAATTGCGAAAATTACAGAACTAACCGAACTGCTCGGACTGGAAGCTGTTATCAGGAAAAAAGCAGGCAAACTGTCCGGCGGCTGGCAACGCAGACTGAGCATTGCCATGGCGCTTATCAGCGAACCGGAGATATTGTTTCTTGACGAGCCAACGCTTGGTCTTGATGTGCTTGCCCGAAGTGATCTGTGGGATTTAATTCGTTCTCTTAAAGGGAAAGTAACCATAATTCTTACAACACACTATATGGAAGAAGCGGAATCTTTGTCTGACCGTATCGCTATTATGAAAGACGGCAAGCTCCTTATCTGTGACACTGCAGAAAAGATAAAAGAAAGGGCGGGAACAGATAATTTTGAGCAAGCATTCATTCGTATTGTTAAGGGGGTGGCAAAATGAGAATGCTCACTTTTGCAAACAGAAATACGAAAGAAATATTACGAGATCCGTTGACACTTTTCTTTGGACTCGGCTTTCCCGTTGTTTTGATTTTATTGTTAAGTGCAATACAAGCAAACATTCCCGTAAAACTGTTTGAAATACAGCATTTAACTCCGGGTATAACGGTCTTTGGTCTGGCATTTATGACGCTGTTTTCGGCAACCATTATCGCAAAAGACAGAGGTAGTTCGCTATTGCAGCGTTTGTATACAACGCCATTGACTCCTCTGGATTTCATTCTTGGTTATACGTTGCCTATTATTCCGATTTCTGTTGTACAATGCGTTATTTGCTATATTGTTGCAATCGTTCTCGGGTTGGATATTACAATTAATATTTTATATGCTGTGTTTTGTATTATTCCTGTTTCTATCCTCTACATTGCTTTGGGACTCCTTTGCGGAAGCATGCTTACCGATAAGCAGGTCGGTGGTATCTGCGGTGCTTTGCTTACCAACCTCTCAGCGTGGTTGTCGGGTGTTTGGTTTGATCTTGACCTCGTGGGAGGTGCTTTTAAGAAGATTTCCTACGCACTCCCATTTGTTCATGCCATAGATATGGAACGGGCTGTGCTTGCAGGAGATTTTTCAGGGATTTTTCCGCATCTTTGGTGGGTGCTTGGATATGCTGCCGTTCTGCTCGTATTAGCGGTGTTGATGTTCCTGCGACAGATGAAAAAACAGTTGGGATAAAGATATGCCGTGTTATGACAGGTTGTTTTCTGCATTGAAACCGATTTAGATTAACAAAGTCAGGAAACGGCAGGATAAATAAGGCTATAACACTATCACCCGTGAAATCCCCACAATTGGATTTAAAATAAGTTATAAGAAGATATAAGAAGTTCTTAAAATCTTCTTAACATTGTTGCTTTTTTAGGAAACTATATTATAATGAAAAAAACGAAAGGAAAGAATTAGCATGAAGGGTAGTTATGAAGCAGTTGTAAAAGAACGAATGACGAATCGAACACCTAAGGAACTGCTGGGTGGAACATTTAGAGGCAGAGTTTACCCCCATATTTTCAAGGAGTTGAAAGACAATTTTATTGATGAAACCTACCCTACCAAGAAGTGCTTGAAGGGCAACCTTACTGAAACCGAAATCAAATATCACTATGCAGAGCACTTAAATTCTTCTCAAACTATGTGCATAGCGTATTTTAAGAAATTCTTTGAATCAAGAGAAAATGAACTGCTTTTGGCGGAAATTCTCTTGATGCAGAGAATTGATGTAGCCGGATGTGGTGAATTTGTAGACGCAGTTTTTGAACACATTCCAAATGCCAAAGAAGGTACAAATTTTGATTTTTATCTTAAATTAGCTAATGGCAAACAAATTACATGGGAGATTAAATTCACCGAGAGTGAGTTCGGTGGAATAACAAGGAATGGTGGTTTAAAGGATAAGTACATTACAAAATATGAACAAATCTACATTCCTTTGCTGCGCGATTGCGCTTACTGTGATTTCCCTGATGTTGATTGCGCTGACTATCAGAGCCTCAGCGCAGACATACTGACTGAAGATTACTGTGTAAACGACAAGTGCTCGATTGATCGATTCTATGAGCAATACCAAATCCAGCGCAACATCCTATACGCAAAAAATAAGGGCGATTATGTTTTGTTTCTTACACCCAGGGAGAATCATTTATTGGATGATGGAAGAGCGTATATTGAACAATATGCAGACGCGTTGGGAACTGATTGTATCAGAAATATCTATTGGGAAGATTTGTTAGAAACAACTTTGCAGGTTGTTTCCTGTGAGCCAGAATTGTTTGATTACTACATAAAGTTCAAAGCAAAGTATTTTGGTTAACTGAATTAACCCATTTTTTACTACAGTTTCAAAACAAATTATGATAATTTATAAGAAGATATAAGAAAATCGCGGACTAAAGATGTATATCATTGCAATGATTGTTATGCCGCGAAAACCTTATATAGAATAGTTTACGTTATTGGCGGAGGGGCTGTTTTGACAGCCCCTTTTGTTATCCCCAAAATTAAAAATATTTTGTGATTTGCATCTATAGAAAGTATAATTTTGTAGAAATACGCAAAATTATTCGATGAGGTAGGGGCTGCAATTATAAGAAAATAATTTTATGTTGTTAACACACTATTATCTATGCTAAAATCAAAAAAGATGTAAAAAACTTATACCCATCAGGAGTGACCTCTATGAAAAGATTTTTTGCCCTTGTGTTATGCGTTGTAACATTGATAAGCTTTATGCCCTTGGCGGCAATGGCGGAGAAGAACGGAGAGGATATTGTCATCCTTTATGAAAACGACGTGCATTGCGCTGTGGAAGGGTATTCAAAACTTGCGGCAATGAAAAAAGAGCTGGAGGAAGATTACGAAAACGTTGGCGTGGTTTCTGTAGGCGATTACGTGCAGGGAAGCAGCCTTGGTGTGGTTTCTCAGGGTGAGTACATTGTGAATCTGATGAACCTTGTGGGGTATGATGCGGTGACCCTTGGAAATCATGAGTTTGATTATCGTCTGCCAAGGCTCGAAGAGCTTGTAGGCATGATGAATACAAAGCCTGTTTGTTGTAATTTTCAGAAGCTTGGTGAGGAGAGTTCCTACTTTCTGCCATATAGTATCGTAAGCTATGGTGACGTTGATATTGCGTATATCGGAATTACAACGCCGTCCACTATTTCATCGTCCTTTCCGGCGCAGTTTAAGGACGAAAAGGGAGAGTATCTTTACACCTTTAACGTAAATAACCTTTACGACGTGGTGCAAGAGAATATTGACAAGGCAAAGGCCGGCGGGGCAGATTATATCGTGGCGCTTTCTCACATTGGATATGCAGAAGAAGGGGACTGGGAGGATATTACTGACCTTATCGGGAATACGGAAGGCCTTGACATTGTCCTTGACGGACATTCCCACAGTGTTATAGAAAATATGACGCTGGTAGATGAAGCCGGAAATGAAGTTGTCCTTTCGTCTGCCGGAACAAAATTTCAACATATCGGAAAGTTGACCATTTCAGAGAATAACATTACTACGGAGCTTATTGCAACGGAAAACTATGACAAAACAGATAACGAAGTTGACGAGTACATAAAAAAGATTAACGAGGAATATGCACTGCTTGGTGACAGAAAGGTTGCGGTAAGCAATGTGCACCTCATTACCCACGATAATAACGGAAATCGTCTTGTAAGAAATTCCGAGACAAACCTTGGCGACCTCTGCGCAGATGCTTTTCGTATTGTTACGGGAGCTGATATTGGCTTTACCAACGGCGGCGGTATTCGTGCTGATATAAAGGCAGGGAATGTGACCTTTAATGACGTTCTCAGCGTGTTTCCCTTTAATAATCAAGTGGTGGTGGCGGAGGTTTCGGGACAGGTCATTAAGGATTTGCTTGAAACTGCAGTGAAATCGTATCCTGCAGAGGACGGCACTTTTCCTCACTTGTCCGGAATAACTTTTTCGGTGAATACTTCTATACCTTCTTCTGTTACCCTTGACGAAAACGAAATGTTTACCGGCGTTTCAGGGACGTACCGTGTGTATGATATCAAGGTGCTTAACAGCAAGACCGGTGTTTATGAAGTGATTGACCTTGAAAAAACGTATTCCTTTGCATCAATCGGCTACTATGTTTTTGAGTTTGGCGGCGGCCTTTCAATGTTTAAGGATGCGAAGATTTTGCAAAACGACGGAATGCTTGACGCAGAGCTTCTGGAGAGATATATCGTTGAAAATCTTGGCGGTGTAATAGGCGAAGAATATGCTGAAATGATGCCAAATATAACATTTACAGATGGTGAGAACAGCACGGAACAGGAGATTCCTGAGACGGGTGACAATAGTGATTACATGATAGCAGTTATGATAGTTACAGTGCTTCTCGGTGCTACTATTTTAAATAAAACGAAGGAGAAAAACTATAAAGGAGACTTTTTATGAAATTCAGATTGCTTGTTAAATTGGGGGAATTAATTTTAAAAAGGGATATTCCGGAGGATGCGCCAAGGGCTGATATGTATCTCCCGATATGGATGCTTTCCTTTGCGGTGGTATTGATAGTTGTGGGCATTGCCGTAGGCATATATACGATTTTTAAGTTTTCTGTGGTTGCTTTAGTTGTGGCAATCGTTGCGGTTGTGTTAGGTATTGGCGCACTTTTGTGTTGGAAGAATCAGAATATCGTGATTTTGTCCGGGGATTTGTTTGAGTATACCACTTTCCTTGGGAAAAAGACCACTTACCGTTTCAGCGAGATTAAGGGCATAAGGAAAAACAAAGATTCTTATACGCTGTTTGTAGGTAATGGCAAGGTTCATATTGAGTCCTGCGCATTACTTAGTGAGGAATTGGCAAAACGAATTAACGAGCAACTGGACCGTATTGATTTTAATACCTGATTGTAGTATAATTTTATCAATAGACAGAGTTTTACTGTGAATAAATTTATCGGAGGATTATTATGGACAAGATTAAAGAGAAGATTGAGGAAATTGTTGGAAAGATCAAAGGCGATCCGAAGCTTATGTCTGAGTTTAAGTCTGAGCCTGTGAAGACTATTGAGAAGCTTATCGGTGTTGACCTTCCTGATGATGCGATCGAGAAGGTTGTTGACGGAGTTAAGGCGAAGCTTTCTGCGGATAAGCTTTCAGGCGCTGCAGATAAGCTGAAAGGATTGTTTAAGAAATAATTTCTTTTAAAAGAAAATTTACAAATGTATGGCCGCATTTTATTGAGAAGTGCGGCTTTTTTGTATATTGTGCCGTTTACAATTTTTTTAAATTGGTTTATAATATCCATTGATTAAGGACACAAGGAGCAGTTATGAAAGATATTGCTTATTATAACGGCGAGATTGCGCCTGTTGATGAAATGATGATTCCCATGAATGACAGGGCTTGTTTCTTCGGAGACGGTGTATATGAGGCCACCACGGTGCGAAATTATAAGATATTTGCACTCAAAGAGCATCTTGACAGGCTCTACAGCAGCGCATCTCAGGTAGAAATTGAAATTCCCTGCAAAAGAGACGAGCTGGAAGCATTGCTTTATGATATTGTTAGAAAAGTTGACACTCCCGACCAGATGCTGTATTGGCAGGTAACACGCGGTACAGCACCCAGAAATCACGTTTTTCCTTCTAAGGAGGTTAAAGCGAATCTTTGGATAACCTCAAAACCCTTTAAAGTGAAAGGCCCGGATCACAGGTTGACCCTTTGCGATATTGAGGATACAAGGTTTCTTCATTGCAATATAAAGACCTTGAATCTGATGATTAATTGCATTGCCGCTACGAAGGCCGAAAGGGAAGGCTGTGACGAGTGTGTTTTTCATAAAGGCGATTACGTTACCGAGTGCGCCCACAGCAATATTCACATATTAAAGGACGGTGTCTTTGTTACACATCCTGCGGATAATCTTATTCTTCCGGGAATTACGCGGAAGCACCTTATCGGGCTTTGCAATGAGCTTGACGTTCCGGTTTGTGAGCGGGCTTTTACAATGGAAGAACTTTATGACGCAGACGAGGTCTTTGTTTCAAGCGCCACGAAGCTTTGTAAAAAGGCTGTTTTGTTAAACGGAAAGGCTATCGGCGGAAAGGCGGAGAGCCTTGCAGAAAAGATTATGTCTGCATATTATGAGAAGTACCTCAGGGAAACTGATTAACGACAATTTAAAGGATATGGGAGAATCAGCGCCATGAATAAAAAGGATGATGAAAAAATGAATATACAGGAGAATGACGGTGATATTTCCGTAAAAGAGCACGTGATGTCAAGGGCCGAGTGTCTTGAGGTGCTGGGACTTCCCGAAAGTGCTGACGACAATGCTGTAAAGCAACGCTACGGCGCGCTTCTTCGTCAATATAAGCGTCACGTGGATGAGAAAGGCGCCACTTATGACGACCTTGAGTATTATAAAAGGATAACCACGGCGTACGACACCATTATGGGTTTTACCCACGATTTCGGTGACGACAATCCTACGTCAATTATTCCTTATAAAATTCGCAGAAAGTTTGCAAAGTTTGCCGCATTTGTGGACCAATACAAGCTTCTCTTGTTCATGGGAATATTGACAGTTTGCCTTGTAGTTCTTTTTATTTTTCAATCAAAAAACAATACGGAAGAGGATATAACGATTAAGTTTGTGGGCGCATACACCACTATTCAGGAGCGCCAGATTACCGAATATTTAAACGACAGCGCCGAAACTTTTGACGATGCGCTTGTAAGTTTTTTTACTGTTACCACAAAGACCACACTTCTTGACAATCACGCAAAGACGGGTGCTGAATCGTTCTTGTCGCAGCTTATGGCAGGGTCAATGGACGTGGTGCTTATTGACAAGGAATCTTATGACGCCTACGTTGAGGAATATGCCTTTCTGAAGCTTGATACTTTGTTGTCAGAGTATGAGGCGGCAGGGGGCAATACAGAAGCCCTTGACACCTGTTATTTTAAGGGATTGACTACCGACAAGGGTGTTACCATTGACGAAGGCATTTACGGCATTGAGGTCAGCGACTCGGCGATAATACGAGGACTTCCGAAGGACATGTTCACTTGGCTTTATGATGAGCCTTCTGGCCAGTCAAAGTCCATGATTTTTGCAATTTGCCGAACTTCCAAGCGTCAGGACGTTGCGTGGAATTACGGAAAGGAACTTGTTGAGTCAATTGTGCCTGTGGACGTTTCTGTTAATTTTGCAGGTGCTCACGACGTTGTTTTGAAGGACAAGCTGGGTGAGCTTATGGAGAGTTCTTTTGAGACGCTGGAAAATCCTGAAATTGGTGAAACTATTGTGACAAAAGAAGACGTTTCAGGCGCGGTGCAGGAGCTTTCTTCCGGCAAGTGGGACGTGGTGCTTATTGACAAGGATTCTTTCGAGGCATTGGCATCAGAAAACGTTTTCTTACGACTTGACGATCTTATCAAGGACGTTGTGAAGGACGGAGACGGCAATGCCCTTGCTACGTATTTTGTCGACGTTCCGCTTCCTGATGGAGAGAGTGGAGGAGAGGCTGAGACGCCGGTGATGGAATCCGGTATTTACGGCATTGAGATCCGTGGCAATAAGTTTTTCAGAAAGCTATCTTCTGATTACTTAAAGTGGAACGATGACGGCGCCGAAAAGAAAGCGGAAACAATGGTTTTCGCAATCTGTCGCGGAACTGACAGTGCAGACAAGGCATGGAAATTCGGCAAGGAACTGTTTGCAGGGGTAAAAAAGAATCCGGCAAATAATTTTAAATAATCCATTGACAGTTATTTGAAAATTGTGTATAATGACGTGGTCGCTAAGACAAGGGCCACTAGCTCAGTTGGTTAGAGCAACCGGCTCATAACCGGTCGGTCCGGGGTTCGAGTCCCTGATGGCCCACCAACGCAAAAACACCCGTACCGTGAGGTGCGGGTGTTTTTGCGTTAAGTAGGATCATACATCAGGGGCTCGAACCCGTGAGGGAGCCGAGTGTGGTCGTATAAGCGCTTGAAGCGACCTGAATGCATTGATAATGCATTCAAACTCGGATAGGCGCAGACGGGTACTGCAAGCGAAGCGTAGCGGTCGTCGAGCCGGCAGTATGCAAGCCGCAGTAAAAGTCAAAAGGGGCGGCGCAGCAGACGGTCGGTCCCTGATGGCCTTTTTTCAAAGTATAAAAAAATATAGCTCGAACCTGTGATGGAGTTCGTAAAACTTTACTTGCATTTTCAGTATCCTGTTGTATAATGGAACAGAATTAAATAATAAATTAACTGCTACCGAGTAGTAGAATGTCAGAAGCATTCGTTTGCACATCGTTAGGTCTTAGAAGATGTGCAGCGGATGCTTTTTTTGGAGGGTATCGTGGCTAAAATAAAATCATTATTAAAATATTTTTCAAAGACGGAAATTATATTGTGGTGTTCCTCTGTAATACTGGTGGTGCTGTCTTTTTGTATCTTTGACAAAGAAAATTACCTGACCCTTTGCGCCTCGTTAATTGGCGTAACTTCACTTGTTTTTTATGCCAAGGGAAATCCCTTCGGGCAGGTGTTAATGGTGCTGTTCAGCTTGCTGTACGGTATTATCTCTTTTTCCTTTGCATATTACGGGGAAATGATTACGTACCTTGGAATGACGATGCCAATGGCAATATGCGCCCTTGTGTCATGGCTTCGAAACCCTTATCAGGGCAACAAGGCAGAGGTTAAGGTAAACGTTATCGGAAAAGCAGAAACTGTTTTTATGTGGGCAATAACGGCGGTGGTGACTGTTCTGTTTTATTTCATATTGGATGCTTTTGAGACTGCCAATATATTACCAAGCACATTGTCTGTAACAACCAGCTTTCTTGCAGTATATCTGACGTTCAGAAGAAGTCCCTTTTTTGCATTGGCCTATGCCGCCAACGATATTGTTCTGATAGTTTTATGGATAATGGCAAGCGTGTACGATGCAAAGTATATTTCGGTGGTGGTATGCTTCGGTGCGTTTCTTGTCAATGACGTTTACGGATTTATCAGCTGGCAGAAAATGAAGGCCCGGCAACAAGGAAGGTGACATAGGGCGTGACAGGGGGGCAGGCACCTGTCACCTTTTTTTGAACGTGACAGGGGACACTTGCAAAAAAGCGACAAAATTTGTGGCTGCATATGCCCCCTGTCACACTTGATTTTCTGTGACAGGTACCTGCCCCCTGTCACGCCCCCCTGTCACGTATCCCTTGTCACATTTTTTAAGTTGCAAAAAAAAGGCTTATGGTGTAGAATAAATGAGTTGTATTGTATAATTTTTTGAAAGGGAAGGACTCTTTATGAAATTATCGAAAGAATTATGGGATAAACTTGTGAAATACGGTCAGGAGCACCTTGCCGTTGGTTTTGACGAGCTCTCTGATGAAGAGGCAAAATCTTTTGAAAAGGAACTTTCTGAAATTGATTTTGAGCTTATGGCAGGTCTTTATGAGAATGCGGACAGCAGTCTCGGAAATGCGGCGAAGCTGGAGCTTACTCCTTTAAAGGCTACGGTTGCCAAGGCGTTATCCGCTGAGAAGTACGATGAGTATTATCGTGCAGGCGCAGAGGTTATTTCGAAAAATCAGTTGGCGGCGGTTACCGTTGCAGGAGGACAGGGGTCAAGACTCGGACACGATGGTCCTAAAGGTACGTATGATATAGGTCTCCCTACGCATAAATCACTTTTTGAGATACAAAGTGACGGCCTTAAAAAGATTGCCCTTGAGTGTGGCGGCAATATTCCCTGGTATATTATGACCAGCTATATTAACCACGAGGACACCGTTGCATTCTTTGAAAAAAATGATTATTTCGGCTATGGAAAAGAAAACGTGTTCTTCTTCAGACAGAATATGATTCCCGTAATGAATATGCAAGGGAAGCTTCTGAAGTCGTCAAGAACTGAGATTCTGAGAAGTCCTGACGGCAACGGTGGCATATTCAGTGCCCTTGGCACCTCTGGAGCTATTGAGGATATGGAGAGCCGCGGCGTGAAATACGTATTCATCTGTGGAATTGATAATTGTCTTGTAAAAATGGCAGACCCGCTGTTTGTAGGCTTTACCGTGCTTTCAAAGGTTCCTGCTACAGCAAAGTCTTTCCTTAAAAGAACTCCCGGCGAGAAGGCAGGTATACTTTGCTACAAAAACGGCAAGCCCGGTGTGGTGGAGTACACGGAAGTGCCCAAGGATTGCGCCGAGATGGTTGACGAAAAGGGAGAGTACGTTTTCGGAGATACTAACGTATTAAATTATGTTTTTGACATTGACGTGCTTAAAAAGATAAGCGGCGAAGGCCTTTGCTATCACACCGCATGCAAAAAAATCACATATATGGACAACGACGGCAATATGATTACTTCAAAGGCTCCGGACGCATACAAGTTTGAGATGTTCCTTTTTGATGCCTTTGACCTTATTGACGATATCGGAGTTCTTAGAATTGAAAGAGAAGAGGAATTTGCTCCCGTAAAAAATAAGGAAGGAGAGGACAGCCCCGCGCTTGCCCGTGAATTATTTATGAAACAAAACAAGATACATATGACTACGCCTATCGTTGAGATGGACGGAGACGAAATGACCAGAATTGTCTGGGAGAAAATAAAGGAAATACTTATTGAGCCTTTTATCGACCTTAAGAGTGAGTATTACGACCTTGGCATACAGAACAGAGATGCAACGGATGATCAGGTAACTGTTGATGCCGCTAATGCCACAAAGAAATACGGTGTTGCAGTTAAGTGCGCAACTATCACTCCCAATGCCGCGAGAGTGGAGGAGTTCGGCCTTAAGAAGATGTGGAAGAGCCCCAACGGAACGATTCGCTCAATTCTTGACGGAACGGTGTTTAGAGCGCCTATCCTTGTTGACGGTATCAGACCTCTCGTAAGAGGCTGGGATAAGCCTATTATCATTGCAAGACACGCATACGGCGACATTTACTCAGCAGTTGAAACAAAGGTGCCTCAGGGTGCTGTGGCAGAGCTTACTGTGAAAAAGCCTGACGGAGAGTCCGAGAGCATCTGCATCCACGAATTTAAAAATTCCGACGGAATAATAATGGGTATGCACAACGAGGACAATTCCATTGCCGGCTTTGCAAGGGCTTGCTTTGAGTATGCTCTCACCGTGAAGATGGATCTGTGGTTCTCTGCAAAGGACACTATTTCGAAAAAATACGACCACCATTTCAAGGATATTTTTCAGGAAATTTACGATAATGAATATAAGGAGAAGTTTGAAAAGGCAGGTATCACTTATTTCTACACGCTTGTTGATGATGCAATCTCCAGAGTAATGCGTTCCAGCGGCGGCTTCGTATGGGCTTGCAAAAACTATGACGGCGACGTTTTCTCTGATATGCTTGCCAGCGCTTTCGGCAGTCTTTCCATGATGACCAGCGTTCTTGTTTCTCCTTACGGATATTACGAGTACGAGGCTGCTCACGGAACGATTCCCCGCCATTATCACAAGTACCTTAAGGGTGAAAAGACTTCTACTAACCCTATTGCAACGGTGTTTGCGTGGACGGGAGCTCTTGCAAAGAGAGGCGAGCTTGACGGAAACGTTGAACTTACCGCTTTTGCAAAGAGAGTAGAAGAGGCTGTTCTGGAGGCTGTTTCTGATGGCTTTATGACAGGCGACCTTGCGAAGATAACGGAAAAGGAAAACGTTACTACAATGGGTCTTGAAGAATTTTTGACAGAGGTTAAAAGAAGAATCTAAAATTGGAGGGTTTATTATGTCTATTGTTAAATTTGATTATTCTAATGCTGACGGTTTTCTTGCTCAGCACGAAATGGATTATTTCAAGGTTCAGGTGGAGGCGGCTCACAAGCAGCTTCACGAAAAGAGCGGCGCAGGTAACGATTTCTTAGGTTGGGTAGACCTTCCTGTTAATTATGACAAAGAAGAATTTGCACGCATTAAAGAGGCTGCAAAGCGCATTCAGAAGGATTCTGACATCCTTATCGTTATCGGTATCGGCGGTTCTTACCTTGGCGCAAGAGCGGCTATCGAAATGCTTACAAATTCATTCCACAATATGAAGTCCTTTAAGGACGGAAAAGAAACTGCAGTTGTTTTTGCAGGAAACAGCATCAGCTCCACTTATCTTGCAGAGCTTCTTGAGCTTGTTGAGGGAAAAGAGATTTCCGTTAACGTTATTTCAAAATCCGGAACTACTACAGAGCCTGCCGTTGCTTTCAGATTTTTTAAGGCATATATGGAGAAGAAGTACGGAAAAGAGGGCGCTGCAAAGAGAATTTACGCTACCACCGATAAGGCTCGTGGAGCGCTTAAGACTCTCGCTGACGCAGAGGGCTATGAAACATTCGTTATTCCCGACGACGTAGGCGGAAGATTCTCCGTTCTTACTGCGGTTGGTCTTCTTCCTATCGCCGTTGCAGGTTGCGATATTGACGCTATTATGGAGGGCGCAAAAGAGGCTTACGACGAGTATAAAAACGCTTCTTACGAGGAAAATGATTGCTACAAGTACGCAGCAGCAAGAAACGCAATGTACAACAAGGGCAAAGCGATTGAAATGCTGGTAAACTACGAGCCACAGCTCCATTATATCACTGAGTGGTGGAAGCAGCTTTACGGAGAGAGCGAGGGCAAGGATCAGAATGGTATTTTCCCTGCAGGCGTTGATTTCAGTACAGATCTCCACTCTATGGGTCAGTACATTCAGGACGGAAGAAGAATTCTTTTTGAAACTGTTATCAAGGTTGAAACTCCTAAGAAGAACCTTGTGCTTGATATGATGGACGGCGACCTTGACGGACTTAATTATCTTGCCGGCAAGGATATGGACTACGTTAATAAGCAGGCTGCATTGGGTACGATGATGGCACACACAGACGGCGGAGTTCCTAATTTCGTTGTTTCAATTCCTGCTCTTGATGAAAAGAGTTTCGGAGCACTTGTTTATTTCTTTGAGAAGGCTTGTGCAATAAGCGGTTATCTTTTGGGTGTAAACCCCTTTAATCAGCCCGGTGTAGAGGCTTATAAGAAGAATATGTTTAAGCTCCTGGGCAAGCCCGGAGTAAAGTAAAAGCACTCAGAATGTGCTCTTTACGCGGCTTGAGTGAAAAAGATGAAGTAAAGGTTTGTTTGAATTTTTAGGTTTGTTCTTCCCCGTAAAGGTGTGCAATATATTGAGGTGATCAAGCCCGCTTTTACGAAAAGGTCGGACTGCAGTACCTACGTACAGCGACGCCGACTTTTCGTAAAAAATCATCACATTCTGAGCGCTTTTAAAAGCTGTAGGAAATGCGCGCTGATAAAAAATTTTTAAGGAAAGATAAGATGAGAATTGATTTTTTGACGTTGTTTCCTGATATGATAAAAGCATCCATGGGGGAGAGTATTATCGGCAGAGCTACAGAGGCCGGCCTTGTGGATATCAGCTATTATCAGATAAGGGACTATACTGAAAGTAAACAGAGAAAGGTTGACGATTGTCCCTACGGTGGAGGCCCGGGGATGATAATGTCGTACCAGCCAATCAAAAGCGCTTACGAAAAAGCTTGCGAAGATTGTGCTGAAAAGCCCTACGTTGTGTATATGTCACCTCAGGGAACTGTGCTCACAGAGAAAGTGTCAAGAAGACTTTCAGAGCTTCCTCGTCTTATGATAATATGCGGCCATTACGAGGGCGTTGACGAAAGGGTAATAGAAGATCTGGTGGATGAAGAAATATCAATCGGCGACTATGTGCTCACAGGTGGAGAAATACCTGCCATGGCACTTGCCGATTCGGTGGCAAGACTTGTTCCCGGAGTGCTTTGTTCAGAAGAAGCAACACTTTCAGAGTCACATACGGCGTTGCTCCTTGAATATCCTCAATACACGAGACCTGCAGAGATAAACGGTATGAAGGTGCCTGAGGTGCTTTTAGGAGGAAATCACGCAGATATTGAGGTCTGGAGACTTAAAACCGCAGAGGCGAGGACTGAAAAGAAACGACCCGATCTTTATGAAAAGTATGTGGACAGTCAGTTTAATCAGAACAGAGCCATATACCTTGACAACAGTGCTACCACGAAGCAACTTGATGAAGTAACAGACGAGATGGTAAGGGTATTTAAATACGTTTACGGAAATCCCTCGTCACTTCACCGCCTTGGCTTTGAGGCTGAGAAAGAGCTTAGAAAGGCACGAAAAACTATTGCGTCAATTATTAATGCAGGTGAGGATGAGATACTTTTCACATCGGGCGGTACGGAATCAAATAATACTGCCATAAAAGGGTATTTTGCCGCAAATAAAAGGGCCGGTAAACACATTATCGTGTCATCGGTAGAACACCCTTCAGTTGCGGAGACGGCAAAGGCTATGGAGGCACAAGGGTTTACGGTATCCTATGCTCCCGTTAATAAAAGCGGTGTGATAGATCTTGAAAAACTTGAAGAGATGATTACTCCTGAAACAGGTATGATATCCGTAATGCTTGTAAACAGCGAGACCGGCGCTATAATGCCTGTAAAGGAGATTGCTGCTCTTAAAAATCGTATCAATAAAAACATAATTCTGCATACGGATGCTGTTCAGGCTTTCGGTAAAATTAAGATAAACGTAAAAGAACTGGGTGCTGATATGATCTCAGTAAGCGGTCATAAGATTCACGGTCCCAGAGGAAGCGGTTTTCTGTACATAAAGAAGGGTATAAGGATTGCTCCTTTTATGGACGGAGGCGGACAGGAAAAAGGACTCCGATCAGGTACGGAAAACTTAGCGGCAATTTGCGGATTGGCAAAAGCTGCCGAAATAGCAGAAACTTCTATTGAAGAAAATTATAAAAATGTTAAAATTGTAAACGAAGCATTGGCGACAATGCTTAAAGACCGTTTAGGTGACAAAATACGGATAATTACGGACAGAGAGGCTTCGATTCCGTATATTTTAAACATTTCTTTTGCTCCTTTAAGGGCGGAAGTGGTGCTTCACAGCCTTGAGTCGAAGAATGTTTTTGTGTCTGTAGGCTCTGCTTGCTCGTCAAACAAAAAGAGCAGAAGTCCGGTTCTTACGGCAATGGGTATTGACGTGAAGACTATTGACGGCGCGGTGAGATTCAGTTTTTCACGATTTACCACAGAGGATGATATAAAAATTGCTTATGAGGCAATTTGCAAGACCGTAAAGGAACTTAAATCCGAACGGTTCAAGAGAAAGGTATGATATAATGAGACAAGTAATTTTAGGAAGAATAGGCGAGATTGCATTAAAAGGCCTTAACAGAGGAAATTTTGAAAAGAATCTTGCGAGAAATATAAAAGAGTCGATAAAGCAATACGGCAATGCAAAGGTAGTTTGGTCACAATCCAGATTTTTCATTGAACCGGAGGACTGCGATAACTATAACTATGATGAGGTTGTTTCAAGACTTACCTGTATCTTCGGCCTTGTGTCTGTGAGCCTTGCCTATGAATTGGAGTCAGACTTTGAGGCAATAAAGGACAATGCTCTTCGTCTTGTAAAGAAGAAAATGGACGAGTTTGCCGCAGGGGGAAAGACTAAGGTTACGTTTAAAGTGGAGACGAGACGCGGTCTTAAGACATTTCCTATGAAGTCTCCCGAAATTTCTGCAGAGATAGGCGGGGAGATGCTGGAGGCTTTTTCAGATCTTTCCGTTGACGTAAACAACCCTGATTTCATACTTTTCGTAGAAGTGAGAGAGAATTCCTACGTTTATACTGACATTATCCCCGGACAGGGCGGTATGCCTATCGGAAGTAACGGCAAGGCCTGTCTTTTGCTTTCAGGAGGAATTGACAGTCCTGTGGCAGGACACATGATAGCAAAACGCGGTGTAAAGATATGTGCCGTGCATTTCCACAGTTATCCTTATACAAGTGAAAGAGCAAAGGAAAAGGTTGTAGAGCTTGCAGAACTTCTCACAAGGTATTGCGGTTCTATTAAACTTATGGTAGTGCCTTACACAGACGTACAGCTTGCAATTCACGAAAATTGCAGAGATGAGCTGGGAACTGTTATTATGCGTCGCTCGATGATGCGTATTGCAGAGGTTCTTGCCAGAAAGAACGGTTGCTCTGCACTTATTACCGGAGAGAGTGTGGGACAGGTAGCGAGTCAGACTATGGCGGCAATGTATTGCACGGACAATGCGGCAAATCTTCCTATCTTCAGACCTCTTATCGGCATGGACAAGGTGGAGGTTATTGACAGGGCAAGGGCTATCGGAACTTTTGAGACGAGTATATTGCCCTATGAGGATTGCTGTACGGTATTTACGCCTAAGCATCCTAAGACCAAGCCTTCCCTTGACGAGGTGCTGGCAGAGGAATCAAGATATGATTTCAAGGCTTTAGAAGCCGTGGCAATAGAAAATACGGAGATAATCAGAGTCGGTAACGCAGAGGTTTGATTCACAGTAGATGATTTGGAGGATTGTAATGAAAAGGCTCGTTAATACAAAGAAAATAGTTTCTGTTTTGTTGATGGCGGTAATGATGTTGTCAATATGCTTACCTGCGGGCAGAATAGACGCAAATGCGGTGACAGGGCCTGTTATCAAGTCCACAGTCAGCGGAAAAAGCTTCAAAAAAGGAGACGTCATCACGGTAAAGTTTTCTTTTGAGGATTTTAAGTCTTATGATATTGATATGACAACGTTCCAGCTTGACGTATCTCTGGATACGGAAATCTTTGAGTTTGTTTCTGCTATGTGTCATCTGGAATCTAAAGATACTCTTGCATCCACAACGGTATTCAATAAAAAAGAAAACGTTGTGAGAACTGTATATATAAACATGAAAGCCGGAAGCAGCATTACCGACGACACAGCTGATATTTGTTCCTTTGACATTAAACTTATAAAGGATTACGGGGAAGATGCGGTTGATTATAAATTGCCGATTGGTCAGGTAGTCGTAATGGACGGCAACGCACAGCCGAATATTACATACGATTGCAAGGTGGAGGCTCCTTCTTTTAAATTGGTGGGTTCTTCTTATAATCAGGCCGGAGAAACAAATGCGCCTGAGACTGTAGCTCCTGAAACAGCAGCACCTGAAACAAACAGTCCGGAGAGCGAAAAACCGGAAAACGACAAGCCTGCAACTGACGTACCTGTGACTGACGCAACGTCAAAGCCTACAGAAACGAATAAGCCTTTACAAACGCCTGAGGTGACACCTGAAATCGCTCCTACGTATACCGTTACATATTGTGATGAGTACGGAAGGGTGTTTAATAAAGAGACTGTGAAAAAAGGTCAGAAGGCTCCTGTACAGGTTACCCCTTACAGACTTGGTTACAAGTTTATAGGCTGGGCATTGTCCGGTGGCTCTCTTGAAAATGTTACTGAAAACATTACTGCAATACCGTTGTTTGAGGTAAAGGAAACTTTATACAACATAAGCGCAGAGGGCGGAACGTTACATAATGGTGAAACTTCCGGAAAGTTTATGTTCGATGAGTGCGTTGTAGTTTCTGTTGATGAAAGCAAGATTCCTGATGGCAAGGTTTTTGCGGGATGGGAAAAAGAAGACGGGACTGTTGTCAGTTACTCAAAAACGTATAGCTTTCTGGTAACCGAAAGTGTGAATTTAAAGGCTGTTTATACAGAGAAGGAAGTTGAGGCGTTGCCCTTGATTTCTCTTGAAGCAATCAAAACGGATCATACTTCTTTTGTGGCAGAAAGAAATTGTCCGGAAGGTTATTCCTACGTATCATCAGGTGTTTTATTGACAACGGACAGGAACGTTGCCCTTGATGATAAAACTTTTACAAAGGATGCGCAGGGTGTAAGTGTTATCACTTCTTCTGTAGCGGCCGTTAACGGAAAGCTTTGCGTTACAAATGAGGCAGTGTATGAAAAGCTGTACGCAAGAGCATATCTTGTGTATGCTGACAGCCAAGGCAATGAGACAGTTATTTACAGTGAAATCAAGACATCTTTTTAAAGAAAAATTCATAGTTGTAGAATGAGGAAAGCTGTGATATAATGATACAAAACTGTATTGTTTTTTACAGCAGACAAGAGAGGTGTACTATGCTAAAATATAAATCTGCGGTATGTTACGTGCCCGGAGACGGAGAGAGAAAGCAAAGTGATAATTACTACTTCAACTCAAAGGTTATCAGTGAAGAGCTTTGTAATTCCAGAATAAAGCTTGCTCAGAAGACTGAGAAGGAAGGCGTTCAGTTTTTCGGTATCTGTTCCGGTACATATTCTAAAACTCCCGGTAAGCGTGCTTCTTTTTCAACGGTTAATTGCTTGAAAAAATATCATGCGGCGGTTCTGAGAGATCCGAAATCGAATCTTGTTACACTTTTAAAGGAGTTTTGCAGAGAGGCGTCTTTTGCAGTTTCTGCTAAGACTGAGCTTTCTGAGGCCAAGTCTTCCTTTGCGGCTGTTTTATTGGGTGAGAATTCCGTTACCGTTACGAACGTAGGTGACGTAAAGATATATCGCTATGACGGTGTTAACGTTTCTTTGGTTTCGGAAGAACACACTCAGGCGAGAAAAATGGTTGAGCTGGGACTTCTTACAGAAGCGAAGGCTGAAAATCATCCTCAGAGAAAGAAACTCACTAAGTATCTCGGAGGAGCTACGGACGTAGCAGTTCCTTTTACAAAGGAGATAACCTGCGGTGGGGAAGAGTATTTTATTATTTGCGGAAGCGGCACTAATGATTGCATCAGCCGTGAAATAATAAAAGAGGTCGTTACAAAAAATGACGTTCCTGCAGATATTGCCTCGGAACTTATTTTGCGTTGCGCAGATAACGGCAATGAAGACAGAACCGTTCTTGTTATCAAGACTTACGGAGAAAGATTGACTCCTGTTCCTGTTCCTGAGGCCGTTGAGGAGAAGAAGGAAGAAACTCCTGAGTTAAAAGACGATTTTTTTTCTGGTGACTCGACACCCACTGATGGAGCAGTGTCGGGGATGACCGGTGAGACTCCGAGTGATGCGAGAATTGATGAAGGTAGTATAACTTCGTATTTCCTTGAAGCGGAAGAAGAATATGATGAAGATGATGATGATGAGTACAATGATGAATTGGGCGGTATTATTATCGGTGAAGCTGATTTTGAAGACTCATCTGAGGATTCCGGTGAAGAGTCCTTGTCCGGAACGGACGAAGAAACAGAATTTGACGGTGACGATGAATTTGACGGCGCAGAAGTTGTGAAAAATTCTTCCAAAAAGGAAAGATTGTCAGGTATCGGTGCTGCTCTTAAACGATTTGCAGGGGATGATTCTGACGAAGAAAGAGAACAGATCTGGCCTGCGTTGGTTGTTTTTGTGGTTTGTCTTCTCTTTATAATCCTGCTTTGTGTATTTGGTTTTGCAATGTTTAACTCAGGCAGACAAGAAACTCCCGGAGGAGCAAATTCCGGTATGACGTTAGCCCCCGGCAGTCCTCAGTCTGTGACGGCTACTGCTCCTTACACGGACGGTGGAACGATGGCTCCTTCTGAGACAGGCGGAGCTGCTACAGAAGCTCCTGTGGTTACTGCAACGCCTGCTCCTACGAAAGCGCCTGAGCAGACTCAGCTTATTGACACCACCGATGCTACGCCTACGGTTGCGCCTACTGCCACAGCAGCACCTACTGCTACTCCTGAGGCTACAGCTACGGCAGCACCTACGGCGACACCTACCGCAAAACCCACTGCAACGCCTACTGCGAAGCCAACTGCTACAGTGAAGCCCACAGCGACGCCCACGGTTGCGCCTACCGCGACCCCCACAGCGACGCCTACCATGGCTCCTACTGAGACACCGACCGTTACACCTTCTGAGACACCGGTTGTGACAGAGGTGCCTACAGAAGTGCCTACTCCTGAACCTACAGAAGAGCCTACCGCAGAGCCTGCTGATGAGGCGGCAGTAACGGATGGCAACGGTGAAGGATAACTTTTTATAATTTTGTTTTCAGACCATTCCCGTGAAAATAACGGGAATGGGTTTGATATATACTTAGGATATTTATTTTTTAGTTAGGAGGAATCATAATGTGCAGTTGCTCATGTGATAATAACATCGACTTAAGCCAGCTTGAACCTGTTCTTGCAACTTACGCAGATGTTCCCGGAAGTTTGATTACTATTCTTCAGAAGGCTCAGGATATTTACGGATATCTTCCCAATGAAGCTTTATGGCATATTGCTGAGAGAACAGGTATAAAGCCTGCTAAGGTTCTCGGTGTTGCCACGTTTTATACACAGTTCCGTTTTAAGCCTGTTGGAAAGCATCTTATTATGCTTTGCCGCGGTACAGCTTGCCACGTAAACGGTGCTGATGGTATTTTTGAAGCCATCAGCGACGAACTTGGCATAGGTGACGGAGATACCACGGATGACGGCCTTTTTTCTTTGAAAAACGTTGCCTGCCTCGGATGTTGCAGTCTTTCCCCTGTAATGATGATAGACGATGATACATACGGTCAGCTTACACCTAAGAAGGCACGTGAAATTCTGAGCGAAATCCGTGAGAAAGATCAGGCGGAGGTGTGAGTATGTTGAGAATAGTTGTAGGAGAGGGCAGCTGCGGAATTGCTGCAGGTGCTGCAAAAGTATATAACAGACTTGAAAGTCTTATCAATGACGGAGTTCTTAAGGATTGCGAGCTTTCCGTTACAGGTTGTATCGGTATGTGTTACCTTGAGCCTATCGTTGACGTTTATACGGACAACGAAAGAATTACTTTCGTAAAGACTGACGAGAAGTTTGCAGAGCTTCTTGCTGAAAAGGGTCTTGGTTCTGAGGAAGTTAATGCATATCTTATCCCTCAGGCAGACGTTGACCGCCTTGACAAGCAGACCAGAATTGCACTCCGTAACTGCGGAAATATCAACCCTGAGAAGATTGAGGATTATATTGCAGCAGGCGGATATGAGGCTCTTAAAAAGGTGCTTTCAGGAATGTCACAGGATGACGTAATTAACGTTATCAAGGTTTCCGGCCTTGCAGGACGTGGCGGCGCAGGTTTCCCTACCTGGTTCAAGTGGAACGCCGCGAAATCTTCTCCCGGAGAGGAGAAATATCTTATCTGTAATGCAGACGAGGGTGACCCCGGAGCATTTATGGACAGAGCGGTAATCGAAAGTGACCCCCATAACCTTATTGAGGGTATGCTTATCGGCGCTTATGCTATCGGAGCAAAAGAGGCTGTTGTTTACGTAAGAGCAGAGTATCCCTTGGCAATTATCCGTCTTACCAATGCTATTAAACAGGCAGAGGCAAAGGGATACCTTGGCGAGAACATTATGGGCTCAGGTTTCTCTTGTAAGATGAGAATCAAAGCAGGCGCAGGCGCATTCGTTTGCGGTGAGGAAACAGCTCTTATCGAGTCTCTTGAAGGACAGCGCGGAATGCCTCGCCTTAAGCCTCCTTTCCCTGCTCAGAGCGGTTATTGGCATAAGCCTTCCAATATCAACAACGTTGAGACCTTTGCAAACGTCCCCTGGATTATGGCCAACGGCGGAGAAGCTTTCTCTTCCATGGGTACAGAGGACAGCAAGGGTACAAAGGTTTTCGCCCTCACAGGAAAAATCAAGAAGGGCGGACTTGTGGAGATACCTATGGGTATGACTCTCCGTGAGGTTATTTACGACATCGGTAACGGAATTAAAGACGACAAGGAATTTAAGGCTGTACAGATGGGCGGACCTTCCGGCGGTTGTATTCCCAAGGACCTTCTTGACACAGTAATTGATTATAAAAAGCTTGGCGCAACAGGCGCTATCATGGGCTCCGGCGGTATGGTTGTAATGGATGAAACCACCTGTATGGTTGATATGGCCAGATTCTTCCTTGACTTTACCGCAAAGGAATCCTGCGGAAAGTGCGTGCCCTGCCGTCTTGGTACGAAGAGAATGCTTGAAATTCTCACAAGAATCGTTAACGGCGAAGGAAAAGAAGGGGATATTGAGCTTCTTGAGGAACTCTGTCTTTCTATTAAAGACGGCTCTCTTTGCGGTCTCGGTCAGACAGCTCCTAACCCTGTTCTTACCACCCTTAAATACTTCAGACACGAGTACGAGGCCCATATCCGCGACAAGAAATGTCCTGCGAAGCAGTGTAAGAGCCTTATTTCTTATACTATCATTGCAGACAAGTGTAAGGGCTGTACTTTGTGTGCCAGAAATTGTCCCGTTGAAGCGATTTCCGGAAGCGTTAAGCAGCCTCACGTTATTGATGCAGAAAAGTGCATAAAGTGCGGCAAGTGTAAAGACAACTGTAAGTTTAATGCTATTGAGATAAACTAAAGAGGTGACCCAGGATGGATAATGTTATAAATTTAAAAATTAACGGAAAAGAAGTTACTGCCGTAAAGGGTCAGACCATTTTGCAGGTTGCAAAGGAAAACGGCATTGACATTCCTAATATGTGTTACAGCGAAAAAGTTAAAGTGTACGGTGCTTGCGGCGTTTGTGTCGTTGAAGCAAAGGGTATGCCTAAGCTTATGCGTTCCTGCGCTACCATGGCGGCAGAGGGAATGGATATTGAGACTGAGACTCCCAGAGTCGTTCAGGCTCGTAAGGTGGCTCTTGAGCTTATGCTTTCAGACCACAAGGGCGATTGCCGTCCTCCCTGCGTAAAGGCTTGTCCTGCAGGTACAGATTGTCAGGGCTACGTAGGACTTATTGCCAACGGCAAGTTTGACGAGGCAAACAAGCTTGTAAAAGACAAGTTTCCTCTTCCTGCTTCTATCGGTAGAGTTTGTCCTCACCCTTGCGAGCAGAAGTGCCGCCGTCAGGCTATTGACGATCCCGTACAGATCGCTTTCCTTAAGAGATTTGTAGGCGATAAGGCTCTTGAAAGTGCTTCTTCCTGTACACCTGATATTGCGGCTGACACAGGAAAGAAGGTTGCTGTAATCGGTGGCGGTCCTGCAGGTCTTTCTGCGGCATATCATCTCAGAAGAATGGGCCACGGCGTTACGATTTTCGACGCTATGCCTCACATGGGCGGTATGCTCCGTTACGGTATTCCCGAGTACAGACTTCCCAATACCGTTGTTGATGCAGAGGTAAAAGCAATAGAGAATATGGGCGTAAAGCTTGTGAACAATACAAAAATCAATGCTGAAAAGTTCAATGAACTTAAGGCTGATTATGATGCGGTTTTAGTTGCTATCGGTGCATGGACCAGCAGCAAGATGCGTATCCCCGGAGAGGACGCTAAGGGCGTTATGGGCGGTATTGATTTTCTCAGAAAGCTTGCTCTTAAAGAGGAGAGCGGCATCGGCAAGCGCGTAGCTGTTGTAGGCGGCGGAAACACCGCAATGGATGCCTGCAGAAGCGCAGTAAGAGCCGGAGCAGAAGAAGTTTACACCTTCTACCGCAGAACGAGAGAAGAAATGCCTGCTGACAAGGTTGAGGTTAACGAGGCTGAGGAAGAGGGCGTAATCTTTAAGTTCCTCTGCAACCCCGTTGAAATACTTTCAAAAGACGGCGTTGTTTGCGGTATCAAGGCCCAGAAGATGGAACTTGGCGAGCCTGATGCCAGCGGCAGAAGAAGTCCCGTTCCCGTTGAGGGCGCATTTGAGATCGTAGAGCTTGACACGGTTATCATGGCTATCGGTCAGGGAACAAAGGCTGAGGGCTTTGAAGAGCTTGAGCTTACCCGAAAGGGAACTATCGTTGCAGACGAGAAAACGTACATGACATCTGTAGAAGGCGTATTTGCCTGCGGTGACGCTACAAACAAGGGCGCTGACATTGCTATCAGAGCAATTGGCGAGGCTATTAACGCAGCTGCATCTATTAACGAGTACCTTGGCGGAAAGAAGCGTACCTTTGCTGAAACTTCACAGTACGACCTTTATTCAAGCGTAGAGCCTACCTTTGAGCAGATCCGTGAGAAGCACAGCGACAAGGCTCCCGTTCAGAAAATCGTTATGTCCCACGATAATGCAGAGGAGCGCAAGACTAATTTCAATGAGTTTATGCACGGCTTTACTGAGGATGAGGCAATCCGCGAGGCTTCCAAGTGTCTTGAGTGCGGTTGTATGGACTACTACGAGTGTAAGCTTATCAATTATGCAAACCGTTACGATTGTCAGCCCGGCAGACTTGCAGGAAGCATTCACAAGGCAGGCATTGAGGATTGCAATGAGTTTATTATCCGTGACACAGCAAAATGCGTGCTTTGCGGACTTTGCGTAAGAGCTTGTGAAGAGGTTACCGGAAACACTGCTCTCGGACTTGTGGGCAGAGGTTTTGACACTATCGTAGCCCCTGAAATGTGCCTTGCACTTGACAAGAGTAAATGTACTGCTTGCGGTCTTTGCGTATCCCTTTGTCCTACAGGCGCTCTTACTGAGAAGCCGGCAATGAAGAAGGCGGTACCTTTGAAGCAGACACGCGAGGAAAGCGTTTGTCGTTTCTGTACCAACGGCTGTAAGACGGAGGTTGTAAAGCACGGCACGGCACTTCTCAAGGTTGAGCCTGCAGAGGGCGTTGTAAACCTTTGCCACAACGGACGTTTCGGCGTATGCGATGATGATTTTGCATATATCGAGTGCGGAAGTGATTACGAGGCTGCCGTTAATGCAATTGTTGAGGATATTAAGGCAACTGTAAATCTTGATCTTTCAAAGCCTGCTGTTGCAATTTCAGCACTTCACACAGAGGCTGAGGCAAAGGCTCTTATGGCTGCTTGCAAGAAGGCACTTGGCGACGTTCCTGTATTTACTTTAAGCGGCGGCAAGAAGCTCTCCGGAAAGGACCTTGAGCTTTCTAACGAGGCCAATAAGCAAAACGGCAAGGATACTGTTTCTGATATCTACTTCGGTGTGTCTGCTGACGGCCTTGCAAAGGCTGGGGTATCATCCGATATGAATGTTGCAAAGAATTCAACTGTAATTCTTGCATTCGGCGAGGATATTGACGAGAAGACTCTGGGCATTTCCGTAGTGAAGCTTCCTAACGTATTTGAGAAGCTCTGATTTAAATGGTTAATTTAATATTTGATAGTTGGTTAACAGCCTCCCGAAAGATGTTTTTCGGGAGGCTGTTTTTATGAAATTGGAGGGGCTTCAGCAGGAACGTGCACCATGGGGACAGACAACCGGTGCGGAAAATTGATAGTGAAAAACTGCACCGGTTGTCTGTCCCCCTGGTGCATCCCCTGGTGCAAGATTAAGTATGTAAAATAATTTTTGTGAAACTGAAAATAAATAATCTTCAGAGGGAGGAACAAAAATGAGTTTCCTCCCTTTTTTTCCTTGACAGTAAAGGCAAATGTTTCGTATAATAAACAGTGATTGGCGTATAGCTTTTTATCATTGAAAGGAGCATAGTTTTTATGCAGAAGTTAGGACTTAACGAGATTCGTGAAAAGTATTTAGCATTTTTTGAAACTAAGGGACATCTGAGAATGCCCAGCTTTTCGCTGGTGCCTGAAAATGACCCCAGTATTCTTCTTATAAACGCGGGGATGACACCCTTGAAACCCTATTTTACAGGAGCCGAGGTGCCCCCCAGAAAGAGAGTTACCACTTGCCAGAAGTGTATCAGAACTCCCGATATTGACAACGTAGGAAAGACCGCCCGTCATGGTACGTTCTTTGAGATGTTGGGAAATTTCTCTTTTGGCGATTATTTTAAGAAAGAAGTTATTCCGTGGGCTTGGGAATTCCTCACAAAGGTTATGGAGATTCCGGAGGACAAGCTCTACGTTACTATTTATCTTGATGACGATGAGGCTTTTGATATCTGGCACAATGTTGTAGGTCTTTCAGAGGACAGAATCGTACGTATGGGAAAATCCGAGAACTTCTGGGAGCACGGTACAGGTCCTTGCGGCCCTTGCTCTGAGATCCACTTTGACAGAGGTCCTGAGTGCGGTTGCGGAAAGCCTGATTGTAAGCTGGGTTGCGATTGCGACAGATATATGGAAGTATGGAACCTTGTATTTACTCAGTTTGACAGACAGGCTGACGGCTCTTATGAGAAGCTTGCTTTCCCTAACATTGATACAGGTATGGGTCTTGAAAGACTTGCCTGCGTAATGCAAGGCGTTGACAACCTTTTTGAGGTTGACACCGTAAGAAGAATTCTTGACACCGTTTGTGCCCTTTCCGGTCAGGAGTACGGAAAAGAGTATAAGAATGACGTTTCCATCCGTGTAATTACCGACCACATCAGAAGTACTGTAATGATGGTAAGTGACGGAGTTGTGCCTTCTAATGAAGGACGCGGCTACGTACTCAGAAGACTTCTCCGTGGTGCTGCAAGACACGGAAAGATGCTCGGAATAAAAGATACCTTCCTTTGCAAGCTTGCTCAGGTGGTTATCGAGGAGTCAGGCGGAGCATATCCCAACCTGGTGGAGAAGGCTGACTACATTATGAAGGTTATCGGTGTAGAGGAGCAGAGATTCTTTACAACTATTGATCAGGGTATGGTTATGCTTAACAATATTATGGCAGAGGCTGAAAAGACAGGGGAGAAGGTTGTTTCCGGTGAGACTGCTTTTAAGCTCCATGACACTTACGGTTTCCCCTTTGACCTTACCAGAGATATTCTTTCTGAGAACGGTCTTTCCGTTGACGAAGAAGGCTTCCGTGCTGCAATGAAGGTGCAGAAGGATAAGGCGAGAGAGGCTATTAAAGACAGAGAAGGCTCTTGGGGCGGAAAAGAATCCGTTATTCCTGCAGAGTGTCCTGAAACTGTATTTACAGGCTATAATACACTTGTTGACGAAGGAAAAATCCTTTATATCATAAAGAAAAATGAAGAGGAAGGCACTGAGATCTGCCAGACTGCCACAGCAGGTGAGGGCGTAATGGTTATTACAGACAGAACTCCTTTCTATGCAGAAAGCGGCGGACAGTGCGCAGACGCAGGAGAAATCAAGACTGCAAACGGTGCGGTGCTTAAAGTTCTTTCAGTAAGCAAGACCTCTGATAAAAAGTGGATGCACGTTTGCTTCGTTGAAAACGGCGATATTAAAGTAGGAGATGCTTGTACTCTTACAGTTGAGAAGAAGGCAAGACTTGCTACAGAGAGAAACCACAGTGCTACCCACCTTCTCCAAAAGGCCCTTAAAACAGTTCTCGGTGAGCATATTCATCAGGCGGGCTCCAGCGTAAACCCTGAGAGACTTCGCTTTGACTTCAATCACATGCAGGCTGTTACGAAAGAGGAGCTTCTTAAGGTTGAAGAGCTTGTAAACGAAGCTATTTATGAGGATTACGCCGTTAATATCAGCGAACTTCCCATTGAAGAGGCTAAAAAGCTTGGCGCAATGGCATTGTTCGGAGAAAAGTACGGTGACGTTGTAAGAGTGGTTGATATGGGCGGTTACAGCCTTGAATTCTGCGGCGGTACTCACGTAAAGAATACTGCAAGCATCGGAATGATCAAGCTTCTCCACGAGAGCGCTGTTGCGGCAGGCATCAGAAGAATTGAGGCCGTTACAGGCGATGCTGCGAGAAAGTATTACAGCGAAAAGGCTGAGAAGCTTGACGAGGTTTGTAATGCATTGAAGGCAAAGGATGCCGACGTTGTTTCAAAGGCTCTGGCTGCTACTGAAAAGGTTAAAGAGCTTGCTAAGGAAATTGAGGCAATGAAGCGCGAGCAGGCCGGCGGAAACATTGACGAGCTTGTTTCAAAGGCCGTTATAGTAAACGGTGTAAGCGTCATTACAGGTCGCTTTGATATGCTGGGCGGAGAGGCTCTTCGTGATATGGCAGAGAAGCTTCGTGATAAGGCTGAATGTTCTCTGGTTCTTCTTGCCAGCGGCGCAGACGATAAGGTTCAACTGGTAGCAATGGCATCAAAGAGCGCAGTTGCCGCAGGTGTGAAGTGCGGAAACGTAATCAAGCAGGCTGCGACAATGTGCGGCGGTGGCGGCGGCGGACGTCCGGATATGGCTCAGGCAGGCGGAAAGAACGTTGCGGCTATTGATGAAATGCTTACAAAAGTTCCCGAAATGCTGTAATTATAATGAATCATTAAGGCCCTGCCTCTTTCTTAATAAAATAAGACAGCGGCAGGGTTTGTTTTAAAATATAAATAGAGGTGTTAATTATGGATAACTGTTTATTCTGCAAAATTATAAAAGGCGATATTCCTTCTTCAAAGGTTTACGAAGATGACTATTGCTACGCATTCCGTGACATTGCCCCTCAGGCTCCCGTTCACGTTCTGGTTGTGCCTAAAAAGCACATTGAGAACATCGGCGCTCTTACTGAGGAGGACGTTGAAATCGTCGGAAAAATTCAGATTGCGATAGGAAAGATTGCAAAGCAAGAGGGTATTCTTGAAAGCGGTTTCAGAGTTATCTCAAATTGCGGAAAAGATGCGGCGCAGACTGTTTTCCACCTTCATTATCACGTTTTGGGCGGCAAGGAAATGGCGGAGAAAATGGTATGATGAAGATACTTGTTATTAACGGTCCTAATCTTAATATGCTTGGTATCAGAGAGCCCGGCATATACGGAAAAACTGATTACAATGCCCTTTGTGACTACGTAAAAGAAGAGGCTTCAAAGATGGGTGACGTTTCCGTGGAGTTTTTTCAGTCAAACCACGAGGGTGCCATTATCGACAAAATTCAGGAGGCTTACGGTGTATTCGACGGCATTGTTTTAAATGCAGGGGCATATACCCATTACAGCTACGCTATTCTTGATGCATTGAAGGCGGTTGGAATTCCTACTGCGGAAGTTCATATAAGTGATATTCACGCAAGGGAAGAGTTCCGCCACAATTCCGTAATTAAGGCGGCATGCTGTGTGCAGATTTGCGGAAAAGGCATTGCCGGTTACGTTGAGGCAATTAATTATCTGAGAGAAAACTATAATAAATAAGTTAACGTTTAAGAGGTGCAGAGGTGCTTTCATTAAAACCACAATATTGGTACGACACGATATATGATATAGATTTTGATAAGCTGAAAGAAAAGGGCGTAAAGTGTATTTTGTTTGACATTGACAACACTATGGCGACCTACAGTGAAAATGATCCATCCGAAAAGCTTCTTGCTCTTTGTGAAACGCTCAGAAGCAAAGATTTTACCCTGGCAATTCTTTCTAACGGCAACTCTGATAGAGTGAAGCATTTTGCTACGGTAATGGAGATGAAGTTCTACGGAAAGGCATTGAAGCCTATGAAAAAAGGGTTCAGATCTCTTTGTGACGAGCTGGGCTTTTCTAAAAATGACATTGCAATAGTAGGCGATCAGCTTTTTACGGATATTTTAGGCGGCAATAACTTCGGCTGCATATCAGTGCTTGTAACACCTATTGAACCTTCAAGCGACCCTGCCTTTGTAAAATTCAAGAGAATTTTTGAAAAGGGCACTATAAGGAAACTGAAAAAGACTGAGAAATGATTTGAGTTATCGGAGGGAAAAGACATGGCATCAAGGAAAAAGAAAAGTAATTTACTCAGAATAATAGCAGTGCTTTGCGGCTGTCTCGGCGCAGGCTGGCTGTTCTCTTACGGCTGGAACGGTATGATAGACCTTTGTCTTTCTTATAAGTCGGGAAATATCTTTAATCATTTTTTCAGCACCGGCCTTTTTGTGGTAGCAACACTTCTTACCGCAATACTGTTCTTCGTAGTGAGCATTAAAGACCTCTCTACGATGAAGGAGGGCGTTTCTGTAGCGTCAATTATTATTGACGTGATAGTAGGTGTGTTCTTCGTTATTAATATTGTAAATGCAATTGTTGCAGGTTTTGGAAATATATTGACTTTCGGTTTCTTGCGGAATATTGCGTTCTTTATAATGATTCTTGCCTACGTAGCTTTTGCGTTTTATTGTCTTAGCAAGGGAAAAGCTGCTGTGGCATGGACGATTGCGCTGGTGGCAGTTTTCTGTGTGATCGGTGTGTCTGTGTATGGATTTATTATTCACGCCATCTACGTGGAAACTCTGATAAACAATCTTGTGTTTTCATTGGCGCACGCAGGAGTATTTTATTGCGGACTTAAACAATACTGACGATAACGGAAAGTGAATGGATATGAAAGAAAAAGCTCAATCCGTTGCCACCGGTTTTTTGATATTATCGGTTGCAAATATACTTGTTAAAATAATGTCGCTGGCGTTCGTGCCCTTGATCCGCCACTTTTTAGGCGGCGATGCAGGGTACAGTGTGTACAGCTCGGCTTACTACGTATATGCCTTTGTGTACGTTATTGCTACAGCCGGATTTCCCGTTGCCGTTTCAAAGCTCGTTTCCGAATTTTGCGGCACCGACAGAACAGAGGATGCCATAAGGTCCTTTAAATTGGCTCGTAGTTTCCTCATTGCGGTGGGGGCAATACTCACGGCTGTTGTAATGATTTTTGCAAAGCCGATTGCCTCTTTTATGAATAATGAGGAGAGCTGGGCGGGTATATTGTGTCTTGCGCCTACATTGTTCCTGTGTTCCTTGCTTTCGGCGTACAGAGGTTTTTTTCAGGGTCGGAAAAACATGCGTCCTACCGCCATATCTCAGGTTGCAGAGCAGCTTGTTCACGTAGCAGTTTCATTTATCCTTGTAATAGCGCTTCGGTCCTACGGAATCGTATGGGCTGTTGCAGGCGCATCTGTGGGAACGGCTATAGGCGCATTGGCGGCGCTGATGATAGTGGTGTACAAATATAATACTGAAAAGTCTGTTATCAGTGAAAAAATTGCCTTTGAGCGTTCTGTAAGGGAGCATAAAGGGGAAGCCTTTAGCATAATTTCAAAAAAAGATATAATGAAGAAGATGCTCTATTACAGTTTGCCCATTACCTTCAGTTCGGGCGTTCAATACGCAGGGGATCTTCTTGACAACAAAATGATAAAAGGCGGCCTCGTGGCGTCAGGTCTTACGGAGCAGGGGGCAAAATCCCTTCACGGCGCATATATGGCAATGCGGCAGCTGATTAATGTTCCCGGCTCACTTGCTACAGCCCTTTGTATCAGTGTGTTGCCTGTAATTGCAGGCGCCTTTGCGAAGAAAGACCAAAAGGAGGTTTCTAAAAATACTGAGTACGGCTTCAAACTTTGCTACCTTGTGGCTGTGCCTATTTCCTTTGCAATGGTTCTTTTCGCAAAGCCTATTTATACTATTCTTGGCTACGGAGATAACTATTTTCTTCTGACGTTTTCTTCTTTAAGCGTTCTGCTCCTTTGTACGATGCATCTCCAGAGCTCGGTGTTGCAGGGCGTAAACAAGATGTTTGTGTCATCGTCTTTCCTTTGCGTCAGCGTGGTTATTAAAATTATAATGAACTATTTTCTCATAAGGATACCGTGGCTCAATATTTACGGCGCAATTATTTCTTCCTACGTTTCGTATCTTATTCCGGTGCTTCTTAATTATATTTTCATTAAGAAGGTATCGAAAATTGATTTTTCAATAACCAGATGTCTGCTGCTTCCCGTTATTGCCGCCACGGTAATGGTGCTGTTGTCCTACGGACTTTACAGTCTGTTACATTGGCTTATAGGCTTTATTATTTCGGGCTATTGGGGTTGCCTTATTTCCTTTGTGCCTGCGGTGCTTTTTGCGGTGCTTGTATACTATTTTGTGCTCCGCAAATTGGGCGGTCTTACGGATGATGATCTTGAACAGATATCACCAAAGCTTTTAAGGCTTTTGAAAAAGATTAAACTTGCATAAAAATTGCCGCCGGTTATGTGAACCGGCGGTGTTTTTTTTCTTTATTTCTGATATAATTGATATATTTTTTCGGAAAGCTCTTTCATCTGTTCCTTCAGGTTTGGCGGGTCGATGATTTTTACATCGTCGCCAAAGCTGATAAGCCAGGAAAGGAAGGATTTGCTGGGATATACTCTTATGAACGTTGTGAAATGTTCATCGTCTGTATCCATCATCGTGACTTTTTTCCCGAAGCGGTCAATAATAACGTTTTCCATAAAGCCTTTTTTACAAAGGAGTGTTATCTGCTCGTCGCTGTCACTTCCGAACATGCTGAAGAATTTTCCTAAATACAAGGGTATATCGTCTTTTGTAGAGAAGTGTGAGGAGCTTTTCAGTTCGTTGTCCATCCTGATATATTTGATCTTGTCCACACGGAAATGCTTCATTTTTTTGTCGTCCTCATCATAGCCTACAAGGTAGTAGTTTTCATCAGCCCAGGCAAGAGTGGCAGGGGAGACTGTATAAACCTTTCCGCTGTGCTTTTCCACCAATTCTTTTTTTACGGTCCATTTATAATATCTGAACTTAATGCAATAGCCAAGGGAGATTGCCTCCTGAATGACGTCAATGGTCGACATTATGTTTTTCGTAACGTCAGTTTTATTCTTCGTGGCATAAAGCTGGCGGTTAAGCCTTTTTCTGTTAGAAGGGCCTGTGAGGCCTTTGAGCTTATTGATGATCTCAATGCTCTTTTCCTCTGTTATCATCTTGCTTGACAAAACTGCATCAATGAGAAGCTTCAGCTCTGAGGGCTCAAATAATTTGTCCTTATGATAATAATAGGTAGTTCTGTCCTTTTTTAATTTTTCAATTTCAAGAACGTTCTCTGCAGAGAGCTCGTTGATATCTGAATAGATGCTCTTTCTTTCGCAGTCGAGCATTTCAGTGATCTGCTGCATAGTGGCAGGGCAGTTTTCATCGGTTTCTTGTTCAAAAAATTGCATTAATTTAATTATTTTAGCTTTTTGCCCCGGTTTTTTTGACATTTTTACATTTCTCCTCAATAAAAAACTTTATTCTTGCAAAAAAATTTGCTATACTAACAACGTTAATGTAATTGTAATACATTTTTTCGCAACTTGCAATTAATTGTTTGAAAGGGTGATGACAATGTTTATAGATAGAGCAGTTATTTTTGTGCGCTCAGGAAACGGCGGTCACGGTATTGCGGCGTTTCACAGAGAGAAATTTGTTGCAGCAGGCGGTCCTGACGGCGGTGACGGCGGCAGAGGCGGTAACGTTATTTTCGTGGTAGACGAGGGAAGCTCCACGCTTGCTGACTTCAGATATAAGCGCAAGTACTCCGCAGAAAACGGTGAAAACGGAAAGAAAAACAAAATGACCGGAAAGAACGGCGCAGACGTAATAATAAAAGTGCCTCAGGGTACTATTATTAAAGAAAAAAATTCAGGTCGGGTGCTGGCTGATATGATTACTCCCGGTGAACAGCGCATTATCGCAAAAGGCGGTAAGGGTGGTCTTGGAAATTATCATTTTGCCACAGCTACCCGTCAGGTTCCTAATTTTGCTAAGGGCGGACAACCCGGAGTTGAGATGGAGCTTGTTCTGGAGCTTAAACTTCTTGCAGACGTTGGCCTTGTAGGCTTTCCGAACGTTGGAAAGTCCACGTTGCTTTCAGTAACTACCGGCGCAAGACCTGAGATTGCCAACTACCATTTTACCACGCTGAAACCCAATTTAGGCGTTGTGTATTGCGACGAAGGAAACAGCTTCGTTCTTGCTGATATTCCAGGCCTTATCGAGGGCGCTTCCGACGGTTTAGGCCTTGGACACACGTTCCTTCGTCATGTGGAAAGAACAAGGCTTATTGTTCACGTGATTGATATGTCAGGCAGCGAAGGCAGAGATCCCTTTGAGGATTTTCTCACTATTAATAACGAACTATCTCTTTACAGTCCGGCACTTGCTAAAAGACCTCAGATAATCGCGGCAAATAAAATGGATGAAAACGGCGCTGCTGAAAATCTCGTTATATTTAAAGAAAAATTAAATGCCTGGCTTGAGGCCAACGAGGAAGAAGTGGCAGATGCTGTGGAGCTTGGGGCTTGGAAGATTTTTGAGATCTGCGCAGCTATTGCGGAAGGCACTACCCAACTTATGGCATATACGGGAAGTATCGTTCACAAGATGCCTCTTAATCCTGCCTTTGATGAGGCTGACGAGTACGTTCTTTATGATGCGGCAGAGGACGAGGACGGACCTTTGTTTACGGTGAGTATTGACGAGGATGGTGTTTTCGTAATAGAGGGCGCGTGGATAGAACAAGTGTTTAATTCAGTAAACCTTGCGGACAATGAATCTTCCCAATATTTCCAGAGACTTCTCCGCACAAAGGGCGTTATTGACGAGCTGGAGCGTCTTGGAATACAGGAGGAGGACACCGTAAGAATTGCAGATACTGAATTTGATTTCGTATTCTGACGTTTAGTGTAATTATTATTGTGTCAAAAGCACCATAATAAAACCCAAAAAGATAAAAGGCACGAAAGGAAGCTCCGCGTTACGGCAGCGATTTCGTGTCTTTTTTTGTATAAAGTTAAATACGAAAACAATTACTGCAGGCAATAACAAGAGACAGTTGGCCGTAATGAAAACCTTTATACTAAACAGCGGTCCTGCAACAAGGCATAATATCGCCATGATTTTTATATCTGCGCCTCCGAGTCTGTATTTTTTACGATTTATAAAAAAACCGCCGCCAATAATGAAAAGGGCAACCAATATTTTGGTGATAAGTCCCTTTGTGTCTGTTTCACCAAGAAAAGGAAATCCGCACACCGTAAAAACCACAAGGAGAATATCAGGCACTTGTAAAGTAATAATATCGTGAACAGACATACATAAAAGTACAGCGCCAAGGGCATAATAGGCAAGATCCGGCAGGAAAACTGCAGAAAACAGCAGGGGGAAGGCTGATAATATGGCAAGCTTTATAAGAATATCTTTAAAATCATTTCGTTTTTCATTTTCGTAAATGTGATTTTTCATAGTGAAAAGGCCTCCTTTTTTATGAGATTATATTATTTCCCGGATATTGTAAAGTGTCGGGAAATGCACATTTCGGCCAATAAAAAATTTTTGTAAAATTTTTGAAATTAATTGTTGACAATGTAAATTGTGTAGTGTATAATAAGCAACGTTGTGAGCGAGAAGCTTGCAAGATATGAGCACCTTTAGCTCAGCTGGTAGAGCAACTGACTCTTAATCAGTGGGTCCAGGGTTCGAGTCCCTGAAGGTGCACCAATAAAAAAAGAAACCCATATCTATCGATATGGGTTTCTTTTTTTATTACGAAATATTATGGCAGGGACTCGAACCCGGGAGAATATGATGCTGTCGCATCAATACAAATATTTAAAAATATTTGGGAGCGGCGCAGACGGGCACCGCAAGGGAAACCTTGCGGTCGTCGAGCCGTCAGTCTGCGAAGCAGACGGTCGGTCCCTGAAGGTGCATTTTTGGATTATGAAAATCAGCAATTAACCGGTATGGCAAAAATATGTTATAAAAGTGCTTGCAAAACCTCTTGTAATCATTTATAATGAAATAAAGTATGTGATTTTTGTACTTTTTTCACTTTTTGCGAAAAAGAGCATTGATTTTTCTATATATAAGTGTTAAAATTAAGAAAAATTTATCGTAACTTTATACAACTTGTTTGTATGAATATAAAAAAATTAGGGAGGAAAGTGTATGAATACACAAAAAACATTCAAGAAGAACATGAAAAAAGTTCTCTCATGCGTTCTCGCAATGGCAGTTCTTGCTTCTGTTCTCGTACCTTCTGCTCTTGTTGCAAGCGCTCTGGATGTATCTTTTACAGGCCAGGACTCCAGCACCACAACTGATATTAAGGTTAACGGTGTTGCTTCCGGTGCAACTCTTACGCAGATCGACTTTAATGCAGACGGCGATGAGCTTTACGGTACAAACCGTCTCATCAACATTGTAGAGGCTGACCTTTCAAACACAAATCTTAAGTTTGAGGTTATGAACCACTACAGCTCAGTTACTCTTACTGATCAGATCAAGGGTTCCAGCTTCCTTATGGATAACGTTAATAAGTACGCTAAGGACGACAGAACGATCCTTGCTGCTGTAAACGGTGACTGGATGCATTGGGCAAACACATCTGATTCATTAATGGGACATTCAACTGCCGCTTACAGAGTAGGTACAGGTGTTCAGATTATCGACGGAGAGATCTGGTATACTGAAATCACTGCTCAGGAGAAGACATACGACGGTCCTTATTCTTTCGGTGTAACTGCTGACAACCAGCCTATCGTTGGTATGCTTAAGTGTCAGATCACTTTGACAAATGCTACTACAGGAACTTCCGTTATTCTCGACGGTTTGAACAGAGCTCCTGCAAATAACGCTATCTACGTTTACAACAATCGTCTTAACGATGTAAACGGTGCAAAGTCTGACTCTTACGAAATCGTTATTACTACTGATAATAACAAGTTCATGGTTGGACAGACAATGACCGGTACAGTATCTGCTGTTTATCCTGCTAACTCCGAGACTCGTCCTGCTCTTACTGAGGGTCAGGTAGTAGTTACTGCCCGCGGTACAAGACTTACTGAAATTCAGGATAAGTTCGCTGTAGGTAACACAGTTACTCTCGGCACAGTACTCCACGATCCCTGGTCTTACAACAATGCTACATGGCAGAACGTTGTAAACGCTATCGGTGGTCACATCATGATCCTCAGAGACGGCGATACATTTGACTCTTCTCTTCTTGGTAACCCCGAGGACTATCCTACCAACATGATCGGTTATAAGGATGACGGTACCGTATTGATGTCTATGGCTACTGCTGATCAATACGAAGTAAGATGCGGTTTGCAGTTCAAGGATATGATCGACTTTGCTCACAGAGTTGGATACAACACCTGCTTCCTTTTGGACGGCGGTGGATCTACCACTATGGTTACTCTTGATGACAACGGCACTTACGTAGACAGAGCGTTTACTAACGATACCGGTGTTACTGAGAGAAAGGTATGGAACTCTTTGGCTCTCGTATACGATCCTACACCTTCTTGCACAGCACAGGGCTCTCTTGACTACATCAGACAAACTGCTACTACTACTGCAAGTACCGGTGTAGATATTGCAAACATTGACTTTGTAAGGTACTACACTTCCGGCAATGAGGAAAATATCTTCACAGCACAGTCTTTTGACGAGAATTATGACGGTGTTGCTACGTTTGCTTTCGGCGATATCACAGAGGCTATGGCGCTCAGACCTGATATGCCATTCATCAACTTCCAGGGCTGGTACGGAAATACTTACCTTGATATTATGGGTTATTATGTAAAAGTTAACGGCGAAGTTGTTAGCGCTGACATTCAGACATTGCCTATGACTGTTGATGGACTCAGACATGCATATTACTTCAATATCAACGTTCCTGTTTCTACAACCGGAACAGACGTTCCTTTCCAGATTTGCGCTTTGATGCTTGGCGGACAGGAGAAGGTTGTTGTTGAAGCTACTTACACAAATACAACAGCTACGGAGCCTACACCCGCACCTGTAACTGAATATGCAGTTTCTATTGTAGCCGGTGGTAAGGGCACTGGTGAGATTCTTGATACTGCTACTTCTACAGCATTCTCCAGCGCTAACTATGAGGCTGGCGAGACAGTTACTCTTACAGCTAATCCTAAGATGACAGCTACAGGCCTTGCTTGTGTATGTACTAACATCACGGTTGTAGATGCTTCCGGAATAGCAGTTGATGCTACAATAACAAAGACAGTTACAGGATTTGTTTCCGGCGTATCATTTACAATGCCTGAGGGCGCTGTAACAGTTACTGCTACTTTCCACGTTCTTGGTGATATTAACCTTAACGGCGGAATTAACGGTATCGACTTGGCTCAGCTTAAGAAATACACCGCTAACCCTGCTGCAAGCACATTGTCAGCAGATGCAATTACTGCTGCTAACGTTGCAGGTACTTCCAATACTGTAATCAATGGTATTGACTTGGCACAACTTAAGAGACTTGCGGCTAATCCTTCTTCTGTTAAGTTGCCTAACGGTGACTACACAGACTAATATTTAGTTTCGTTCAGTCGAATAATTAAAACATCAGGGCGGAGCCTTTCGGGGCTTCGCCTTTTTGTATTGAAATGTTTTGGGAAATATGATATACTGCAAGGGATTAAAGATGATTGAGGGGTGGCAGAATGAATTCTGTTATTGATAATATTTTTACAAGGCGCAGTGTCAGAGCATTTAAAGAAAAACATATTTCCAAGGAAGATCTGGAGACTATTGCAGAGTGTGCTATATATGCTCCCAGCGCCAGAAACTTTCAGATGTGGGAGTTTACGGTTGTTCAGAATAAAGAGATCATAGAAAGACTTGCTAAGGCTGTGGAGAAGGAGCTTGACAGACCGGGCTATGATTTTTACAAGCCTGATGCCCTTATAATTGCCACCAATGACAGAGAGTGCAAATATGCCATTGACGATTGCGCATGTGCGCTACAGAATATGTTTCTTGGGGCACATTCCTTAGGAATTGGCTCTGTGTGGATAAATCAGCTTCGTGACATTTCCGATACTGACGCAGTGAGAAGTATTTTCCGTGAAATCGGTATCCCTGATAATCAGGTGGCATACGGAACCGTTGCGTTAGGGTATTCTGCGGAGGAAGAAAAAGGCAAGGTTGAAAAGAAAGATTGTATCAGATACGTGTATTGATTTACGCTGAAAATATAAAATCGGGATAATAAATCAGAAAGGAACTTGTTATGGAATATAACGAAAATTCATCAGAAAACAGAGGCGGAAATTCTAAATTTGCCCGCAAACCTAATATATCAATGATTTTGATGCTTGCGTTGTTAGTGCTGGCGGTAATTATTATCGTTGAGGTTTTTGTACTTATTAATTCCGGAAAGAAGAATGGCAGTGCAACTCCCACAGAGAACCCGAACCTTATTGCCACTGATAATAATGGTGCTACAGCCAATGCGCCTACAGATAATAATACAAAAGCTCCTTCTGACGGCACGGATGCTCCTGCAACGTCAGAATCTGCTGAGAACACTGATGCTCCCGTAAATACAAATGCACAGACAGTTGCGCCTACAGTGGCTCCTACACCTACCGTAAAGCCTACGACAAGACCTTCCGTCAATCCTGTGAATGGACTTTTACCTAACGGAGATATTGCTGAGGCGAAGATAATTGAGCCTGAGGATATTGACTTTTCTTTCCTTAATGGTCTTTCCACAGAGCCTTTTGCTGACGCAGGAAAGGATGCCAACGGAAATAAGGTGTTTGACTGGTATCCCGGAAGCGTTGAGAGACTTCCTGATGGTACGATAAATAAAAAGTGGGACAGGTATGCCAGCACCCTCAATCTCTTGGAAAAATATAACGGTGTGTACAGAAAAGATGAGTCTGTAAATAATATTGTACTTACTTTTGACTGTGGATACGAATTCGGCGGAAACACTGCGAAAATTCTTGATACCTTGAAAGCGAAGAACGTAAAGGCTATCTTTTTCGTAACTGCTGAGTTTACTGACAACTCCGCAAATCACGATCTTTTAAAGCGTATGTATAACGAGGGGCACCTTATCGGAAATCACACGAAAAATCACCCCGTTATGCCAAAGGTTTCTCCGGAGCAGTTCGTAGAGGAGCTTAATTATGTATATAAGAGATGTAAAGAGATATTAGGTGATGATTTTACAATGTCGTATTATCGTCCTCCGCAGGGCGCATGCAATGAAAGAGATCTTGCCATTGCTCAGTATCTTGGCTACAATACCACGTTCTGGAGCTTTGCCCATGCAGATTATAATACGGCAGCGCAGCCTGACGAGGCATTATCTCTTGATAAAATGAAGAAACAGCTTCATCCCGGCGCAGTTTATCTTCTCCATGCAATTTCTACCACTAACGCAAACGTATTGGATGACCTTATTGACTATGTCCGCGGAGAAGGCTTTGAAATTAAAAGGATCGATGAAGCATGAGTGACCGATACTTTGAGGCCGGAATAAATGAGTCTGACGACGATTCTCAGGCAAGAAAAAGCGCCGCTGAGGAGAGGGCGCGTAAAAAGCGGAAAAAACAGATCATTCAGGCCAGTATTATTGCAGGGGCTGTGGTTGTAGTAATAATTGTCGTGATGCTCCTGATAAATCCGATTACCAAGAAGATTGAAGGGGAAATCAGCGAAGACGTACCCTTGGGGTTCGTTACGTATAACGCCAGCCGTTACTTTTTCAGATTTGATTATAAAGAGGGTTGGTGCGTGAAAACCGATACAGGAGAGTTTGGTTTTATGCAAGACCCTGACAGCGGGCTGGTGGTGTCCCTTTATCCTTCTTCAGGAGACAACTCTGATAATACTGAAACGACGCAGCGACCTTCCGGTGACGTTTTGCCAAACAATTATGAAACAGGCTACTTTGCTGATTTTTATTATCGCGAATTTCCCGATAATAAAGCTCTTACACCCGGTGAAGCCTTTGCGTCATTTTGCGCAGAGCTTGACCCTGCATTTCTTTCTAAAGGAAACGGAACCGTAACGGACGTTAAGCTTGGGAAAAGCGAAACCTATAAGGGGAGAAACGAAGAGTTTTGCAGCGGAAAAATAGAATATACTATTACCGATGGAGAGGGAAATGAGAAGCATTTCAGCGGCAAGGTGTATGTAAGTGTCAGAAGCATGTCTTATTGCGCTATCCTGGTGTGTTGTGACATAGGTGATGAGCAGCTTTATATTGACAACGAGG
>JAGAKK010000061.1 GCA_017625675.1 Clostridia bacterium | reverse complement strand
GAAAACGCTTAAATTATGGGAGGTAGCTGAAAATGAGTGAAAGAAACCTTCGTAAAACAAGAGTGGGTAAGGTTGTAAGTGATAAGATGGATAAAACCGTTGTTGTTGCTATTGAGGACAACGTTAAGCACCCACTCTATAAGAAGATTATTAAAAACACAATCAGATTGAAGGCCCATGACGAGAACAACACCTGTGGCGTTGGCGACAGAGTTCTTATTATGGAAACCAGACCGCTCTCCAAGGATAAGAATTGGCGTGTGGTTGAAATAATCGAAAAGGCTAAGTAGTCTTACAAGGAGGAAACCACTGTGATACAACAACAGAGTTACCTCAAGGTTGCCGACAACACCGGTGCAAAAGAAATTATGTGCATCAAGGTTCTTGGAGGCTCCAAAAGGAGGTATGCCAACATTGGCGATGTAATCGTTGCTTCTGTTAAGAAAGCCGCTCCCGGCGGTACTGTTAAGAAGGGCGATGTAGTAAAGGCAGTTGTGGTTCGTTCCGCAAAGGGCCTTCGTCGCAGTGACGGCACATACATCAGATTCGATGAAAATGCGGCTGTTATTATCCGTGAGGATAAGAACCCCAGAGGAACCCGTATTTTTGGACCTGTAGCCCGTGAGCTTCGTGATAAGGATTATACAAAGATCCTTTCTCTCGCTCCGGAAGTGCTTTAATGGGAGGTAGAAAGAAATGAATAAGCTTCACATTAAAACAGGAGATACTGTAATCCTCCTCACTGGAGATGCCAAAGACCGTGGTAAGACCGGTAAGGTTTTACAGGTTAGCCCCGAAGAAGGCAAGGTAATCGTTGAGGGATTAAATAAGGTTAAAAAGCACGTTAAGCCTAGAAAGGCCGGTGATCCTTCGGGTATCATCGAAACCGAGAGCGCAATCTATGCCTGCAAGGTACAGGTTGTTTGCCCCAAGTGCAATAAGCCCACCCGAGTAGGCACCAAGGTTTACGAGGATGGCAAGAAAGACCGCATGTGCAAAAAGTGCGGCGAGACTTTTTAAGAGATAAGGAGAACATGACATGTCAACATTAGGAAACGAATATAAAAATTCGATTGCTCCTGCATTGATGACAAAATTCGGCTACAAGAGCGTCATGCAGATTCCGAAGCTCGATAAGGTCGTTATTAATGTAGGTGCAGGCGAGGCTAAGGATAATTCCAAGGTTATTGATGCTATCATCAGAGACCTCGGCCTCATTACCGGACAGAAAGCTGTCCCCTGCCGTGCAAAGAAATCCGTTGCTAACTTTAAGCTCCGTGAGGGTATGCCCATCGGCGCTAAGGTTACACTTCGCGGAGAGCGTATGTATGAGTTCGTTGAGAGACTCTTCAATGCAGCTTTGCCGAGAGTTAGAGATTTCAGAGGAATAAACCCCAACGCTTTTGATGGCCGTGGTAACTATGCTATGGGCGTTAAGGAGCAGTTGATTTTCCCTGAAATCGATTATGATAAGATTGATAAGGTTCGTGGTATGGACATTATATTTGTTACAACTGCGAAGACAGATGAAGAGGCCCGTGAGTTATTGAGTCTTATGGGTGCTCCGTTTGCGAGATAAGGAGAAGGAATTATGGCTAAAACATCTATGAAGATTAAACAGGCTCGTCCTGCAAAGTTTTCAACAAGACAGTATAACAGATGCAAAATCTGCGGCCGCCCCCACGCTTATCTTCGCAAATACGGCATCTGCCGTATTTGCTTCAGAGAGCTCGCTTATAAGGGCGAAATCCCCGGAGTAAAGAAGGCAAGCTGGTAAGTTGCAAAGCTAAAGGAGGTAGACGGCATGCAAATCACCGATACTATAGCTGATATGCTTACAAGAATTCGTAACGCATCTTCAGCAAAACATGATTCGGTAGATATACCTGCGTCAAACGTAAAGAAGGCTATCGCCCAGATTTTACTTGACGAAGGCTATATAAGCAGCTTCTCCGTTGAAGAAGACGGAAAGCAGGGCATAATTCATATCGTTTTGAAGTATGGCCCGAACAAGTCGCAGATAATAACCGGTATTCGCAGAGTATCGAAGCCCGGTCTGCGTATTTACACCAATGTTGAGGATATGCCCAAGGTTATGAAAGGCCTGGGAATTGCTATCCTTTCCACCTCTAAGGGAATAATGACAGACAAGCAGGCTCGCAAAGCCAATATCGGCGGCGAAGTTCTCGCATTTGTTTGGTAAGGAGGTGCATTGGAATGTCAAGAATAGGAAAGAAACCTATTACAATTCCTGCCGGTGTTGAGGTTAAAATCAACGGCTCCGAGGTTGCTGTTAAGGGACCTAAGGGTGAGCTTAAGAACACATTTAACCCCGATATAAATATTGCTGTTGAGGGAAATGAGATAATCGTTACCCGTCCCAGCGATGTTAAGGAGCACCGCGCTCTACACGGTTTAACCCGTACCCTCGTTGCCAATATGGTTGAGGGTGTTTCCAACGGCTTCAAAAAGGAGCTTGAGGTTAACGGTGTTGGTTACCGTGTTCAGAAGCAGGGCAAAAATCTTGTTATGAACCTCGGATTTTCTCACCAGGTTATTATGGAAGAACCCGATGGTATCACAATCGAGGTACCGAGTGCTAACAGTATTGTTATCAGCGGTCCCGATAAGCAGCAGGTTGGCCAGTTTGCGGCAGAGGTTCGCGAAAAACGTCCTCCGGAGCCTTATAAGGGCAAGGGAATCAAGTACGTTGGCGAGTACATCCGCCGTAAAGAAGGTAAGGCCGCCAAGGGTGCAAAGAAATAAAAAAGGAGTGTATAAACCATGGTTAGTAAACCAAACAGTAATCAGGCAAGAATTAAGCGCCATGCCCGTGTTCGTTCTAAGATCAGCGGTACAGCAGCTTGTCCTCGCCTCGATGTATTCCGCTCCAACAGCAACATTTACGCCCAGCTTATCGATGATGTAAACGGCGTTACACTGGCAGCAGCCAGCTCAAATGAGAAGGATTTCGAAATTTCGGGCGGCAATGCTGAAGGTGCTCGCAAGGTTGGACAGTTAATTGCTAAACGTGCCGCTGAGAAGGGCATCACCGAGGTTGTTTTTGACCGCGGCGGATACATTTATCACGGCCGTGTCAAGGAGCTTGCCGAAGGTGCCCGTGAGGGCGGCCTCAAGTTCTAAGAAGGAGGAATACTTTTGGCTACAAATATTGACGCATCAACATTAGATTTAAAAGAGAAGGTAGTTGCTATTAACCGTGTTTCTAAGACAGTTAAGGGCGGACGTATTATGAAGTTCTCCGCTTTAGTTGTTGTAGGTGACGGAAACGGTATCGTAGGCTACGGTCTCGGTAAAGCCGGCGAAGTTCCGGATGCAATCCGTAAGGGTATCGAGGATGCCAAGAAGAATCTTATAAAGATTTCTTTGAAGGGTACAACAATTCCTCACGAAACAATCGGCGAATTCGGCGCAGGTCGTGTGCTTCTTAAGCCCGCTGCTCCCGGTACCGGAGTTATTGCCGGTGGCGCTGTTCGTGCTGTTGTTGAAACTGCAGGTATCTCTGATATTCGTGCAAAGGCTTTACGTTCAAATAATCCCTGTAATGTAGTTCGTGCAACCGTTGCCGGTCTTGCATCGCTACGCAGTGCTGAGGAAGTTGCGGCTCTCCGCGGCAAATCAGTTAAGGAAATCGTAGGTTAAGGAGGGGCAGGATTATGGCAGCAAAGAAAAAGGTTACCGGTTTAAAGGTAAAACTTGTAAAAAGCGTAATCGGCTCCAAGAAGGACCAGATTGCAACCGTTGAAGCTCTTGGTTTGCATAAAGTAGGCGACGTTAGAGTTCAGCCTGACAATGCTCAGACAAGAGGCAAAATCAACAAGGTATGCCACCTTGTTAAAATAATCGAGGAATAAGCCTCAAAGATAAACCGTTATCAAACGGTGGGCGGTTAAAACCGCTGATTAAGCAAGGAGGTGCGAACAATGAAAATGCATGAATTATCTCCCGCTATTGGCTCCACTAAGGAGGCAAAGCGTATAGGCAGAGGTCATGGATCCGGCAACGGCAAAACTGCCGGAAAGGGCCACAAGGGTCAGAAAGCCCGTGCAGGTCGCGGCTTCAGAGCGGGATTCGAAGGCGGTCAGATGCCTTTACAAAGAAGAGTCCCCAAGCGTGGCTTCAATAATATTTTTGCTGTAGAATGGGCAGCTATTAACGTTTCTGCTCTCGAAGTTTTCGAGGATGGCGCAACCGTTGATGCAGCTGCTTTAACCGAAAAGGGAATAATAAAGAAGGCAGGTCTTCCCGTAAAGGTTCTGGGCAACGGAAAGCTCACAAAGAAGCTTACCGTTAAACTGAACGCTTTCTCCGCATCTGCTGCCGAAAAGATTAATTCGGTTGGCGGAAAGGCTGAGGTGATCTAATGTTAGAAACATTAAGAAATGCCTGGAGAATTAAAGAGCTTCGCAATAAGATTCTCTTTACTCTCTTTATTATCCTTGTTTTCCGTGTAGGTTCGGTAATTCCGGTTCCCTATATCGATGTTGCCGCTTTAAAGTCGGCAGCCGATTCGGGTGCAACCAATGAATTTTTCAGTTACCTTTCAATCCTCACGGGAGGCGGACTTGAATACGGTGCAATCTTCGCAATGTCGGTTACTCCGTATATCAACTCTTCAATTATAATTCAGCTTTTATGCGTTGCCATCCCCGCCCTCGAGCGTTTGCAGAAGGAAGGCGAGGAAGGCCAGAAGAAGTTGGCTCAGATTACCCGTTATACAACAGTAGGCTTAGGCTTGCTTCAGGGTACAGCTTACTTCATCTATCTTAACAACAGCGGCTACCTTAGCGTAGACGGCGGCGCAGTTGTATTTGCTGCCTTTGTTATCATACTTGCATTTACTGCAGGTTCGGCTTTGGTAATGTGGCTGGGTGAGCAAATAGACGTAAAGGGTATCGGAAACGGTATTTCAATGCTTCTTTTTGCAGGTATCATTTCACGTGGACCTCAGGCATTCAATGCACTCGTTGCATACTGGAAGCTTGAGAAGCAGTTCGAAGTAATTGCAATAGTTATACTGTTCTTATTGGTTATCGGCTTCATCGTTTGGATGACAAATGCTGAGCGCCGCATTCCGATTCAGTATGCTAAGCGTGTTGTAGGAAACAAGATGTACGGCGGTCAGAATACTCATATTCCGATCAAGGTTAATATGGCAGGCGTTATGCCTATCATCTTCTCCAGCTCGATTCTTATGCTTCCCACAATGATACTTTCCTTTATGAAGGACACTACCTCAACCTGGTATAAGGTTTTAAGCCTTTTCAGTGTTCAGGGTGTTTTCTATGCAGTTGTTTACTTTGTTCTCATTATTGCGTTTGCATATTTCTATGCAACCATACAGTTTAATCCTGTTGAGATGGCAAACAATCTGCGTAAGAACGGCGGAGCTGTTCCGGGTATACGTCCCGGTAAGCCCACCTCGGATTTCATATCCAAGATTTTGTCAAGAATAACCTTGCTGGGCGCTTTATTCTTAAGCGTTATAGCAATTCTCCCCATAATCCTCGGCAGTGTCGGCGGAATCAATATTTCCCTCGGCGGTACTTCCGTTCTGATTATGGTAGGTGTTGCTCTTGACACAGTTCGTAATCTTGAGTCCCAGATGATGATGCGTCATTATAAGGGATTCCTTGATTAGAATTAAAGGAGTATAATATGAAGCTCATACTTTTAGGAGCACCTGGTGCCGGTAAGGGCACTCAGGCAGAGATTATCTCTGAGAAATACAATATTCCGACCATTTCAACCGGCAACATTATCCGTGCTGCGCTTAAAAACGGTACTGAAATGGGATTAAAGGCTAAATCATATATAGATGCAGGAAACCTCGTTCCCGATGATGTTGTAATAGGCATCATCAAGGAACGCCTTAATGAGAGTGACTGTGCAAACGGTTACATTCTTGACGGTTTTCCCCGCACAATTCCACAGGCTGAAGCTTTGGACGATATGGGCTTTGATATCAACTGCGCCCTCTCTATTGAGGTTGCTGACAGTGAGATAGTAAAGCGTATGTCCGGAAGAAGGGTTTGTGAAAAGTGCGGCGCCAGTTATCATACTGAGTACAAAAAACCGGCAAAAGAGGGTGTATGCAATCTTTGCGAGGGTACGCTTGTTATCCGTAAGGATGATGAGCCTCAAACCGTAATGAACAGACTTAATGTTTATCACGAGCAGACCGAGCCCCTTAAAGAGTATTATGCAGCACAGGGTAAGCTTCTTACCGTTGAAGGACAGGATAAGGTGGAGGATACCACCGCCCTGGTTCTCAGCGCATTGGAGAATTAGCCTATGATAGTGCTTAAAACCGGTCGTGAGCTCACCGTTATGCGTGAGGCTTGCAGGATATCGGCCGGAGCATTACAGTTAGTAGGTAAGGCGATAGAGCCCGGCATAACAACTGCCGAGCTTGACAAGATAGCCGAGGATTATATCAGAAGTCAGGGAGCAGTTCCTAACTTTAAGAATTATCAAGGCTATCCTGCCACCGCCTGTATATCAGTAAACAACGAAGTTATTCATGGTATACCCTCTAAGAAGCGTGTTATAAAACAGGGTGATATAGTCAGTGTAGACTTAGGAGCCTTGTTTAACGGATATCACGGCGATAACGCTGCGACTTTTGCTTGCGGAGATGTTTCCGAGGAAGCAAAGCGGCTGATGGATGCAACCCGTGAAAGCCTTTACGAAGGTATAAAAGCGGCAGTTGCAGGCGGCAGAATCGGTGATATCGGTCACGCTGTTCAGAGCTATATTGAAGCGAGAGGTTATTCGGTGGTGAGACAGTTTGTCGGTCACGGAATAGGTACCAAGCTTCATGAGGCTCCGGAGGTTCCAAACTTCGGTACTCCCTCAAGGGGAATTCGCCTTATGCCGGGAATGACTCTTGCTATTGAGCCAATGGTAAACGCCGGAGGTTCAGATGTGGAGATTCTGCCCGACGGTTGGACTGTTTTAACCAAGGACGGTTCTCTCTCCGCTCACTTTGAGCACACCGTTGCAATTACCTCATCAGGCCCTCAGATAATGACAATCCCTGAGGTGTAATATGATAGGTAGAGTTGTGTGTTCCAAGGCGGGACGGGACAAGGATAAATTTCTTGTTATCGTGGGAGAGAAGGACAAATTCTTTTTCCTATGTGACGGAAAGGAAAGACCGCTTGAAAGGCCAAAGATGAAGAATAAAAAGCATCTTGCCCTTACAAAAACTACGCTTGAGGAAAGCAGTTTGAAAAGTAATAAGGCTATAAAACGGGCACTCGCAATATATCGGGATACCCGTGATACGAAGGAGGAAGCTTAATGTCAAAAGAGGATATGATAGAACTTGAAGGCACCGTTGTTGAAGCTATGCCTAACGCAATGTTCAAGGTGGAAATTCAGGGAGGACATATAATTCTTGCCCATATTTCCGGTAAACTTCGTATGAATTTCATACGCATTCTTCCGGGAGATAAGGTAACAGTTGAAATGTCCCCATATGATCTGTCTAAGGGACGTATTACTTGGCGTTCCAAGTAAGCAGATAAAAATTTTAGGAGGTATAATCCAAATGAAAGTCAGACCTTCTGTTAAAAAGATTTGCGAAAAATGCAAAATCATAAAGCGCAAGGGAAAAATCATGGTTATCTGTGAGAACCCCAAGCACAAACAGCGTCAGGGTTAATTGCGCGAGTAAAAAATATGGAGGTGCTTTGATAAATGGCACGTATTGCTGGTGTTGACCTTCCGAACGAGAAGAGAGTTGAAATAGGACTCACCTATATATTCGGAATTGGTCTTACAACATCTAAAAAAATCCTTGCCGATACCGGTATTAATCCCGATACTCGTGTTAAGGACTTAACTGAAGACGATATTTCAAAGCTGCGTGAATACATCGACCATAACCTTCAGGTTGAGGGTGACCGTCGCCGTACAATCGCATTTGATATCAAGAGACTTATCGAAATTGGTAGCTATCGTGGTTTGCGTCATCGTAAGAACCTACCTGTAAGAGGTCAGCGTTCCAAGACCAACGCACGTACACGTAAAGGTCCTAAGAAGACCATAGCTAACAAGAAGAAATAAGTAGGAGGAAGATAATATGGCTACTGCTAAGAAGACGACTGCTACTCGCCGTCGCCGTGAAAAGAAAAATATTGAACGTGGCGCTGCCCATATCCAGTCTACCTTCAACAATACCATTGTTACCATCACCGATACACAGGGTAATGCTCTTTCCTGGGCAAGTGCCGGTGAGTTAGGTTTCAGAGGTTCAAGAAAGTCTACTCCTTTTGCTGCTCAGAGCGCAGCAGAAACTGCAGCAAAGGCTGCTATGGAGCATGGTCTTAAAACGGTAGAAGTATATGTTAAGGGCCCCGGAGCAGGCCGTGAAGCTGCTATTCGTGCGCTTCAGTCTGCAGGTCTTGAGGTTAGTCTTATTAAGGACGTAACCCCGATTCCCCACAACGGTTGCCGTCCTCCGAAGAGAAGACGCGTTTAATCGTTAAAAGCAAAAATTTATTTGCAACAAAATTTTGGAGGTGTAATAGATGGCAAGATATACCGGTGCAGTATGCAGACTTTGCCGCCGTGAGGGACAGAAATTGTTCTTAAAGGGCGAAAGATGCTATTCTGAGAAATGTTCTGTTGGTTTGAGAGGTTATGCTCCCGGTCAGCACGGACAGGGTAGAAAGAAGTCATCTGAATACGGATTGCAGCTCAGAGCTAAGCAGACTGCAAGACGCTTTTATGGTGTTCAGGAAAATCAGTTCTATCATTATTTTGAGATTGCTGAGAGAAAGCAGGGCGTTACTGGTGACAACCTGTTAAGAATTCTCGAGAGCCGTCTTGATAATGTAGTTTACAGAGTTGGCTTTGCTTCCTCAAGAGCTGAAGCAAGACAGCTTGTAGGTCACGGTCACTATGAGGTTAACGGCAAGCGTGTTGATATCGCTTCCTATCTCCTTAAGGCTGGCGACGTTATTTCCATCTGCGAAAAGAGCCGCGGCAGCGAGAAGATTAAGGCTGTTGTTGAAGCTAATTCCGCAAGACCGATTCCTCAGTGGATCGAAATAGACCGCAATAACCTTTCTGCAAAGGTAATCAATCTTCCCACACGTGATCAGATTGATGCTCCTGTTGAAGAGCAGCTTATTGTCGAGTTCTATTCTAAGTAATAGTAATTATTCATTACTTCACTGTCTCTCCGTGCTGAGACAGTGGATAACAAAAATTTTACAACACGGAGAAACGGAGCTTTTAAATGCTAGAAATTGAAAAGCCCAGAATAGAAACAGTCGAAATCACACCTGACGGTACCTACGGTAAATTTGTTATGGAGCCGTTGGAGAGAGGCTATGCAACAACCCTCGGCAACAGCATGAGAAGAGTTTTGCTTTCAATTCTCCCCGGTGCGGCTGTTACCTCGGTTAAAATCGACGGTGTTGTTCATGAGTTTTCAACCATTCCCGGAGTTAAAGAGGATGTTACAGAAATCGTTCTCAACTTAAAGGGATTGATTTGTAAGCTTCATTCCGATACCGTTAAGAAAATCTATATCGAAGCAGAAGGTCCCTGTGAGGTTACCGCTGCATCCATCAAGGCTGACTCTGAGGTTGAGATTCTTAATCCCGAGCTTCACATAGCAACTCTTGATGCAGGCGCTAAGCTCAATATGGAAATGACGCTCGATAAGGGCAGAGGATATGTACCTGCTGAGCAGAACAAGCCCGAGCAGAACATCATCGGTGTAATTCCCGTTGACTCAATATATACCCCTGTTCTTAAGGTTAACCCCACGGTTGATAACACCCGTGTAGGTAATGTTACCGATAAGGGCAAGCTTACCCTTGAGGTTTGGACCGACGGTTCTATCAGAGCCAACGAAGCCGTTTCAATGTCGGCAAAGGTTTTAATTGAGCATCTTGAAATCTTCCTCGCTCTTACTGAGGGCGGATGTGAAGGTCAGAGCATAATGGCCGAAAAGAACGACAGTGAAAAGGAAAAGGTTCTCGATTTAACTATCGATGAACTTGATTTATCTGTTCGTAGCTTCAATTGCTTGAAGAGAGCAGGTATCAGCACGGTTGAAGATCTTATCAACAAGTCCGAAGAGGATATGATGAAGGTAAGAAACTTAGGCCGTAAGTCACTTGAAGAGGTAATCGCAAAGCTTAAGTCCTTTGGATTTGCCCTTAAGAGCGACGATTAATTATTATCACTATTAAGGAGTGAATAGAAATGCCAGGAACCCGTAAACTCGGAAGACCCAGCGATCAGAGAACCGCTATGCTCAGAGCTATGGTAACCTTCTTGCTTGAAAACGGCAAGATCGAAACTACCGTAACCAGAGCTAAGGAAGTTAGATCGATGGCAGAGAAGTATATTACACTCGCTAAGGATAACAGTCTGCACAGTAAGCGTCAGGCTTTAGCATTCATCACTAAGGAGGATGTTGTAGCAAAGCTTTACAACGAAATCGCTCCTAAGTATGCCGAAGTAAACGGTGGTTACTGCCGTATTACCAAGACAGGTCCCCGCAGAGGCGACGCTGCCGAGATGGCAATTATCGAGTTAATATAATGTTTTAGTACTCACATTGTGTGAGCGCGGTCTCGCAAGGGAATTTCAAATAGAATTAACCGGCGCTGATAATGTGTGTACTAAAAGTCACTTTCTCAAAGTAAGAACAACCGCTATCTTTATGATAGCGGTTGTTTTTTGTTTTTTATCCCATAATTTGCAACTGCCCGGTTATTGACATAGATACCGCTCTTGTGTATAATTGTAGATGTGAAATTGTGTGAAAAAGCGAGATGAGAAATATGCATAAAACAAAAAAATGGGGTTGTGTTTTATTAGCAATTTTATTGCTTTTTTGCGGCATTTATATAAATATGGATAACATAGCTTCGGCGGCTACGGTTACTGTTTATAAGGTTAACGGAACGGGTGTGGCACTGAGAAGTGAACCTTCAACCAGTAAAGGTGCGGAAACGGTTATAACCCGCATTTCCAACGTTGAGGTTACATATATCAGCGAGACCAAACAGGGAAATTACACTTGGTATTACGTTAAATATAACGGTCAGTCAGGTTATATTCGAGGAGATTATATAAAAATTGAAACCTATACCACCGATGATTCCTTTGAATCAACCCTAGCCCTTTTCCCTGAAAGCTACCGTGAGGGACTTATTAAGCTTCACGCTCAGTATCCAAACTGGAAATTCACTGCAGACCAGGTTAATATGACCTTTGATGCGGCAGTAGCCTTGCAGGACGGAGATATGAGAAAACAGGTGGGACCAAGCTCAGCTATCTCAACCCGTTCGATGGGACCGGGAAGCTATGATTGGGCCACTAAGGAATATGCCACCTCAAATGAGGGCTGGTACGGAGCTTCAAGGGAAATGATAAGATATTATATGGACCCGAGAAATTTCCTTACCCCTACCGGAATTATAATGTATCTGCAGCAAAGCTATGATTCTAAAAATCAAACTGCTGATGGTGTTGCAACTATCATTAAGGGTACATTTTTAGAGAAAAACTATACCGGCGGAAATTATACCGATGATATTATAGCGGCAGCTGCCGCATCTGGAGTAAGTCCTTATGTTCTGGCTTCCATAATTGTTCAGGAGCAGGGAGTAGAGGGAAAATCCGATTTAATTTCGGGTAACTATGCAGGATATCAGGGCTATTATAATTTCTTCAACGTGGGAGCAAGCGGCTCTGACGGCGAGGTTACAAAAAACGGACTTGCCCATGCAAAATCCAAGGGTTGGAACTCTAGAAGAGCCGCCATTGTAGGTGGAGCACAGTTCTATGCAAACGGTTATATAAAGGTAGGACAGGATACGTATTTTTATAAAAATTATAATGTATTAAAGCCTTCCGATATATGGCATCAATATGCTCAGAATGTTGCAGATTCCTATTCAACTGCCAGCCTTAATGCAAAGGTTTACACCGAAAACAAATCTGCAACCCTTACCTTTAGAATACCGGTATACAAGGATATGCCTGCTTCAACCGTAAAACCGGAAAACAGCAGTAAACAGAACAACTATTATTTTACGGGAATAAATGCAGGAAGCGGTCTTGCGCCATCCTTTAATAAATTTATCTATGACTATACTTTGCAGGTAACTGGCAACACAACAATAGGTGTAATAGTGCCGGACGGAGCGACCTACACAGGAAGTACCTCTTATTCCCTCAAAGCAGGAAATAATAAGGTTTCTTTAACGGTTAAATCTGAAACGGGCTTTATAAATACTTATGTAATAACGGTTAATTCACCCTCTGCCTCAACCCTTACGGTTACAGTTAACGGAAACTTCAAGGAGGAAGCTAAAAAAGGAGATATTAACGGAGACGGAAGAATAAGTCTTTCTGATTTTGCTTTGATAAAAATGCATTTATTAGAAACAAAGTTCATATCTGCCGAAAAACAAGCTTTGGCGGATATAAATGGAGATGGAAAAATCAGTTTATCTGATTTCGCTTTGATTAAAATGCATATTTTAGGAATTAAACCAATTGTTTAGGAGAATTAATATGAAAAAATCGTTGAAAAAACTTATTTGTTTAAGCATTTCGATTTTAATGGTAATAGGTTGCTTTGTTTTTACAACTTCGGCGGCTTCAACAGCTATTAGTCTTAGCTCTTCTTCTGTTACTGTTGGTAGTAAAATAACCGTAACAGTATCTTTAAATGCGGATGAAGAGATAATGGGCGGAACTATCCAGCTGACATACAATGCCGACGTATTGAAATGGGTAAATACAGGCGGTGATGTAAGCGGCGGAGCCGGAGCCATTAAAATATTACTGGATCCTCCTGCAGGTTCAAAGAAAGCGTCCTGCGTTCTCAATTTCGATACAATCAAAGCGGGAACTTCAACTATACAGATAAAAGAATGTATAGCAGTTGATACAAATGCAGTAGAAAAGTCCATCACCGGCTCATCGGTTAATGTAACCGTTAAGGATGCAACTAAATCGGGAGATGCGAATCTTAAATCCTTAAGACTCACAGACGGAACACTAAGCCCTGAATTTTCTAAGGATGTAACCAGCTATACTGCAACCATTCCTTATTCGGTAACCGAGTGTAAGGTATATACAAGAACCAGTGATTCATCAGCACAAGTAGCTGTTGAAGGCAGCGCTACAATGAAGGTTGGCGAAAACACTAGAACCGTAGTTGTTACTGCGCCTAACGGCAATCAAAAGCGCTATAAAATAGTAATAACCCGTCTTCCGGAGGGCGAGGGTGACCAACCCACCGAAGAACCCCAGGAGAACTCAAATAAAGTTGTAATTTCGGGAACTGATTATGAAATTCTCAGTGATTTAGGCGGTATTGCTGTGCCAAAGGGCTTTTTGATAGCCCAGGCGGAATACAACGGCACTAAAGTTGCAACCCTTGAGGATGAAAATGGCAAATATTTAATTTATTATCTTAAAAATACGAAGGATAATAAAAATGAGCCCTTTGTTCTCGATGAAGATACAAAATCCTTTAAAAAGTTACCCTACATTACTTCAGGAAATGATTTTTATATCTTAGAGGATGTCGATGACACAAAGGGAATTCCCGTTGGAACACAGATTTCAAGCGTTAATATAAATGGAAATTTTGTAAGTGGATTTATTCCCGAAAACGATAATATGGTAGGCTTTTATTATGTTACCTGCTATATTGACGGTGTAAGCGGTTTTTATAGATATGATTCTGAAATGAATACTCTCCAGCGTGAAATGGGACTAATTTTCGGAGAGAATACAATGTCATTTGATGTTGAAGAAACAGGAGATAATTTCTTTGCTCGTTTCGGTAAGCTTAATACGGCTGCAAAATTAGTTGTTATAGGTGTAGTTCTAATATTCGTTATAATAATTGCCCTTATAGTTATTGTTATTATTCAGGCGGTTAAATCAAGAAAAAGAGATAGTGTTTTTACCGATGAACAAATGGTAACCACGGGGGATGACGGTTTTGTATTCTCGCCAGAGGATATCCCGGAGAACACACAGCCATCAGCAGATGAAGAGCAGGCAGAACCTGAAGAAGAAATTATCGAGGAAGCCACTGAGGAATTCGAAGAACAACCCGAAGTGGAAACCGAAGAGGAACCCGAGGAAGAATCAGAAGAACCTCAAGAGGATGAAGAAGAATAACCTATTTTAGGTTTTCAAGAAAATCCTTTCTTAATTCCGGTGTTAATTTATCTGCCGTTATATTGAAGGCACCCTTGGTCATAAGATATTTAAAAATGGGATCAACGGTGGAATAATTATAAAGTCCTCCGTAACGGTAGCTATCTAAAAAAGAAAGAAAAAGAATTTTTATATCAAATGATTTCATAATTTTTAACCTCCTTTTAATATTTTTTGATGTTTAAAGGAGGTTATTAAAATAAAAAATTGGCGTAATTTTAAAAAAATGCTAAAAAAGGATTTGAGGCAGAACTATGGCAAAAGAAGCAGTAAAGTATTTTGGGGTTGACCCTTGGAAAATCACCGAAAAAGGCTTCGACCCTGAGCGCTCAAGAGTATCCGAGAGTATATTCTCTCTGGGTAACGAGTATATGGGAACAAGAGGCTTTTTTGATGAGGTTTATTCGGGAGATAGCCTTAAGGGAAACTATTTCAACGGTGTTTGGGAGGATAAGCCCATTACATACTTTGAGCATTTTAAGGGACTCTCTGAGCGTTGTTGCTTTATGATAAATGCTCATAACTGGATTTACACCAGAATTTTCGTAAACGGTGAAGAATTAGACCTTAATAAATGCGAGGTTAAGGATTTCTACCGTGAGCTTGATATGAAGCGTGGTATAGTTACAAGAAGCTTTATATGGAAGGATGTAAAGTTCACCTTCGAGCGATTTATTTCTATGACCGAGCGCACCGTTGCAGCTCAGAAAATAGAGATGGAATCCGTAGGCTTTAAGGGTGATATAAAAATCGTTGCAGGCTCGGATTTCACTCCTATCCACGAGGAAGAAAACCGCAATTTCTGGAATGAAATTTTTAACGAAAACGGTTGTATAGTTGCCCGTACTCAGTCAAGCGGACAGCGTGTTTACTGTAAATTCGGTGCTAATATGGCAGCCGATAAGTATTTTGCCGAGGAGAAAAAGGCTTGCGCAGAATATAATATTACTCTTGGCAATGGTGAGAAAAAGGTATTTGAGCGTCTTAGCATCAATATTGCCGAAAAGGATACCTCTATTGCCGATGATAAATTTATAGCCGAGTGTGATATCAAGGCAGATACTCTGCTTAAAACCTCTTATGATGAATATAAAACCGCTCATGAGGGCTTTTGGGCTGATATGTGGAACAAGCTTGATATCGTTATTGAGGGGGATGAGGAGAATCAGCAGGGCGTTCGTTTCTGTATCTTTAATCTCCATCAGACCTATCACGGTGAGGATGGCTCACTAAATGTTGGCGCTAAGGGACTGACAGGCGAAAAGTATTCGGGCTGGACCTTCTGGGACAGTGAGACCTACTGTCTGCCCTTCTATATGTTCAATAATCCTCAGGCGGCAAAGAATCTTATTATGTACCGTTACAATACTCTGCAGCAGGCACTTGAGCGTGCAGTTGAGCAGGATACAAAGGGCGCTTGCTACCCAATGGTTACTATTGACGGTACCGAAAGCTGCGGCGTATGGCAGCACGGCAACCTTGAAATTCACGTAACTGCCGCTATTGCTTATGCAGTATGGCATTATGTTACCAACCTTAGGGATAAGGATTTCCTTTATAACTACGGCGCAAGACTCCTTGTTGAAACCTCAAGATATTTTGCTTCCCGTGGCGGCTTTAGTCCCAAGAACGGAGATTTTGGTCTTTACGGTGTAATGGGTCCCGATGAATTCCATATGATGGTTAACAACAATACATATACCAACTATATGGTTAAGAAAATGTTCCTTTACACCATTGAGGTTATAGAGGAAATGAAAAATGAATGTCCCGAGCTTATCCCCGAAATAGAGGATGGCGAGCTTGAGGACTGGAAATACAAGGCAGATAAAATGCGTATTTCCTACGATGAGGAAACCAAGCTCTTCGAACAGCATGACGGTTATTTTGATTTACCCCATATTGATGTTAATTCTATCTCTCCCGATAGAGTTCCGATTTATAGATACTGGGCATATGACAGTATTTTCAGGGTTAATATGTTAAAACAGCCCGATGTTGTGCTTATGCTTTTCTTCTTCTCCAAGGATTTCACAATGGAGCAGAAAAAGGCAAACTACGACTACTATGAGGCACGTTGCTTCCACGAAAGCTCACTCTCGCCCTCTATCCATTCCATTATGGCTACCGAAATCGGTAAGGATGACCAGGCTTATGAGTATGCTAAATATGCAAGCAGAATAGACCTTGATGATTACAACAGAAACACCCATCAGGGACTTCATATCACCTCTGCCGCCGCCGCTTGGATGAATATTGTTTACGGCTTTGGCGGTATGAGAACCGATGATGAAATTCTTTCCTTTAAGCCAACACTTCCAAAGCAGTGGAAGGGCTATCAGTTCAAGATTCTTTACAGAGGAAAGATTTTAACCGTTGCAATAAAGGACGGAAAAGCAAAATTTGTTCTTGACGGCGAGGCTGAGCCGATTAGAATATTTGATAAGGAATACAATGTAGGAAAAGAGGGCATTGAGGTTGAAATATAAGGCAGTATTATTCGATTTAGACGGTGTTATCGTTACCACCGACGAATGTCACTATAAGGGCTGGAAAAAATTAGCCGATGAAGAGGGCATTTATTTTGATAGACAGATTAACCAGAGACAGCGTGGCGTAAGCCGTATGGAAAGTCTTGAGGTGTTGCTTGAAAAGGCAGAAAAGGAATACACCGAAAGCGAAAAAAATGAAATGGCTGAGCGAAAGAATAACTACTACAGAGAGTATATCAAGTCATTAACTCCCGAAGATATTCTCCCCGGTGTTATGGATTTCTGCACTATGCTTCGTGAAAACGGCGTTAAATTAGCTATAGGCTCATCCAGTAAAAATACCCCCACAATTCTTGAGGGAATAGGACTTGAAAGCTATTTTGACGGCGTTGCAGACGGTAATCAAATAAGCAAAAGTAAGCCCGACCCCGAGGTATTTTTACTTGCAGCAAAGCTTGTAGGTGTAGATCCTTCGGACTGCCTTGTTGTTGAGGATGCCGAGGCAGGTGTTGAAGCGGCTCTCGCAGGCGGTATGGATGTTTTAGGCGTAGGCGATGCAGTTAAGGGCACCAACGCTACATATAAAGCAGAAAACATCGCAAAATTCGATGCTTCATTAATAAAGTAATAAAAAAGAACTTCTCTTTAGCCGAGGTGCGATAACGAAGTATTTATGTAGTGTGGCGGTACAGCGAAAGCTGTGCCGCCATTCTGCGTTTAGGCGGATTTATTCTTTTGCCAACGCTCTTTTCTGCCATCATCTGCAAGACAGTCATCTTTGCAGATGTTAATAATTCCGGCAGCCTTGTAGTAAATCTCAATCTTTTGTTTACGCTTCCCGCTGCTTTTATCGGGAGCGTGTATCACGATTTTGTCAACCAAGTCATTCAGCAGTTCGGGAGTCAATTCCTTTGGATCGGTGTATTTGCGGACATTTTTGAGAAATTGTTGCAGATCAAATTCGGTCTGTTCACCCGTATCAATCAAGGCTTGTAATTCCTCGATTGTCTGCTTGACTTTTCTTTGCTCATCCTCGTATTCTAAGGAGAGTTTGTCAAAGCGTTCTGCCGAAATCCTTCCCGATACCATATCCTCATAAATACGCTTGAAAAGGGTGTCCAAATCCTCGTCACG
>JAGAKK010000003.1 GCA_017625675.1 Clostridia bacterium | reverse complement strand
GGTATCAGGATTAGCTGTAAACTTCTTAAGCTGAGCAAGGTCAATACCGTTAATAACAGTATTAGAAGTACCTGCAACATTCGCTACCATAATAGCCTCAGCAGACAATGTGCTTGCTTCAGGATTAGAAGTGTATTTTTTAAGCTGCGCCAAATCGATACCGTTAATGCCACCATTCAGGTTAATATCACCGAGAACCTGGAAGTTAACCGTAATAGCAACGTCATTCTCAGGCATTACGAAAGAACCGCCTGTAATGAAACCTACATTAGAAGTGGTTGCAGTAATCGTAACGTCATCAGAAGAAATCAACGTACATACACAAGCAAGACCTGTGCTTGTAAGAGTAGGTGTAGCTGTAAAGTCTACTGTCTCACCTGCAGCAGCGGAAGTAACGATAGTAACAGAACCTGTACCCTTTCCGCCGTATGTAACAGCGATAGTATACTCTTCAGTTTCTACAACTGTCTCTTTGAAAGTAGCTGTAACTACATGATTACCTGTAACTGTGAAAGTATTGCCTGTGATAGCAACGCCGTCTACAAGAATCTCGCTGAGTTCATAGCCACTGTTTGCTGTAGCAGTAACTGTAACAGTCTCCCCTGCCTCAGCAGTAGCCTTATCAACAGTAACAGTACCGTTAGTAACAGTACCAACTGAGATAGAGTACTCAACAGGCTCCGGATCAGGCTCTACTGTAGAAGAACCGATAGCGAGAGTAACAGTTCCATCGTTTGCTGCGTAAGCATCAGATGTTCCGTCATTTGCAACAGTTACAACATCAAAAGGAATCTCTCCGCTTGCTGTGTCAGCAACTGTGATATCAAATGACATAATTTCCACCACACCGTCGGCAGCTGCTGCAAGAGCAACATACGCGCCGCTGCTCATAAAGATATCAGCATAAGTAATCTTTTCTGCTGTCTCATTATAATTAGCTGCGGAAGCGCCACCGAAAGCACCGGAAGTCTCAAGTGTAGTAACATTTGAAACTGTAACCAATGAAGTATCAACGGCAACATCAATCTGAAGTGCGCTGATAGGATACGATGCGGCGAACGTAGAATTATAGTTTGTCAAAGAAACTGTAACAGTAACAGTGTCTCCGGGAGCCGCTGTCTCCTGTGAAAAGCTCAATGACGTATTAAGAGTGTCGTCTGCTGCAAACACTGTAAATCCACTCATAAGACTAAATACGAGTGCAAGAACAATGAACAGAGAAAGAACTCTTTTACCATAAGTCTTGTTCATAAAAATCTCCTTTCCCCAAAATAAAATATTTCGTATTTCATATACAGGAATTCTGGTTCTAGGAATAAACCGGAACACCCAAAATAAACCGTTCAAACTTTACAAACGGTAATTAACTAATACGCGATTTCGTTTCAAAAGGGCCCAAAGACCCCATTGCCCGAATTCTTTATTACAGTATAACACCTGAAACATAACATTGCAAGTAGTTTTTCTTAAGATTTTAAGTTTTTACACATATTTTTCTTAAAATTTTACTAATAATATTTGGAAAATATATCAAAAAACAACATTTTTCCAAAAAATTGAAGGAAATCAGATGTTATTTTTCTTTGATTCACATTTTTTTGATATTTCAAGAGCAGCTTTTCCGGCAACCTCTGCAAAATCCTCCGCCGCACAGAAAGAAGATTCATTTTTCCACGCATTGAGAACCTGATCGCCCACAACGATAAGAGAACCCTCACCATCGTCCTCGTAAAAATAGCGGTACAACTTCTCATTGGAAAAATCATTAACGCCCAAAGCATTTACAAGAACGATGCCCCACTTATTGAGTTTGCGGATTTCATAGGCTTCATCAGAAGGATATATTGACATGCCGATCACACCGTAACCGTTCTTGCCTATAAAGTTTCTTCCGAAAGCTCCGGAATCATCCGCTGCTGATTTATAAAGAGGCTCATCATTTTCTGCGGTCTTGATATTCTCAAAGTGAACCTTGTCATTTGAGTCAATATTTTTCACGTTCACGAAAAGGCCCTTCCCTTTTTCCATACAGAAAGCTGCAGCCTCTTTTATTCCGTCAGCATCACTGTAAGGTGACAATGTAACCGCATCAGCATAAAAGCCTCCTTCGGCAGCGCTCTGAAGCTCTCCTCCAAGATACGCCTTGACGTGTCCCGTTACCGCTTCCTTCGTTCCGCCGAATACTCCGTCGATAATAACCAGCAGTCCTTTTGAGGCGGCATACTTTGAAATTGCATCCATTGCCACCATTCCGCCTACGCCGTAAGCTTCATATATATATATAGGAAGAATCACACAGGGAACAGTTTCACAGATGCTGTCAATGATACCTTTGCAATATGCATAAAGAACAGCGCCAACACTTTCGAAACGTTGGGAAATAAACTCAGGTATGTCCTTCTTTTCAGGAGCAAGCCTCACAACCAGATGACTTCTCTTCTCCTTGCACTTTTCTATAAGTCTGTCTGTAAAATTATTTTCCATTATCATAGCACTCCTTTTGATAAATCACTTGAATTCTGCAACGGTAACGCCTGAGTCACCTTCTCCGTACTCACCCAGCCTGAAAGACTTGATACGCTTGTCATGACGAAGCATGCCGTGTATCTCCGAGCGAAGCTTGCCTGTGCCCTTGCCGTGAATGATGTAGCACATATTAAGACCTGCCATCACCGCATCGTCAATATATTTGTCAACAGCCCCGAGAGCTTCCTCGGAAGTCATTCCGCGAAGATCAATCTCTGTTTTAATTCCTGCGGCTTTTGATAGGCCTACGCCTGCATTGGCCCGTTGCTGATTTTTGCTGGAACTCTTAGAAGACGGGTTTCTCTCCTCTTTCTTAGAATTCTCTTTTTCAGAGGGCTCCTCCACAATGCGTATATCGCTCATAGGCACATACATTTTCATTATCCCGGCCTGAACGCAAACCTTGCCGTCCTTCCCCTCCTCTGCAGAGATTACAGAAGCATTGCCGCCAAGAGAAATCACGTAAACAGTCTGCCCCGGCAACACCTTGTCCGGAGTCTTGCCGCCCACGTTCTTCTTATATCCGCTGTACAATTTTTCATCGGTCTCATTCTTTATTCTGGAAAGCTCGCGGCCTGCAGCCTCTCCCGCCTTTAAAGCTTCCTTGCTGCTTTCATTGGCAGCTCGCCTTATCTCCGAAAGGAGCTTGTCCGCAGCCTGCTTTGCCTCTGAAAGTATCTTTCCGGACTCCTCTCTGGCCTTTGCAATAATAGAATTGCGCTGCTGTGAGAACCTGTCCCGCTCTGCCTTTATCTCTGCCCTCAGAGCCTCAGCCTCAGCCCTTAACTTTTCGATCTCCAGTTTCTCTTCATCAATTTCCTGTCGCCTTTTTTCAATACCTGCCAACATATCCTCAAAGCGTATGTCCTCCCCTGTAAGGAATTCCTTGGCGCGCTCCACTATCTGCTTGTCAAGTCCAAGCCTTGAAGAAATGGCAAAAGCATTACTCTTTCCGGGAATACCTATCATCAGCTTATACGTAGGCTCAAGAGTCTCCACAGAGAATTCACAGCAGGCATTTTCAAAACCATTTGTTGTAGACGTAAATGCTTTAAGCTCGCTGTAATGAGTGGTAGCCACGGTAGACGCACCCATCTGGTGTACGCACTCAAGAATTGCCATTGCAAGAGCCGCGCCCTCCGTAGGATCAGTTCCTGCGCCCAGCTCGTCAAAGAGAGCCAAGGACCTATGGTCGCACTTATTAAGTATCTCCACGATAGTCTTCATGTGTGACGAAAACGTACTGAGACTCTGGGCAATGCTCTGTTCGTCTCCGATATCCGCAAACACCTGTCTGTAGACGGAAAGCTCCGAACCTGCATCACAAGGTACTAAAAGACCTGACTGCATCATCAAAGTAAATAGTCCCACGGTTTTCAGCGTAACTGTTTTTCCGCCGGTGTTAGGACCTGTCACAACCAACGTGGAATAGCCCTCTCCCAGCTTTATTGTAACCGGCACCACCTTATGCTTGTCAATAAGAGGATGTCTGCCGTTAATGATCCTTATAATGCCACGTTCATTAATGAGAGGCTTCTGAGCCTTCATTGCAAGTGCAAGTGCCGCCTTTGCAAAAGTAAAATCAATCAGGGTTATCAGCTTCTGGTTGTTAAGCAAAAGCTCGCCGTTTTCGCCAACCTCTGCGGAGAGCTCCATTGTGATCCGCTCAATCTCCTGCTGCTCCAGAGCCTTAAGCTCTCTTATTTTATTATTGGCGTCAACCACGAAGGCAGGCTCCACGAAAAGAGTCTGTCCTGAGGATGACATATCGTGCACAAGACCCGGAAACTCAGAACGGTACTCCACCTTAACAGGAATACAGTAGCGGTCGCCTCGCATCGTAACGATGCCCTCTTGTATAGCCTTTGAATACTTTGAGGACCTTATGAACTCACCAAGCTTGTCCTTTATGGCATTCTGCTTTTCGTGTATCTTTCGTCTTATATCTCCAAGCTGGAAGCTCGCCTCGTCTGCCATCTCATCCTCAGAAAGAATGCAACGATATATTTTAGATTCCAGCCGGTAATTCTCGCCAAGCTGTGAGATCATTGTCTCCACGGTATTTTCTTTTGACTCCTCATTGTCAACGCCTGAGGAATAATTGAGAAGCCTTCTTGCGGCCTTTAACACCCCTGCACAATTAAGCAGTTCAGAAAAAGACAACATGCCCCCTGCGCCTGCTCTTCTCACCGTAAGACTTATGTTTTTATTTCCTCCCAACGGCGGACGCCCCTTGCGCATCACAAGAGCAACGGCGTCGTCTGTCTCACGAAGAGTACGCTCTACCGTCACCCTGTCATCCGAAGGGGTAAGTGTCATGGCAGCCTGCTTTGACATCTCGCAAGAGGCAAGATTTGCAAGCTGCTCTCTTATTATATTAAATTCCAATACTCTAAAAACTCTCTCGTCCATTTTCCCTTTCATGGCACCTGAAAGTCAGGAGACCCTTTTCTTACAGAGAAAGAATTTCGTTTGCAAGAAGCATCTCCTCATCAAGTGTTTTCTTTGTAGCCAAAGCCTCTTCAATATCTATGGCAACGCACTTGTCGCCGCCCTTTGCCGCAATAACTTTATTTACTTCACCGGCAACGAGACATTGTACCGCCTTAACGCCCATAAGACCTGCCATCACACGGTCCTTAACCGTAGGAGAACCGCCTCTCTGGATGTGACCAAGTATTGTGGTGGTAGTGCTGATACCGGTAATATCTTTAATCTGTTTAGAGAGCTCAAAGGAATGACCGATACCCTCTGCAACGATTACCACGTAGTGGTGCTTGCCGCGGTTTCTGCACTCAAGGATAGGCTGAATAACGTCAGTCTCCAGATCGTATTTCTGCTCAGGAAGAAGGCAAACCTCCGCGCCGCCTGCAATAGCGCAGCTAAGAGCAATATAACCTGCATTTCGACCCATTACCTCAATAACGCTGCAACGGTCGTGGGAGGATGCAGTATCCTTTATTTTGTCAATAGCCTCGCGAACAGTGTTCATACATGTGTCATATCCAATGGTATATTCAGTGCAACCAATATCATTGTCAATGGTCGCAGGAATACCGATAATGGGCAGACCCTCTCTTGAAAGATCAAGCCCCCCTCTGAAAGAGCCGTCACCACCGATAACTACAAGGGCATCAAGTTTAAATACGTCAGCCATTTTTCTACCCTGCTTAACACCCTCCGGAGTGCAGAACTGAGGGCAACGGGCAGTCTGTAACGCGGTACCGCCACGCTGGATAGTATCAGATACAGAACGGATAGTCATAGGAAACATGTCGCCTGCAAGAAGGCCATCGTATCCCTTGTGAATACCGAACACTTCAATGCCGTAATAACAGCAAGCTCTTACCACGGAACGTGTGGCCGCATTCATTCCCGGAGCATCTCCGCCGGAGGTAAGCACACCGACACGCTTTATTTTTGATCTATTTTCGCCTTTGGTTTTCAAAGCATCATCACCATTTACTGTCATATTAACACCAACCTTAACATTAAATTTAACCAACTTGTATTGTACTATTTTTGCAATTGTTTTTCAACTGAAAATTGCAGAATTTTATTCATTATCGTCAGCTATATCTCCCACGATATCCTCTCGCTCCTCTTTCCTGTCAGAAAACCAATAGGCAAAACGCCCCTTGTGTTTTCTTAGCCTTACCGTGTATCCTGTCACCCAGGCATTCACAATCCCTTCCGCCAGAAGGCACAGACCAATCATACTTTGATTCATTTTGGAAAAAGCGATAACAATAACACCCTCACATACCAAAACAACAGAAAGCAGCATTATCAAGGGCCACATATAAAGTCCGAATTTTTTTGCATCAACTGATGACTGAACGTACAAAAGTCCCTCAACAATAATATACACCGCTATGGCAAAACAAATACGGCTGAGATTTTTTTCTACGCCAAGGATAACGAACAACGCTGTAAGCAACGCCAATACACCTGAAACAAGTCCATGTTGAAAAGCAATGCCGTACATATCCTTGGAAAAGTAACCCATCAGCTTTGACGCGCCCCAAATCATTAATACGATTCCACACAGTATTACCGCCGGGCCACTTATTCCGTCTGCCATAATGAAGAAGATACCAACGCCTGCCATCAGCGCCGCTGCAACAAGGCTTACAATTTTTACTATTCTGCTGTAATTATTATTTTTTTCTGATTCATTATCTCTTATCATCACAAAGACCCCTTCTCCACCGCTTTTTTCATACTGTTTTCAAAGAGCACGCCTGCCCTCAGCACCTTCTCTGTAGGATTGCCTTTCATTCCGGTAGTTATCCATTGATTAAAAAGTCCCATTACCGCAAAGCTGTAAAAATCCACGATAATGGCCCTGTCAAAGTCGCTTACCCTGTCACTTCCGGGGATATCCCCCACATAATGGTCAATAGCGCTTCGGATGGCTTTTTCAATATATGAACATATCTCGTCTTTTTTTGAAGATTTAAAAAGATGCACAGCAACCCTCTTGTTCTCCGTAAAGAACTTCACAATAGGCTCCAGCAAATGTTCCAATGATATCCTTTTTCCACGGCCTGCAAGGATTACCTTTCTTATCTCACGATTCAACGAATCGTCAATGATATCGTAAACATCTTCAAAATAATAATAAAAAGTATTTCTCGTAACGCCGCACTCTTCCACAATATCCCTGACGGTAATCTTGTCAAAATACCGTTCGTTCAAAAGCACAAAGAATACTTCGGCAATATTATTTTTCGTATTTTGTTGCTTCACGGCTCCGGCCTCCTTTTCTAAAGCCTCAATTTGTCACAGCCATATTTTACAACAATTGCATGCAAAACACAACTTATGTCAGCCACATTTCTATTACGTACTACCTCAAATGTAATGAGTCAGGGGGCAGGTCCCTGACTCATTACCCGACTTTATTTTGAGTCAGTGACCTGCCCCCTGACTCATTTTTTATATAAAAAAGAATGTGTGCGGAATCGCTTAAATCCCGCACACATTCTTTCCGTTTTATTGGTTATATTTTACTCCAGTTCAAAAGCTCCGGTATACAATTGATAATACTTTCCTTTTTCTTCGATAAGCTTTTCATGACTTCCTCTTTCAATTATCCTGCCCTGCTCCAGCACCATTATAACGTCTGAGTTCTGAACAGTCGAGAGCCTATGGGCAATAACGAAAACAGTTCTGCCCTTCATCAAAGCATCCATACCGCCTTGGACAATTGCTTCGGTTCTGGTATCAATAGATGAGGTAGCCTCGTCAAGGATCATTACCGGCGGATCTGCCACCGCAACTCTGGCAATGGACAGAAGCTGGCGTTGGCCTTGAGAAAGATTAGCGCCACCCTCGGTAAGCATTGTATTGTAGCCTTCAGGGAGCATATTAATAAAACCGTCTGCATTGGCGATTTTTGCGGCCGCAATGCATTCCTCGTCGGTTGCATCAAGACGGCCATATCGTATGTTGTCCATTACCGTGCCGGTAAAAAGATGCACGTCCTGAAGCACTACTCCAAGAGATCTTCTTAAGTCGCTCTTTTTAATTTTGTTGATATTGATTCCGTCGTAGCGTATCTTACCGTCTGCAATATCATAGAAACGGTTTATGAGATTTGTAATGGTTGTCTTGCCGGCTCCTGTTGCACCAACAAAGGCCACCTTCTGCCCCGGCTCTGCATATACTGAAACATCGTGCAAAACAAGTTTTTCATCAGTATATCCAAAATCCACCTCTGTAAGTCTCACGTCACCTGAAAGCTTAGTATAGGTTAAAGTACCGTCACCGTGGGGATGCTTCCACGCCCACATACCGGTACGTTCCTCGCACTCAACAAGCTCCCCGTTTTCATCATACTTTGCATTGACCAACGTAACGTAACCATTATCGACCTCTGAAGGCTCGTCAAGAAGCTCAAAAATTCGCTCTGCGCCTGCCAATGCCATTACCACCATATTCAGTTGCTGAGATATCTGGGTAACAGGATTTGTAAAGCTGCGGCTGAGCTGCAAAAAAGCCACCAGCACACCAACGTTAAGGCTTCCCACACCGTTAATAATAAGCAGGCTTCCCAGCATTGCAATCAATACGTATTGCAGATGACCCAGATTTGCCATTATCGGCATAAAAACAATTGCCAAGCGGTTTGCAGTAACTGAGTTTTTATAGTACTCCTGATTTCTATCGTCAAACCCTTCATTTGACTTATCCTCATGACAGAAAACCTTTACAACCTTCTGGCCATGAATCATCTCCTCTATATATCCGTTAAGATTACCTATCGAGCGCTGCTGCTTAACAAAATACTTTCCGCTTTTCGAACCCAGCGCCCCTGCAATAAGCATCATCAACGCAACGAAAACTACCACAAACAACGTCAACAGCCAGCTCTTTATCACCATTGCGATAAACACGGTAACAATCGTAACCAAGGAGTTCACCGTCTGAGGAATACTCTGTGAAATCATCTGCCTGAGAGTATCAGTATCATTGGTGTAATAACTCATTACGTCGCCGTGGGAATGTGTATCAAAGTACTTAACGGGCAACGTCTGCATGTGCTCAAACATATCGTCACGAACGCGCTTCAAGACCCCTTGTGATATATAAATCATAATTCTGTTGTAAGTATAGTTTGCAATAATTCCTACAAGATAAATGCAACCCATAAAAATAATTGCGCGCAGAAGACCGGTGAATACAGGATTTGCTTCACCAAGAAGAGGTTCTATATAATCGTTAATTAAGGTTTCAAGGAACAAGGAGCCTGCCACGTTTGCCGCAGCGCTTAAGAGAATGCAGATGAAAACAATGAAAAGGAGAACCTTGTTCTTTCCCGTGATATACGAAATCAATCTTTTTGCGGTTTTCTTTGCATCCTTCGCTCCGGCTCCTTTTACAAAGCCTCTGCCTCGTCCGCCGGGACCTCTTTCATTGCTCATCAGTATCACCTCCCTTTGTCTGAGAAGTGTATACTTCCCTATAGATATCGCTTTCCTTCAGCAGCTCCTCGTGAGTTCCTGTATTGACGATAACGCCATTATCCATAACGATAATAACGTCAGCATATTGCACGGAGGATATTCTCTGGGCAATGATTATTTTCGTGGTGTCGGGAATTTCTTCCTCAAATGCCTTTCTTATAAGCGCATCGGTCTTTGTATCCACAGCGCTTGTGGAGTCGTCAAGAATAAGTATCTTTGGTTTTTTAATAATTGCCCTTGCAATACAAAGTCTTTGTTTCTGGCCACCCGAAACGTTGGCTCCCCCTTGCTCAATATACGTGTCGTATCCATCAGGAAAATTCCTTATGAAATCATCTGCCTGAGCAAGCTTGCACACTTTTTCTATTTCCTCATCAGTGGCATCCTCTTTTCCCCACCGAATGTTTTCTTTAATCGTTCCCGAAAAAAGAACGTTTTTCTGAAGCACCATTGACACGTTATTTCTGAGAACCTCAATATCGTAATTCCTTACGTCAACGCCGCCGACTTTAACACAGCCGGACGTAACGTCATAAAGCCTTGGTATAAGCTGTACGATACTGGTTTTTGAACTTCCCGTTCCGCCGATAATTCCAACAGTCATACCGGACTTGATACTTAAATTCGCGTTTTTTATGCAGAGATTTTCCATGTTTTTGCTGTAGGAAAAGCAAACGTTTTCAAATTCTATAGAGCCGTCCTTTACATCTGTAACAGAGTTTTCAGGGTTTGTTATATCGCTTTTTTCATCAAGTACTTCTACAACTCTTTTTGCAGAAGCGGCGGACATAGTAAGCATTACGAAAACCATTGAGATCATCATACAACTCATAAGAATCTGCATCGTATAGGAAATCAATGCGCTGAGATCACCTACAGAGAGCTCTGTCTGTCCGGATTTTACGATAATATTACCGCCAAACCAACAAATAAGAAGAACTGAGGTATATATAGCAAGCTGCATCATCGGCGAGTTAAAGGCAAGAAGCTTCTCAGCCATTACAAAATTATCATAAATCTCGCCGGACACCTTACGGAATTTTTTATTCTCTCTTTCCTCTCTTACAAAAGACTTCACAACGCGTATGCCGTGAAGATTTTCCTGCACCACATTATTCAGCTTGTCATAAATTTTAAATACTCGTTGGAATATAGGGAAAGCTTTTGCAATAATTACACCGAGCCCTATTCCTAAAAGGGGTATCACCGCAAGAAATATAACAGACAGGCCTACATTTTTTCTGATGGCCATTACCAAGGACGTTATAAGCATAATAGGACAGCGCACAACGATTCTCGTGAGCATCTGAAATGACTGCTGAACGTTTGAAACGTCGGTGGTGAGCCTTGTAACAATACTTGACGCAGAAAACTTATCAATATTGGCAAAGGAAAAGGACTGTATATTATAATACATATCCCTCCTGAGATTTTTCGCAAAGCCAGCCGATGCCGTGGTAGCAGTCCATCCCGAGCCTGCGCCAAAAATCAACGACAGCAAACAAATTCCCATCAGCAAAACGCCAAGCTTTACGGTATATTCAATGTCGCCACCGCCATTTATTCCGCCCTTGATTCCGTTGTCAATAATATCTGCCATCAAGGTCGGGATCAATACTTCAAGAAAAACCTCGCCGATAACCAATAACGGCGTCACAACGACGTATGGTATATATCCCTTGGCCCTCTTCGCCAACTTCCTTATCATAAAGAACCTTCTTTCTTTTTCTCTTATACCCTGTTTTTTTACAATATCACGCAATATATTTTATCATTGACAATGCCAATGTCAATATTTTCCCAAGATTCAGTTTTTGTAAAATTTTTATTACTTTTGGGGTGCACCAGGGGGACAGACGACCGGTGCAGTTTTCCAGACGGCAATTTCTGCACCGGTCGTCTGTCCCCCTGGT
>JAGAKK010000060.1 GCA_017625675.1 Clostridia bacterium | reverse complement strand
TCATTAATCATCACGCCTTCTGCCACCAATTAGCATCAAAAATCTTAAAAGGTTGGCAATTGATACTGCTGCAGCGGCAACATATGTCATAGCTGCAGCACCTAAAACCTTTTTTACAGCGGGAATTTCGTCTTCATACAGATACATTCCGTTTTGCAAGGTCGCAATTGCACGGTTTGACGCATTGAATTCTACCGGAAGGGTAACAAGCTGAAAAAGTACCGCTGCTGCGAAAAACCATACGCCTAAGTTTACAAGCATATCGCTCATAGCTCCTGAGAGCAAAAGACCGATAATAATGAGGTAAGGACCTGCCATAGATCCGATATTGGCAACGGGAACAAGTGTGTTGCGGAATTTTATGGGCTTATATCCTGTTGCGTGCTGAACTGCGTGACCTGCTTCATGAGCGGCTACGCCGACAGATGCAACGGAGGTAGAATTCCGCACAGTGTCGGAAAGTCTGATAACCTTACTGCGAGGATCGTAGTGGTCGGTAAGATTTCCCGATATGCTCTCAATTCTTACATCGTGAAGTCCGTTTTCATCAAGTATTTTTCTTGCAGCCTGCTCAGCGGTAATTCCTCTGACGGTTGGCTGCTGAGAATATTTTTTAAATGTGGAAGATACTCTCGCTGAAGCAATCAGAGAAAGTATAGCTGCTATAATTACAAGAAAATATCCTGGATCCATATAAAATCCGTATGGGTAATATCCAAACATATCTTAACCTCCTAAAACGGTTCCTTTTTCTATCTTATGTCCACGGAGATAGTCCTCGGCAGACATTTTCTTTTTGCCCTCAACTTTAAGTTCCTTAATAAGAACAGAGCCTTTTCCTGTGGCAACAAGGATTCCCTCTGCATCTGCACGGAGAACTTCTCCAGGATTACCCTCATCATCGCATTCATATACGAAATCGATTACAAACCTCTTGCCGTTTATAAAGCTGAAAGCCTTGGGCCAGGGATTTAGTCCCCTTACTTTATTATAAATCTGCTCTCGTGTATTATTCCAATTTATTTCACCTTCCGCCTTGGAAAGCTGAGAAGCATAGGTGGAAAGAGAATTATCCTGCTTTTCTGGAGAAAGAGTTCCCTCCTCCAATTTGTCCAGAGTTTCAAGAAGTACTTCTCCGCCAAGAAGGGCAAGCGCATCGTGATATTCTCCTGCTGTGGTTTCCTTTCCGATGGGAAGCTCTCTTTTTATAAGCATATCTCCTGTATCGAGCCCTTTTTCCATATACATACTGGTAACACCGCTTACTTCCTCACCGTCAATTACGGCACGCTGAATAGGTGCAGCACCACGGTACTTGGGAAGAAGGGACCCATGTATATTTATACATCCGTACTTCGGGAAGTTAAGGATGTATTCGGGGAGAATTTTTCCGTATGCAACAACTATAATTACATCAGGCTTATATTCTTCCAGAAGAGGAAGAATTGCACCGTCTTTCAGCGTTTCAGGCTGATAAACGGGGATGTTTTTTTCAAGAGCATAAACCTTTACCTCGGGCATTGCCATTTCGTAGCCTCTTCCCTTGGGCTTGTCAGGCTGTGTAATAACACAGACAACATCACGGTTATCCTCCACAAGTGCTTTTAATGAAATCTCCGCAAACTCGGGAGTTCCCATAAATAGTATACGCATAGAATTACTCCTCTTCCTGATTGCTAAGGTCAAATACACTGTTTGCTTTTTCTACATACAGAATACCGTCAAGGTGGTCGCATTCGTGACATATGCAACGGGCGTAAAGATCCTCACCGGTAAATTCAAATTCATTGCCGTCACGGTCAAAAGCCCGTACTGTAGCCTTTTGCGGGCGGGTAACTTCCCCTGCTTTTCCGGGGACACTCAGACAGCCCTCCGTATCGGTTACACTTCCCTCGGTGTGGGTTATAACCGGATTTATAAGTTCAAGTATACCGTCTTCTTCACCCAGGTCAATAACAACAACCTTTCTTAATATACCTACCTGCGGTGCGGCGAGGCCGACTCCGTTGGCGAGAAGCATAGTATCCTGCATATCATCTAAAAGTTCATGGAGTCTGCTGTCAAATTTTTCTACCTCACGGCATTTCTTTTTAAGACAGGGATCTCCGATTTCCCTTATTTTCCTTATTGCCATAATTATTCCTCCTACTGTCTCAGCTCATACTGTAAGGGTTTATATCCGCTACAACCGATATGTCGGAGCTGTTTTGCGTTTTGCTTTCGTGTATGGTACGGCGAAGAATACTTATAAACTCTTCGTCTGCTACGCATTTCATCCATAGCCTTATGCGGTAACGGTCCTGGATTTTCCCAAGAGGGGCCTCTTTCGGGCCGAAGAATGAACAGTTGTCATAGGAACGGAGTGCCACTCTTAACTGCATAGCTATTTCTGTTGCTTTTTTCTGTGCCACTTCTTTATCGGAAGCGGAAACTGTTATATTTACAATGTCGCAGAACGGAGGGTATAAAAACTCCCTTCTGAACTCGATTTCTTCTTCAAAAAATGCCTTATAGTCCTGCTTTGCCGCCAAAAGAAGCGTGGGGTTTTCAGGAGAATAGGTCTGTATTACGCATCTTCCCGGCTTTTCCCCTCTGCCGGCTCTCCCACAAACCTGGGTAATAAGGTTGAATGTACGCTCCTGCGCACGGAAATCATCTACATTGAGTGACGCATCTGCTGCAAGAACTCCCACGAGAGTAACATCCTCAAAGTCAAGTCCCTTTGTGACCATCTGTGTTCCGAGAAGAATGTCAATATTTTCCTCGGAAAACTTGTCAAGGAGCTTTTCGTGTCCTCTTTTACCACCGGTTGTGTCTGCATCCATACGGAGAGTCTTTGCCCGGGAGAAGATGGATTCAATCTGTTCCTGCGCTTTTTGCGTGCCTTTTCCGAAGTCACGGACTCTGGTACTCTGGCATTTGGGACAGAGAGAGCTGACTTTTTCTCGGTGTCCGCAATAATGACAGGTAAGTACATTACCGCTTCTGTGGTATGTGAGAGAAACATTGCAATGGGGACAGGTAAATACAAAACCGCAATCCCTACAGGAAACGAAGGTGGAATACCCTCTCCTGTTAAGAAAGAGAATGGTTTTTTCCTTCTTCTCTATATTTTCCTGAATCTCGCTTGCCAGAAGTCTGCTGAGAACAGTTTTATTTCCATCCTTCAGTTCTTGCCTCATATCAGAAATAAAAACCTCGGGCAAGGGCTTTTTATTATATCGAGCAGAAAGCTCTATAAGAGTGTATTCTCCGCGTGTTGCTTTGTAATAACTTTCAACGGCGGGAGTAGCACTTCCCAGAACGAGGGGACAGTTATGCTTTTTCGCCAAAAACTGTGCAATATCCCTTGCGTGATAACGGGGAGAAGACTCCGACTTATATGACTGCTCGTGTTCTTCATCAATTATAATTACACCTATATTGTCGCAGGGAGCGAAAACAGCACTTCTTGCACCGATAATTACGGATGCATCCCCTCTGCGGATTCTTCGCCATTCGTCAAGCCGTTCACCCAACGAAAGTGCGCTGTGCAGTACAGCAACTTTATCACCGAAACGGTTATAAAACCTGCCTGTCATCTGAGGAGTAAGTGCAATCTCAGGAACGAGTAGAATTACCTGCTTGCCTTTTTTTAAGGCGTGCATGGCAATTTTCATATAAACTTCTGTTTTTCCGCTGCCTGTAACTCCGTGTATCAAAAATGTACCATTGTTTTTCTGAATAACGGTTTCTGCCGCTTTTTCCTGCATAGGTGACAGAACAAGCGGACTTGTAGTTTGAGGGTTTTTTCCTTCCAAAGGATTTCTCAGTACTTCGACATCTTTATACCCGATAAGGGTTTTTACATGGAGTGCCTCTACGGCATTTCTCGTAGCTCCAGAACGGGTTAACGCATCGGAAACGCTTATTTCCCCGGCTTCCGAAACAGCCTTAAGCACCGCTGCCTGTTTGGGTGCGGATTTTGACAGTTTCTCAATGTGGTAGGAGATGTCCTCATCCCCGCAGTAGAAAATAACTCTGACGGTTTTTTCGCTTGCACGCCGTTTGTGGGAAAAACTTTTTTCGCAAATGCCTTTTTTTACAAGTGCGTTCAGAGCTGCCCTTGTGTTCTTGCCGAGAACATTCTTTATCTGGGTTACTTCGGCACTTCCTTCACTTTGCTCCAAAAGAAGAACGAGCTGTTCCTGAAAAACTCCCCTGACAAGATTTTTATGTTCAAGATAATCGGGAGAAAGGGAAATCCACTCTTCAAACTTGGCATCAGTTCCCGGAGGTGTGCATAGCTGTGCCCCCTCGGAAAAGGTGCAAAAATACCTCTCCCTCATAAAAAAGCACAGTTCTATCCCCCTCTGTGTAAGAACAGGGAAATTGTCCGTCACACTGCGTACAGGTTTAAGCGAATCAAAATCGCTTTTTTCCTTGACTGCTGTCACATAAGCCTCTTTCGGACGGTTTCCTCCGCCGAAAGGCACTTTTACACGTACACCGGGGACAATTTTATCCTCAAGCTCTTTTGGAATAAGATAGTCGAAAGGCTTGTCAATATTCAGGTTTGTGGTAGATACATAAACCTGAGCAATCATAATTAATCCTCTACAGTTTCCTTAGATGCTTCATATTCTGCAACAGCATCGGAAAATCTCTGCTGTGCGCTTCCTTTTACGCACTTGATTTTGCCGTTTGCAATTTCGTTTATTGCGCGGGAAACGGTTTTATCATTGCCGGAATCATTCTGGAGCTGGCGAGCACGCTTAGCTGTCAGAACAACCAGTGAATAACGGGAGTCAAGCCCTTCCATAAGCTTTGAAATTTCGGGATACAACATAATAATTACCTTCCTTTATTTAATAAATTCTTCTTCAATAAATTTGTAGTTGCGTGCCATAACGCAATCCTCCGCCTTAATAATATTGCTAAGACGGTCAACAGCCTCGGAAACAGTGTCGTTTACGAGAATATAATTGTATTTATCTATGTATTTAAATTCGGCTTTCGCTCTTTCCAGTCTTTTTGCAATCACGTCTTCGGATTCTGTACCTCTTCCGCGAAGCCTTGATTCAAGCTCTTCCATAGACGGGGGGATAACAAATACAAACACTGCCTCAGGATAGTGAGAACGCACCTGAAGAGCACCCTGCACCTCTATCTCCAATATTACATTTTTGCCCTCTTCCAGCTTTTCCATAACGGCATCTTTGGGAGTTCCGTAGTAATTATCACAAAATACTGCGTGCTCTAAAAATCCGCCGGCATCAATCTTTTTGCGGAATTCTTCATGGGAAATGAAAAAGTAATTTACGCCGTCAACCTCTCCTTCGCGGGGAGATCGGGTTGTAGCCGAAACAGAAAGAGCACAGTTTTCATATTGACTAAGATATTCTTTGCAGATTGTTCCCTTGCCGACACCGGATGGGCCGGAAACAACAATCAGTAACCCCTTTTTCTTCATAAGTATCATTCCTTTCAGATATCTTCTTCTGCATCAACATAGCTTCCGTATCGGGTTGCTATCGCGTCGGGAGAAAGTGCGGAGAGGACAACGTGCTCGCTGTCCATAACAATAACACTTTTTGTCTTTCTTCCGTAGGTTGCATCTATAAGCATACCCTTTTCCCTCGCCTCCTGTGCTATTCTTTTCACAGGAGCACTTTCGGGAAGAGCAATACTGATAATTCTTTCATCGGAAACCAGGTTTCCGAAACCTATATTGATTAGCTTCATATCAATTACTCCACATTCTGTATCTGTTCACGCAGTTTCTCTATTTCTGCTTTTACATCAATTACTATTCTCGCAATGTCGAGGTCGTTGGACTTAGAGCCGATAGTATTGATTTCTCTGTTCATTTCCTGGATAAGGAAATCAATTTTTCTTCCGACACTACCGCCCTCGTCGAGCATTGTGGTGAACTGGTCCACATGGCTTCTGAGCCTTACAGTTTCTTCGTTTACATTTACTTTGTCGGAGAAAATAGCAACTTCTGTAAGGAGCCTTGTTTCGTCGTATGTAGCACTTCCTAAAATGTCGCGCATTCTTTCCTCGATTCTCTGTCTGTATTCCGTAACGATCTGGGGGGAACGTTTTTCAACCTCTGCAGTCGCATTTGCAATGAAGGCAAGATGCTCTTTAAGGTCGCATACCAGCTTTTCACCCTCGGTGATGCGCATTGCATCAAATCCGTCAAGGGCGTCTGAAAGAGCTGAAAGAATTGCCTTGGAAATAACCTCTTCGTCCTCGTCTGCCTTATCAACCACAAACACATCAGGGATGCGGAGGAAAGTTTCTGCCGTAGCATTTGTGGAAATCTCAAGTTCAGCGGAAAGAGCACTGAGTCCTGCAAGATACTCACGAGCAAGAGCCGTGTTAACCTTAACAACGCTGTCGTCTTCACCGTTTGTTTCTACATTTACATATATGTCCACTTTACCACGGTTAATTCTCGCCGAAGCGGTTTTCCGTATAGAATCCTCCATAAAGGTATATATGCGGGGCATCTTTATGGAAAAGTCGCTGTATCTGGAATTAACTGATTTTAACTCAACGGTAAAGGTTTTTGTACCAGCCTCTGCTTTACCGCTACCGTAACCTGTCATACTTTTTATCATAGGAAAAACTCCATTCTGTCTGTTTTGGGTATAATACCCCATAATTATTCTTAAGTATATCATAAATATAGGGTTTTAGTCAACCGTTTTGTGGGGCAAGCCAAGATGAAACAGTAATATTGTACATCTTTTATAAAAAAATAAAAAATAATGCTTGCATTTTAAAAAAACATATGTTATCATAGTTTGTGCATTTGAATAAATGTGCTTGTAGCTCAGTTGGATAGAGTATTTGGCTACGAACCAAAGGGTCGGGGGTTCGAATCCCTCCAAGCACGCCAAGAGAACAGGTGCTCACTTTAGTGAGTATCTGTTTTTTTATGTTTTAATGGGATTCGAACCCTGAGAGGGCAACGAGCGTCAAGAAAACGATTGATAATCGTTTTTAGCGAGGTTGATGCGGAGACGGGTACTGCACCTTTATGTGCGGTCGTCGAGCAGGGGCGGTGCAAAGCACCGCTATCCCTCCAAGCACGCCAAGAGAACAGGT
>JAGAKK010000059.1 GCA_017625675.1 Clostridia bacterium | reverse complement strand
CATAGGGGACTTTGCAAAACTGATTGAGGAGCTACATCTTAAGGGGATAGAATTTGTGTCAATAAAGGAGCAGTTTGACACCCAGACCCCTATCGGCAGGGCAATGATGTACATTGCCTCTGTTTTTTCGCAGCTTGAAAGGGAGACGATTGCAGAACGCATAAGGGACAATATGACGGAGCTTGCAAAAACGGGCAGGTGGCTTGGGGGAGTGACGCCCACCGGGTACAATTCCGTGCGCGTCCGTGACAAGGACGGCAAAAAGGTGCACTATAGGCTGGAACTAAACGAAAAGGAGGCCGTTATCGTAAGGGAGATATACGCTGTCTACGAGGAATACGGGACCCTTTCGATGACAGAGAAGGTTCTTAAAAGGCAAGGTGTTTTGTCAAAAAACGGTAAGTTTTTTTCAAGGGAGACGATAAAGGCAATTTTGCAAAATCCCGTGTATGCCGTGGCAGGACAGCCGGTAATTGATTATTTCAGAGAAATCGGGGCTAAGGTGTACGTAGAGCCCGGAGCGTATGCGGAGGGCTCGGGATTAATTGCTTATAATAAAACGAAGGTGCCGGGAGGAGCGGTCAGAAGGCAGGTGCCAAGCCTGCCCGCTGACCGCATTATTGCCCCGGGGGAACACCGGGGCATAATAGAGGCCTGCCGCTGGACCAAGGTCCAGCGGATGCTCCGGGAAAGCAGCCGCCGGAGCAGAGGTGCCGCCGAGACGCTAACGGAACAAACCTGCGGCGGCGCCTCTCGTAAGACAGGGGGCAAGCTCGGCTTGCTTTCCGGAGCATTGCGCTGTCCTTTTTGCGGCGGTGTAATGAGGGCGAAAAAGGGCAGCGCTGCAGGCCGGTTTTACTACGTATGCAGCAATAAAATAAAAACAATATCTGAGGGCGCAGGCTGTTGCCGTGCCCCGAACGTTAACGGCACGGCCCTTGATGACCTCGTCATCAAGGAAGCGGCGGCCTTTCTCGCCGCCGCTTGTCACCGCCTGCGGCTCTCCATTTCAAACACAGTTACAAAAAATTGCATCGGATACTATCAGCAACGCTCCGAGCTTTCTGAATCCAACCGGAGCGTCGCTGATGCAGGCGGCTTTGCCATACAAAAATTGCTGTTTGCCCTGGAACGGGCAAACAGCGCCGCCGCCTGCGATGCAATTTTAAAGCGTATAGAGGAACTTTATAAAACCGGAGGACAAAACAGACCTCTGTCTTTATCAGAAGAAAAAGAAACGTCCTCCGGACCTGTTGCCGCAGGCAACGATACGGAGGAAATCATTTTCAATATGTTAAAGAGTCTTGATACAAAACAACAACGAAATATAATATATAAAATTCTGCACAATATAAAATTGAGTCAGTGACCTGCCCGCCTTGACTCAAACGGAACCAAACTGCCACCGAAAAATCAAAAAAATCGATAATTATCGATTTTTTTATCAATGAGTCAGGGGGCGGCCCTCTGACTCATTGATTGCGCACGAACTCAAGCCCCGCCGGCTCATTGCTCAGCGGGAAAGCAGTCCCTTGATAATGACGTTTATGCTGTTTAGTTGCTCATCGTTTAAAAACTTGAGATTGTCAGCGATTTCACGTATCTTGGTAGGATTTTCTGAATCTGTTTCAAAAAATTCCATTGGAGAAATACCGAGATACTCGCAAATAAAGAAGAAAGCAGACATTGACGGCAGAGCCTTGACGCCCTCAATATTGCTTATATAGCCGGGATTTTGCCCGATTGAAAGACTCATGTCCCTTGCTGAGACGCCTTTTTGGGTGCGTAGCTGAGCGAGTCTTAGTTGAAAATCGTTTTCGTACATTCTGAACCTCTTGAATCTCCTGTTTTACTGTTGGGGTTGATTGCTGAAAAAGTTGATAAATATAACTATATGTAATATTGTATCCCATTGAATATGCCTTAATCAGTGAATGTATCCTTAAAACGACACTCTTTTAAGGATTTAAAGTGAATTTCGGGACAAAATGTGGGATTGAATGATTTTGGAATGTATGAAAAATAATTACAGTGCTTTGTTGACAGTCAGATGGAATTTTTTATATAATGTGACGGTATTAGAATGTAAAAAGTCGGGAGAAAAATATGTCGCTTTCTGCAAAATTCGTTGGGAGACAACTTGAAATATTCCAGCCTGTCCTTAAAGCCTCAGGTCTTGAAACTGCAAGGGCAGGGCAGGAGAAGCTTGGCAACTTAATGACAGCCACCGTGCGTAAAAAAGTGTTCGCGGAGGAAGTAATCTGCGACACGGCACCGGCTGTTTTTGTCACACCCGAAAACATACGAAGAAGCGGCGTTTTGTTGTATCTCCACGGCGGTGGGTATTGCTGTGGAGGCCTTAAATATGCAAAGGGCGTGGCGTCTATCCTTGCGGACAAGTGCGGCACGAAGGTTCTGGCTGTTGCCTATGGTCTTGCGCCGGAGGCTGTTTTTCCAAACGCCGTTAATGACTCATTTGCCGCGTATAAATATCTTATTGACTCCGGCTACGACAGCCGGGATATCGTTCTTTGCGGCGAAAGTGCAGGGGGCGGCCTTGCGTTTTCATTGTGCATGATGTTAAGGGACAAGGGGATGCCAATGCCTGCAGGTATTATGGCGTTTTCTCCATGGACTGATATGACGGCGGTTTCTGATTCATATACCGATAATGCAGACAGAGACCCTACCATCTCAAAAGAACGACTGGCTTTTTTCAGAAGCCTTTATATAAAGGACGAAAATGATTATACAAACCCTCTGGCGTCCCCATTGTTCGGCGAAGTTTCAGGTTTTCCGAAAACCATAATTTTTGTAGGCGGCAATGAAGTGATGCTGGGAGATGCAGAGCTTATGCATAAAAAGCTTACCGAGGCAGGCTGTGAAAGCGAGCTTATCGTTGCCCCGGAGATGTGGCACGCCTATATATTGTACGACCTTAAGGAGAGAGCCTGCGACTACATTATCATGAACGATTTTCTTGACAAGTGTCTTAGAAACGCAAGGAAATTGCAATGGATGCGCCTTGACAATGCGGCGAAGATATATCCTGCGGCGAAAAGACGCAATTGGAGCAACGTTTTCAGACTTTCCGCCACAATGAAGGATGAGGTTTCCGTTGGTATTTTAAAAAGCGCTCTTGAGCGCACCATAAGGCGTTTCCCGTCAATGGCAGTGAGGCTTTGCTCCGGCTCCTTCTGGTACTATCTTGAAGAGGTAAAGGAGCCCCCGGAGATAAGGGAAGAGTTGGCGTTTCCCCTTGAGAAAATGTCCTCCCGTGAGCTTCACAAGTGCGCGTTCAGAATTATCGTCTACGAAAAGAGAATTGCCGCGGAGTTCTTTCACTCCATTACCGACGGCAACGGCGCCTTGATATTTTTAAAAACACTTCTTGCAGAATATGCAGAGCAACGCTACGGTGTGAAAATTCCCTGCGCCTTGGGCGTCCTTGACAGAAGGGAAGAACCGAAGCCCGAGGAGCTTGAGGACAGTTTTTTAAAGTACAGCGGAGAGGTGGCCACCGGCAGAAAAGACACTGATGCCTACAAGATAACGGGAACGAAAGAGCCCGGTCCTTACACTCATCTCGTCACCTTTGTGATGGATACCGATGAACTGAGAAATGCCGCAAAAGTCCATAACGTCAGCGTTACCGCTTTTCTTTGCGCGGTAATGATGCAGGCGATTACTGAGATTCAAAGGCGGAAGGTCCGCAAGAGAAGCAAAAGAAAGCCGGTAAAGGTTCTTATTCCGGTCAATTTGCGGAAACTGTTTAAGAGCAGCACCCTCCGGAACTTCGTGCTTTATATGACGCCTTACATTGACCCTGCCATGGGCGACTATACCTTTGAGGAGATATGCAAGACAGTTTATCATCAGATGGGTATGGAGATCACTGCCAAGCGTATGGGTGCGCGGATCACCACCAACGTAAACAGCGAAAAGTCTTTTATTATAAAGATAATGCCCCTGTTTATAAAGAATTTTGTAATGAAAATGATATACAATGCGGTAGGCGAGAAAAAGTCCTGCATAACTCTTTCAAATCTTGGCAAGGCAGACGTGCCGGAGGAGCTTGCAGCGTTTATTGAGCGGATGGATTTCGTTTTAAGCGTACCGTCTTCGTCACATTATAATTGCAGTGTCATAAGCTTCGGAAATACTACCACCATGTCTTTCGTGCGAAACATCAAAGAGGCGGAGCTGGAGCGAAGAGTTCACAAAATTCTGCGGAATTTCGGTGTTTCCGTTACCGCCGAGAGCAATGCCACCGCAATTTCTGAAAACTATATGTCCTTGACGGAAGAAAGGAACTGAATATGTATTGTATCAAATGCGGCGTAAAGCTTGCAGACAGCGAAAAAAAGTGTCCTTTGTGCGGCACCGTACCATATCATCCCGAAATACTGCCAAACAGCGGAAAACCCACCTACAGGCCCGGAATAAAGCCAAAGCGCACCATGAACAAATATGCGGTAATGGTTCTTTCTACGGTTTTGTTTGTGATTGTGGTCCTGCAGCTTGCGCTTTGCGACAAGATGATTACGGGAAACATTTCTTGGTCCTTCTATGCCTCCGGTGCAATAACCCTTTCCTACATCTGGCTCGTGTTGCCCTTGTGGTTCAGAAAGCCAAATCCGGTGATTTTTGTGCCTTGTGATTTCCTTGCGGCGGCCCTTTATCTTTTCGGCGTTAATCACTACACCTCCGGCAATTGGTTCTGGTCCTTTGCCCTGCCTGTTTCTGGAATTGCCTGCCTTATTGTAACTGCGGTGGTCGCTCTTTGTTACTACCTGAAAAAGGGATATTATTTTATTTTCGGCGGCGCAATAATAGGCTGTGGTGTTTTTGCAGGTCTTCTTGAGCTTTTTATTTATCTGACCTTTGATATATCAAAATATTATTTCTGGGCAATATATCCTTTTTCGGCTTGCCTCCTTCTGGGAATGGCGCTTATCGTTATCGGTATTTGTCCCGGATTCAGAGACAGGGTGCAAAAAAAGTTTTTTATATAATGGCTGATTTTGTGTAACCTTTTCTGAGCTTTTGCCATAATCTATAACTGTAACAAGTAATTCTGAAAAAATTTCGGAGGTAATTAATTATGGGTTGTGGTTGCTTTAATTTCAATGATGATTGCATTTTGTGGATCGTTCTCATCCTCATTTTGCTCGTGCTTTTCTCTAACAACACAAATTCCGTAAGCAATGCAGGCTGTGGCTGTGGCTGCAACTGATTAAGCTAAGGAATCTGCCCTCCCGGAAGGGCAGGAGAGGCGGTGCAGAGTTTCTCTGCACCGCCTTTTTTATATCGTCAATGAGTCAGCTCACTTCGTTTTTTGAGTCAGTTTTGAGTCGCTTCGTTTCTTGAGTCAGTTTTGAGTCAGTGACCTGCCCCCTGACTCATTGCGCGCAAACCCTTTCGTAGAAAGGGTTTTGGGAAAAATCGGTGGCACTTTGGTGGCGGACCACGGCGTGGACCACAGCGTCAGACGCTGTGGCGCAAAATGCTGAAAAATAAACGTAAAAACAATTGTAAAACCGTTGTAAAAAGGTGATATATATGATAAAATTTTTATAAAGAACAAAGAACGTTATATATACGTGTGGAACGGGGTGTGATTTGCATGCAAGTTCATAGTATTTGTATAAAAAACGATGGATATGTTGGATGTAAATCAGGCTTTTATACTGCATTGGATGTTATAGACGGTGGTAAAATTTATGAGTTTTCGCAAGGACTCAATTTTATGTACGGTGATATAGATTCCGGAAATTGGGCGGTAAGTTACTTGTTGTCAATGTATGAGGAAAAGTCAAGGAGTTTTATTCTGTCAGAACTGCCTTTAGTCAATGTAAACGGAGAAGACGTGCCGTTAACGGTCTTTGCCGAGGAATGCTGCTATATGGATACGTTGTACCCACTGTTTCGCACTACGAAAAGTGTGAAAAGTCTTATAGAAAAAGGAATTAAAAAATCAGGGCTACGTCAAAGCGCAGAGGAGGTTATCGACATTTTTTCACTTGATAAGGAAAGAGTGGAAAGGCCGGTCCGTGCAGTTGGGAATGAACGGTTTCGCGCAATGGCTGCCATTGGCTACAGCTACGGAAAACAGGTATTTTGTTTTCCCTGGATGAGTAACACAAGGTTTCAAAGCTTTCACGGCAATATCAGTATGTTGTTGCCGGTGCTGGAAAACCTGGGCAAAACGGTTATTTTACCTTTGGGAAAGTGAGGATATACAAATGAAAAAGGTTTTGATGGTTATTGTTGTTGTATGTATGCTGCTTGGAATTATGTCCTGTGACGTCAAAACAGGCGATGACGTAAAGGAAAAGACGGAAAGCGCCGGATGGTGGGAAAATATTGACGTTAATGGGAAATTACCCTTGGATTCATGGCAAAGCCTTGTCGTAGAGAGCGGAACGTCTTTTTATTACGTTGCAGAGGACGGAGTTTACCACGTTGACAAGTCCGGCGGAGAGGCACGGTGTCTGATAAAGGACTCTGTAACAGGGCTGGTTTTATGCGATAATGAATTGTATTACAGCACAGAAAAGAATATAAATCACATAGAAACGACAACGAAAGAATGCAGTGAAATATGGAACGTTGAAATGGCGTCGGAACTTGCGGACATAGACTTTGTGCACGTCTCTGATTTTTATATTTACGGTGGAGCTTTGTATATAAAATATATGGGAAACCGTGCCTTTTGCTACGATCTTGACGAAAAGACCACAAAAGTATTTCCGTTGGAGTTTTCGTCCCTTGCATTCAGCGACGGCAAGTGCTACCACGTGGACCATGCTCAGCGGACTTTTTCTGTATATGAAACTGCATTAGCGTCAATGGAAACGACAATGATTCAGGGGGACGGAAAAGGCTATGATGACCCTGAAAAATTGCTGTACGACGAGGTTCAGGCTGCAAACGGCAGAATCTACTATAGGCTCAGAGAGAAAAATCAGATATTTGAGTATTTTAACGGCAATACCACTTTAGTTTTTGAGTTTTCTGAAGAGTCAGGCTGGATGGACATTGTTCACTCGATAAATCATGATGAACTTTGCTTCTACACAATAGCAGAAAATCAATACACTCTTTATGAATACGACGGCAATGGTGAACCTGTTGAAATATTGTCTTTGGATATTGGAGAGAAAACGACACCTGAAGCCATAGTTACCGATTCGGCAATTATTCTGTGCTATAAAGACAGCGGAGAGACGGAATTTATTTCACGACAATGATATTATTTTAAGGAGATGCAAGCAATTCAGCAGTTTGCATCTCCTTTTTTTTGAACGCAATGAGTCAGGGGGCAGGTCCCTGACTCATTTTTTATGACTGCCTTTGAGTCAGCCCTCTCGCTTCTTGTCGCAATGAGTCAGTGACCTGCCCCCTGACTCATTGCGCGCAAACCCTTTCGCAGAAAGGGTTTTGGGAAAAATCGGTGGCACTTTGGTGGCGGACCACGGCGTCAGACGCTGTGGTCCGCTTTTTCCTCTTTTTTCTATTGTAAACATTGCGAAAAATTGTTATAATGTTATTCGTATCAGTTTATGCGCTAATGAAACAGCCAAGGAGAAATATTACTAAATGGATTCAGAAAAAAAGAAATATACAAAAAAAGACATTGAAAATAAAATAACTGAGCTTCCGTTGTGGGATATAGGGAACACCGTGGTTTTTCCTACCTGCAGGGAATACGTGGAAATAAAGGAGTATGCGGACGTTGAGCTTCTGAACTCTGCCAGAAAATTTGAGGGGAAAGTTTTTGTGCTTCCCCAGACTTCCGGCGAAGTGGTGACGGAGAAGGCAAACGCTCACGGCGTTACCGTGGAAGAAAAATACAGCGATGTAAAGATCGGCACCATTTGTGAAATCAAGGACGTTGTGAGAAATGACGACGATACATACGATGCGATTTTGCAGGGAATGGAGAGAGCACTTTGCCTTGAGACGTTGGACAACGGCGACCGCCGTATGGCGTTGGTGGCTATCCTTGATGATGAATTGCCTCTTACAAGGGCAGACGTTGAGAAATGCAAGGTCTACAGAAAACGCATCGTGCAGCTCCTGAAAGAGTTTTCAAAAAAGTTTTTCAGAGTTGTGGGCAGGACGAAAAGCATTGCCGCTCTTAATAACATTGAAAATTACGCAGAGTTTTGTTATAAGGCCGCTCAGTTTGCAGAGCTGGAGCCAAGGGCCAATATTAAAGTGCTGAAGTGTGACGACCTTGTTACAAGGCTTGAAACCGTTACCGCTATTATCCACGAGGAGATGCAATACTTAAATCTCAGCGACAAGATTCTGGAGGACGTTCAGCACACGTTGTCAAGGCAGCAGAAAGAGATGTTCCTGAGAGAGCAGATAAGAGCCATACAGAGGGAGCTTGGCGATGACGAGACCTCCGAGGCTGATATGATGGAGGACAAGGTTTACGAGCTTATTCACGCAATGCCCGAGGACACCTCGGACAAGATATTGTCCATAATATCCAAACTCAGAAAATTGTCGCCTATGTCGCCTGATTATCAGGTGATGAGAGCTCACGCAGAGTTCCTGCTTGACCTTCCTTGGGGCAAGACCACAGGGGGCGAGGTAAGCCTTTCAAAGGTAAAAGAAATTCTTGACAGAGACCATTATGCTATGGAAAAGGTCAAGGAGCGCATAGTGGAGTATATGGCAGTTAAGACAATGAAAAATGCTACAGCCCGTTCTATTATTTGCCTTTACGGTCCTCCCGGAACAGGTAAGACTTCCGTGGTAAGGTCAATTGCCGAGGCGCTTGGCAGAAAGTACGTAAGAATTTCCCTTGGCGGTGTTCACGACGAGGCGGAGATAAGAGGTCACAGAAAGACCTACGTAGGCGCAATGCCGGGCCGTATTCTTTCTGCTATAAAAAATGCAGGAACGATGGACCCCGTAGTTCTTCTGGACGAGATCGACAAAATTAACGGCGACTACAGAGGTGACCCCGGAGCGGCGCTTCTTGAGGTGCTTGACAAGGAGCAGAATGCCACTTTCCGTGACAACTACGCAGAGGTTCCCTTTGACCTTTCTCAGGTGCTTTTTATCACCACTGCAAACTCACTTGACACCATTCCCGCGCCCCTTCGTGACAGACTTGAGATAATTGAGCTCACTTCCTACACGGACGAGGAAAAGCTGCAGATATCCAAAAGACACCTTGTGCCAAAGCAGATTTTGGAGCACGGCCTCAGAAAGTCTCAGGTAAGCGTTACCGACGGCGCGATAATGAAGCTCGTTAATGAATATACCATGGAGGCAGGAGTAAGAAGCCTTGAAAGGCAAATTGCTTCCCTTATGAGAAAGACGATCTGCATATTGCAGGAGAAAAATAAAAAATCCTACAGGATAAACGAAGAGCGTGTTTACGAGATGCTGGGAGCAGGAAAGGCTGTTCACAGATTCAACACTTCGGCGGATCACCTGGCTGTAGGTACCGTTAACGGACTTGCCTGGACGTCTGTGGGCGGAACTCTTTTGCAGGTGGACGTTAACGTCCTTGAGGGAACCGGCAAGGTGGAGATTACCGGTAGCATCGGAGACGTTATGAAGGAGTCTGCAAAGGCGGCCCTTAGCATCATCAGGTCAAGGGCAGAGGAGTTCAACATTCCGTCTGATTTTTACAAGACCAAGGATATACACGTACATATTCCGGAGGGCGCAACGCCTAAAGAAGGCCCTTCTGCAGGTGTGACACTTACCACGGCAATTATTTCCGCATTGACGGGCATTCCCGTAAAACAATGTGTTGCAATGACAGGTGAGGTTACCATTAAGGGCGACGTGCTTGCTATCGGCGGACTTAAAGAGAAGTCTTTAGCGGCACTTAAGGAAGGGGTTTCCACGATTGTGGTGCCTGAGGAAAACAGACCCGAGGAGGCAGAGCTTCCCGAGGAAGTAAAGAAAGGATTAAAGATCGTATTTGCACGCAAGATTGATGATGTCTTTGCAGTGGCTCTTGCGAGATAATTTAAGGAGGTTTTTATGGGAAGACGTGAACTTAGAGATATTGCTGTGAAGTGTGTGTTTCAGTATGATTTTGTTTGTGCAAGAAGCTCCGTCAAGAAAGCGGAGTGTGTTCCTGAAAACTTTGATGCCGATAATATGATCCAAAGGCTTGTGGAGAGCATTGCGGAGGAAAACGGTGTGGAGTATGAGAGTATCGTTTCGGAAGAGGAATATGAGTCATACTTTAAGGCAGTGGTTTTGGGAACGGTTGAAAATCTTAAAAAAATTGATGAGGCAATAGAGGAAAACAGCCACGGCTGGGATTTTGACAGAATCAGCCGCATTGACCTGGCTGTGCTGAGAGTTGCGGTGTATGAGCTTATGTTCCGTGAGGACGTGCCTGCGGTGGTGGCTATTAACGAGGCCATAGAGATTTCCAAAAAGTACAGCGGCGAGAAGTCGGGAACGTATGTTAATGGTGTACTGGGAGGGATTTATTCCTCAGTCATCGAAGAATAACTTTTCTGCACGCTGCAGGTTTGTGGTTGACATAAATAATTATGTGCCTTGCAAGGGAGGCGATTTAAGATATGACAGGAGATTTTGCGAAAAAGACGTTGACGGTGGGGGAGCTAAACCGCTATATAAAGTTTCTGATTGCAAGTGACGACAAGCTTTCTGCCCTTTGGCTTCAGGGCGAAATTTCAAATCTTAAATACCATTCCTCAGGGCACGTTTATTTTTCCTTGAGGGATGAGGACGGCGCGGTGGTAAAGAGCGTGATGTTCAGAAGCCGCAGCATGTACCTGAGGTTCAGACTTGAGGAAGGAATGAAAGTGCTGGCCTTTGGCAACGTTGACGTTTTTGAGCAGGGCGGTCAATACCAGTTTTACGTTGAAAAGATTGAGCCGGACGGCTTGGGCGCCCTTTACGCGGCCTTTGAGAGGCTTAAAGCAAAGCTTTCTGCGGAAGGGCTTTTTGATGAGAACAGAAAGAGAAAAATACCGCTTTTGCCAAATTGCGTAGGTGTGGTGACGTCCCCTACGGGAGCGGTTATTCGTGATATAAAAAAAGTGGCAGGGAGAAGATTTCCTGAAATACCGATAATGCTTTACGATGCGCCCGTTCAAGGGCGGGAGGCAGCGCCCCTTATCGCAGAGGCAATAAGAAAAGCGGGCAGTGAAGGCAAATGTGACGTGGTTATCGTGGCAAGAGGCGGAGGCTCTATTGAGGACCTGTGGCCCTTTAACGAGGAGTGCGTTGCAAGGGCAATATTTGATTGCCCCGTGCCGGTAATTTCTGCTGTGGGCCATGAAACTGATTTTACCATTGCGGACTTTGTGGCGGACATGAGAGCTCCCACACCGTCTGCTGCGGCAGAACTTGCGTTTCCTGAAAAGGCTGCGCTAAAGGCAAACCTTGCAGACCTTAAAGCAAGGCTTAAAGCGGCGCCGGGTGTTACGGCAATGATGAAAAGGTCGGCCATTGACAGATATATATTAAGACTGGATTTTGCATACTCTGCAGAACTTACGAAGCACAAAATGATACTGCAAAGTCTTGACAGGGCGTTGCAAACGTATAACCCTGAAAACGTGTTGATAAAGAAGCAAGGTGATCTGGAGCGGTTGAAGGCAAGAATTGCGGCCCTTGGGGAAATGGATGCCGAAAAGCGAAAGGCAAAGGTCCGGATTATGGCTGAAAAACTGGCGGCATTGGGGCCTGCTTCCGTGCTCTCAAGGGGATATTCCTATGCAGTGAGCGAAAAGGGAACACCGCTGTCATCTGCCAAGGATTTTCACCCGGGACAAGGGTTCAGGCTGGTAATGGCAGACGGAAGTGTGGACGCCGTGGTGTCTGAATCTGATGAAAAGGCGGAATAAAAGGGAAATGAACACAGATTCTTTCTGCGGAAAATTTAAAAGAGTAATATTTGCGCCATTGTCTTTCGTACTGCTTATGACACTTGTTTTGCTTGCACACGGCTGTGTGAAGAAACCGAGCTGTTCATCAAAGAAACCCTCTGTCACTGAAACTGCGGAGATTGTATTGCCGGAGGGTACTTCTGTTGCGGAGACAGTTCCGACACCAACCACCTTGCCGGAGGAGCTTGAGTATACGGCAAAATCTCAGGAGGAACTGGAAAAACTGGCAGGGTTGCCATATTGTATAAAAATAATTATTGAAAACGATATAGTCCTCGATAAAGAAGTTGTGTTTGGAAGGCCCGTTTCGATTGCGTTGAAGGGTAGTCTTAAAAGCAACGGCGGCGGTGTTGTTGTAGAGTACAGCGGAGCCGGGCAAACCGTTGTGGATGTGGCTTTGGATGCAAGTGCAGATGATAACGCAATAAAGGTAACTTGCCCCGAAGGGGAGCTTCTCTGGAGAGGAAATTGCACGCCGTCCTTGGAGTCTGTTAAAAAGTATATGAACGTAAAAACGTATAACGGCGCCGCAGGAATTGACGATAAATTAGGCGGCAATGTAAACCCTGAAATCAGAGAGGCAGGTCTTGTACGAAACGAGGAAAAAATTTCCGGGGTTATCTTTAAAACAGAAGGCAACGTAATTACCGTGGAAATTCCTTTTGCAATGAAGGAATCGGTGGTTAATAATGCGAAATTTTACGGTTTAGCGGAAGGCTTTGAAACCGGTTCCCTTATGACGGAAAGCGGTGAAGCAACGAGTCAGATATCTCTTCGTGAAAATTATTACGTGACTTTTTCAAATGAGAGTGGCAGGAGAGGCTACCTTGTTAACTTCAGAAGACAAGCCAATTCGTTGCCGATGGTGTCATTGTACACAGATGGCGGAGCTGCAATTACAAGTAAGCACGAGTACGTGCACGGAAATCTTTTTATCGACTGCAGCGGCGCTGAGGAATACGCAGAGTATGAGCTTTTTGATTGCGGACTTAACGTAAAGGGACGCGGCAATGCTTCCTGGAGATTTACCGACAAGAAATCTTACAGACTAAAATTTGATGAGAAAGTATCAGTTTTAGGCATTGCCCCCGATAAGGATTGGGTTCTCGTTCCGAATTATTTTGACAAGTCTCTTATAAGGAACGCAGTGGCCCATAAAATGGCAACAGTCTTAGATCACTTGTATTACACGCCGGAGCACGTTATGGTTGACTTTTTCCTTAACGGTGAATACAGAGGTGTGTACTCTGTTTGCGACAAAATCGAGGCATCTGATGAGAAAATTGACCTTGGAAATACTTATGTGTCAGAGGAAGTGACAGCACCGGGGTTTCTGATTGAAATCGGCTGGGATTTTGATCAGGAAAACGTTTACGGCAAGGATTTTTTTGACACAAAGACCATTGTCCGTCTGTTCGTGAAGGAGCCTGAAATTACGGAGAGGCACAATGCCGAGATTCGTTATATTATGAGCTACGTAAACAAGGTTGACAAGGCCATTGCGGAGGGCGGAGACTACGGGGAGTACGTGGATATGGATGCTCTCGTTGATTGGTTTATTCTGGCGGAGCTGACAAACAATACCGAGATGGCGTTTTACAGAAGTTGCTATATGTATAAGCCGGAGAACGGAAAGCTGATAATGGGCCCTGTCTGGGACTTTGATATGGCTTTTGGAAATCATCGCGGTGATATATGGAATTATGACGGCTGGGCCACCGCAGAGGCTACCTATGATTACGTGAATGACACTTGGGCAACGTATCTTATAAAAGATCCGGAGTTTATGGCATTGGTAAAGCAGCGGTGGGCTGAGAAAAGAGATGTATTGCTGAAAACTGCTTTTGATGCGATTGACGAATATTCCGCAAAAGTTTCATTGTCTCAGCAAGAAAATTTTAAGGTCTGGGATATATTGCATAAACAAATCGGAGAGGGCAACGTGGACTACTCAAAGTACAACACTTATGAACTGCAGGTTCAGTACATAAAAGAGTTTTTGACGGCAAGGGCTTTGTGGATTGACAATGAGCTCTCTTTACAGAGCTGAATTTCTGTGATAAATTATATTTATCGTTTTCGATAATGTTTTTTGAAGTTTAAGGAGGAACGATACAATGAAGATTTCTTTTATCGGTGCAGGCAATATGGGCGGCGCAATGATCAATGCAATTATTTCCTGCAAGGCGGCAAAGCCTGAGGATATGTATATTTATGACAAGGACACTTCAAAGTGCGAGGCTTTTAAAAAGTCGCTGGGCGTTAACGTTTCTGCAGACGGAGTTTCTGCGGTTATGAGCAGCGACGTGGTTTTTATTGCGGTGAAGCCCGTTATCGTTCCTGTTGTATTGAAGGAGCTTGCGGAGGCACTTAAGGGCAAGACTGTTGTGTCTATTGCCGCAGGTGTTACCGTGAAAACTTTTCTTGATATTATCGGCGAGGATGCAAAGCTTGTGCGCTCTATTCCGAATCTCCCTGCCTTTGTGGGTGAGGGCATCAGCGGACTTTACTTTTATGATGCGAACAAGGTATGGTGCGACAAGTGCAAGGGCGAGATAAAGGCGCTTTTTGAGTCCTTCGGCAAGGTCGTTGAGGTGTCTTCCGAGAAGATGATTGACGAGATGATCGCAGTTACCTCCAGCAGCCCTGCATATTTTTGTATGATGATAGATGCTATGGCTGACGCAGGCGTAAAGGCAGGCTTTACCAGAAAGGATGCCCTTTTTATGGCGGAGCAGGCAATGCTTGGTACGGCAAAGTATCTTATCGAAAAAGAGAAGCACCCCGGCGTTCTGAAGGACGAGGTGTGTTCTCCTGCAGGCACGACCATTGAAGCGGTGGCGGCTCTTGAGAGAGAGGGCTTCCGCAGAAGCATTATGGCGGCAATGGACGATTGCAGAAAGAAGGCTATGAAGAAAGAGGGATACGTGTGAAGCAGGTAACTGTTTATACCGATGGAGCTTGCTCCGGAAATCCGGGTGCAGGAGGCTACGGCGCGATTCTTATGTTCGGCGACGTGCGGAAAGAGATTTACGGCGGCGAAACTGTGACAACGAATAACCGTATGGAGCTTATGGGTCCGATTTCTGCTCTTCGCATGCTCAAGGAGCCTTGCTCGGTGACTCTTTATTCCGACAGCGCTTACGTGGTGAATTCTTTTGACCTGGGCTGGATCTACGGCTGGGCGAAGAACGGCTGGAAGAAAAAGGGCGGCGAGCTTAAAAACGTGGACCTTTTGCAGGAGCTTTACCGCCTGTGCGGCATCCACAATGTGACCTGGGTAAAGGTCAAGGGCCACGCCGACAACGAATTCAACAACAGATGCGACAAGCTTGCGGTGACCTACACGGCAATGATTAAGGACGGCACGGCGCCTTTCACAGACGGCACTCCTGTGATTGCGGAGAACGTATAGGACGGCGGCCGGAACGCAGTTTTATTGATTATTTGGAGATGTTTTTTATGGACAGAGATGAGATATACGAGGGGGAACTTTTTGAAAAAACAGTTTCCTCTGAAAATGTTTTTGAGGGGCGGGTTTTTACGGCAAAGGTCCTTGACGTGGAGCTTCCCGACGGCTCTCCTGCAAAGCGTGAAATAATTTGCCACAGAGGGGGCGCGACTATCGTGCCTGTGGACGCTGAGGGCAACGTTTATATGGTAAAGCAATTCCGTATTGCCACCGGCAAGGTTCTTCTTGAAACGCCTGCCGGCAAGCTGGAAGAAGGGGAGGACCCTTTCGAGTGCGCACGCCGTGAGCTTACCGAGGAAACAGGACTTCTGGCGGAGAAAATTTCTCACCTGTCTGCATATTATCCTACGCCGGGATATTGCAATGAAGTGATAAATATTTATCTGGCACAAGGCTTAACCCAGACCCATCCTCACAGGGACGAAGGGGAGTTTTTGCACATTGTGAAGATGCCTCTGGAGGAGGCTGTGGCAATGGTAACGTCAGGAGCAATTGAGGATAGTAAGACAATGCTGGGGCTTCTCCTTGCAAAAGAGGCCATAGCTCGTTCTTTACGCGCCTGAAGTGGGGCGTTTTCGAAAAAAATAACTTCGCTCTGACCTCTTTTGCACGTGGCAGGCCATAGCTCGTCCTTTACGAAATATTAAATCGGCAACACGCCTGAAGCGTTTTATCGCTTCAGGCGTTTTTTTTTATGGGAGAGTGCACCGGTTATGAATGTTTATCCTTAAGCTCCGTTTTGTGATTTTATGCAAATGCACAGTTTTACAAAATGATAATAGTGTCGTTCTGATTGCTTTTTAACGGTAAAAGAAAAAACTTATAGAAATTAGTCAAAAAAGTGGAATTTATTGAAAAGAATTTACGAATGTGGTATAATCTTCGTTGTAGATGAGAAACTTGTTTGTTTTTATAACATATTGCAGATTTTGGATCAGAGAGGGATTTATCATGAAAATTACATTGAAATTTAAAATATTGATTTCTTTTGCGTTATCAATGGCTCTTTTTATGGGGTGCTTATGCGGCTGTGAAAAGGATGGTGGCTCAAATAAAACTTCAGAAGATAAGAACGGTTATGTAACAGAAACAATGGTGACTTCTGAGACTGATGAAACTACTCCGGAAATTACAGAAAATTCAACGGCTGTACCAACGGCAGAGCCTGCTCCAGAGGATACTCCAGTGCCGGTTGTGACTGGAACCGCAACGTCTAGTGTAACAGCGGAGCCAACGGCTACACCGAAAGTAACGACGAAGCCCACGGCTACACCTATACCGAAGATGACTGCTACGCCTACACTAAAGCCAACGGCTACGCCCACACCGAAGCCAACGGCTACGCCCAGACCGAAGCCAACGGCTACGCCCAGACCGAAGTCAACGGCTACGCCTACCCCGAAGCCGACTGCGACACCTACACCGAAGCCAACGGCTGCGCCGATTCCTACGGTTAACCCTGACGTGCAGGTTGGCGACTATGTTTTTTTTGGTTCCTATGAACAGGACAACAACACTTCGAACGGCAAGGAAGAAATTGAATGGCTTGTTCTCGATGTAGAAGACGGTAAGGCTCTTGTAATAAGCAAGTACGCCCTTGACTGTCAGCCGTATAATACATTATATACAAACGTGACATGGGAGACCTGCACCTTGAGAAACTGGCTTAACGGTACTTTTTACAACTCGGCGTTTTCGAGCGGGGAGAAGTCTAATATTGTAACTTCTTACCTGTCGGCAGAGGATAATTATGGTACTGATGCAGGAAACAGTACCAACGATAAAATATTTTTATTGAGTATTTCTGAGGCGAAGAAATATTTTAGTTTAAACTCGGCACGACAGTGCAAGCCTACTGCTTATGCCAAAGCGCAGGGAACGTCTACCAGCGGTTTCTATGGGAACTGTTTATGGTGGCTGCGGTCGCCCGGCTACTATCAGTATGATGCATCTTATGTCCTTAGTGATGGCTTCGTCGATGATAGAGGTTTTGGTGACGGTGTGTACTACGGTAATTACGGTGTTCGCCCCGCTTTGTGGATAAATCTGGAATGAAAAATTAAATTCTTAAAAGTTTACAGCGGAGTGTAACCTTTGTTACGCTCCGCTGCTTTTTATATGCAAGTGCACCAGGGGGACAGACAACCGGTGCAGAAAAATGAGAGCCGCAAAATGCACCGGTTGTCTGTCCCCCTGGTGCGCTTGCATATTTCCCGCCCGCCCCGAATACATTTAACTGTATTCTGAAAAAAGGGACGGGCTGTTTTATGGAGAATATAGAGATTGCTGAAAATATAAATGTTGAAAGCATTGGAAACAGCGGTAGCATCAAGCGACGCCTTAACGGGTATCTTTACAGGCACTTTCGCGTCAACGAAACGAATTATCTTTATATTATCGTTGCGTTGGCGGCAGGGGTGGCGGCAGGTGCCTTCGTGGTAGGGTGCCTTGACAAGCCTTTAGAGGCTGAAATAGCAGTGATTTTGAAAAATTACAGCGCCGCCCTTGCTGAGGGCGGGGAAGCCTCTGTGAAAAATATTTTGTATGACAATATATTGCCCATAATGCGGCAATATTTGCTTCTTATGGTGTGCGGTCTTACGTATTTTGCATTGGTATCAGGCATTATAGTTATGGCGGCCAAAGGCTTTGCGGTGGGCTTTTTTGTGGCAAGCGCGGTGAGTTGTCTTCCTTTGAAAAGTGCATTGTTGCTGCTGCTTCCTTCAGTGCCTTATCAGGTGATGTCGAGCTTGCTATTGCTGGCGGCATCAGGCGTTGCTACGGCCCATCGCAAGATGCACGAAAAGGGGTACGTGTATTATCTTACCCTGGGGCTGATTTTCCTGATAAATGTTTCCGGAGTAATTCTCGATATGCTTTTGAAAACGTTTTTGTAGATTACGTAGTTTTTGTAGAATATGTAGTTTTTTTAGAATATACACCCTGCCGGAGCCACGGCGTCAGACGCTGTGGCTCCGGCTTTCTTTTTTCGCAATAAGAACTGCCACCGATGTGCCACCCAAAATCTCCACAATCGTTTCTACGCAAGGGTTTGAGCCCGATGAGTCAGGGGGCGGGTCCCTGACTCATTTTTTGGAAAAAACAGTTGACTATAGAGGGAAATAGGGGTATACTTAAAGTTGTGAATAAATCCTTAAGGAGGCTATATCTATGGCAAGAAAAATGAAGACTATGGACGGTAACAGCGCAGCTGCTCACGTGTCATACGCCTTTACAGACGTTGCCGCTATATACCCTATCACTCCTTCTTCCAACATGGCAGAAGAAACTGATAAGTGGGCTGCAGCCGGCAAGAAAAATATCTTTGGTGAAACAGTAAAAGTTACAGAAATGCAGTCTGAAGCAGGTGCTGCAGGCGCAGTTCACGGATCATTGGCATCCGGTGCCCTTACTACTACTTACACGGCATCACAGGGCTTGCTCCTTATGATCCCTAACATGTATAAGATCGCAGGTGAGCTTCTCCCTAACGTTATCCACGTTACAGCGAGAACTCTTGCTACTCACGCGCTCTCCATTTTCGGTGACCACAGCGACGTATACGCTTGTCGTCAGACCGGTTACGCTATGCTTTCTTCCGCAAGCGTACAGGAAGTTATGGACCTTGGCGCAGTAGCTCACCTTTCTACTATTAAATGCCGTGTGCCTTTCCTCCACTTCTTCGATGGCTTCCGTACTTCTCACGAAATTCAGAAGATCGAAGTTTGGGATTACAATGACCTCGAGGAAATGCTCGATAAGGATGCTGTTAAGGCATTCAGAAACAACGCTCTTAACCCTGAGCACCCTGTTCTTCGTGGTACAGCTCAGAACTCTGATATCTTCTTCCAGGCTCGCGAGGCTTCTAACAAGTACTACACAGAGCTTCCTGAGATTGTAGAAGATTACATGAACAAGGTTAATGCGAAGATTGGTACAAACTACAAGCTCTTCAATTACTACGGCGCACCCGATGCAGAGAGAGTTATCATTGCTATGGGTTCTGTATGTGAGACTCTCGAAGAGACAATCGACTACCTTGCATCCAAGGGCGAGAAGGTTGGTCTTGTTACAGTACACCTTTACAGACCTTTCTCCGTTAAGCACCTTCTCAGCGTTCTTCCTGAGACAGTTAAGTGCATCTCCGTTCTTGACCGTACAAAAGAGCCCGGCTCCGTTGGTGATCCTCTTTACCTTGACGTTGTTGCAGCTCTCAGAAACACAAAGTTCGAGAACGTTCCTGTATACGCAGGCCGTTACGGTCTTGCATCCAAGGATACTACTTCCGCTCAGATGGTTGCTGTATTTGACAATATGGCAGAGAAAGAGCCTAAGAAAGTATTCACAGTTGGTATCGTAGACGACGTTACAAATCTCTCTCTTGAGATTAAGAATCCTAACCTTGACACAACTCCTGCAGGAACAACATCCTGTAAGTTCTGGGGTCTCGGCTCTGACGGTACAGTTGGTGCTAATAAGAACTCCATCAAGATTATCGGTGACAATACTAACATGTACGCTCAGGGCTACTTCGCTTACGACTCCAAGAAGTCCGGCGGTATCACAGTATCCCACCTCCGTTTCGGTGAGAAGAAGATTAAGTCTACTTACCTCGTAAACAGAGCTGACTTCGTTGCTTGCCACAATCCTTCTTACGTAGATAAGTATGAGATGGTACAGGACGTAAAAGAGGGCGGTACGTTCCTTCTCAACTGTCACTGGACAGTAGAGGAGCTTGACAAGATTCTCCCTGCTGCTATGAAGCGTTACATTGCACAGAACAAGATCAACTTCTACACAATCGACGCTACTAAGGTTGCTAAGGAAATCTTCAAGAACGGTTCCAGAATCAACACCATCATGCAGGCTGCATTCTTTGAGCTTGCGAAAATCATTCCTTCCGACGAGGCTAACAAGCTTATGAAGGAAGCTGCATACAGATCCTTCAGCAAGAAGGGCGAAGAGGTCGTTAACATGAACTACGCTGCTATTGACGCAGGTTCTAAGGCGATCGTTAAGGTTGACGTTCCTGCTGCATGGGCAGATGCTAAGGACGATGACAATGCCGCTAAGGTTGCTACAGGCGACAGAAAAGACCTTGTTGATTACATCAACGGTATTCTTACTCCTGTTAATGCACAGCAGGGCGACAAACTCCCTGTATCTGCATTCGTAGATTATGCAGACGGTACATCTCCTCTCGGAAGTGCTGCTTACGAGAAGAGAGGAACAGCAGTAGACGTTCCTGCTTGGGATCCTACAAACTGTATCCAGTGTAACTTCTGTTCTTACGTATGTCCTCACGCTGCTATCAGACCTTTCGTATACAATGACGAAGAGGTTAAGGCTCTTCCTGAGGGAACACCTGTTAAGCCTATGACCGGTATGCCCGGATACAACTTCGCTATCGTTGTTACTCCTTTGGACTGCGTTGGTTGCGGTTCTTGTGCAGCAGTATGTCCCGGACTTAAGGGCAACAAGGCTCTCACAATGAAGCCTATCGACACACAGAGAGATGTTCAGAAGGTATTTGATTACTCTGTTAAGCTTGCTCCCAAGGCAGACGTTCTTGAGAAGTTCAAGCCTACAACAGTTAAGGGCAGCCAGTTCAAGCAGCCCCTCCTCGAATTCTCCGGCGCATGTGCAGGCTGTGGAGAAACACCTTACGCAAAGCTCGTTACACAGCTCTTCGGCGACAGAATGTATATCGCTAACGCAACAGGCTGTTCTTCTATCTGGGGCGGTTCCGCACCTGCGGCTCCTTACACAGTTAACCACGACGGTCACGGACCTGCTTGGCAGAACTCCTTGTTCGAGGACAATGCAGAGTTCGGTCTTGGTATGTACCTCGGTGTAACAGCTCGTCGTGAGCGCATTGAGGCAGTTCTTAAGAACCTTATTGCTACAGAGGCTCCTGCAGACGTTAAGGCTGCTGCGGAGGCTTGGATTGCAAACAAGGAAGAGGCTGCTGAGTCCAAGAAAGCATCTGCTGACCTCGTTGCTGCTATCGAGAAGGCTGACGATGCCGCTAATGCAGAGGCATACAAGGAAATCCTCGAGGCAAAAGACATCCTCGCTAAGAAGTCCTTCTGGATCTTCGGTGGTGACGGTTGGGCATACGATATCGGCTTCGGCGGACTTGACCACGTTATCGCTTCCGGCAAAGACGTTAACATCCTCGTATTCGATACTGAGGTTTACTCAAATACGGGTGGACAGGCTTCCAAGTCAACTCCTGTTGGTTCTGTTGCACAGTTTGCTGCAGCAGGTAAGGGAGTAAAGAAGAAAGACCTTGCAGGCATCGCAATGAGCTACGGCTACGTTTACACAGCTCAGATCGCTATGGGTGCTGACTACAACCAGTGTATCAAGGCATTCAACGAGGCTGAGAGCTACCACGGTCCTTCAATCGTTATCGCTTACGCTCCTTGTATCAACCACGGTATCAAGGTTGGTATGAGCAACTGTATGGCAGAAGAGAAGAACGCAGTAGCAGCAGGTTACTGGCACCTCTTCAGATTCGATCCTCGTCTTGCAGAGGAAGGCAAGAATCCTTTCACTCTTGACAGCAAGGCTCCTTCTGCGAACTACAAGGACTTCATCCTCGGTGAGAACCGTTACAGAAGACTCCTTGCAGAGTTCCCTGAGAGAGCAGAGGTACTCTTCGAGCAGGCTGAGAAGCAGGCTGCCGCTAAGTACACAAAGCTTGAGAAGATGGCTCAGGATTGATTCTGTTTCAGCAATCAGTTAATTAAATATTGATTAACAATCCGCCGCCCCGAAGCAATTCGGGGCGGTTTTTTCTTTGTGTGGAAATGAGTCAGGGGCTCACTTTTTTGTTTTGAGTCAGGGGCTCACTTTTGAGTCAGTGACCTGCCCCCTGACTCATTAGGCGCAAACCCTTTTGTAGAAAGGGTTTTGCAGAAAATTGGTGGCACTTCGGTGGCGGACCACAGCAGCGGAACCACAGCGTCTGACGCTGTGGGTCGCTTGACGCTGTGGT
>JAGAKK010000058.1 GCA_017625675.1 Clostridia bacterium | reverse complement strand
TATTTCCAAAGCATTTTGAATCATATATAAAATCAATTAATATTGCATCATTCGGCAACGCAGAAATAATAAACTGTTTCATTTCATCAATAGAAAAATACTTACTCATAAACTCACCACCTTAGGTTATTATAGCATAAAAGTGGCAAAAAATCAATGCGGAGCATTGTATATCATCAATTCCGTAAGGAATTGCATATAATCAAAACGAAGTTTTGTATATCATCATTGCGAAAGTATTTTTGATACACGCTAAAGCGTGATGATATACAGTCCTAACGGACTGATGAGATACAACGATAGCGTTGCTATCGTTGATGATATGCCATTGCTTTCGCAATGGATAAAAAAATCCCGAACGCTTTCGCATTCGGGATTTTTGGAGGCACCACCCAGACTTGAACTGGGGGTAAAGGTGTTGCAGACCTCTGCCTTACCACTTGGCTATGGTGCCGTTTAAGAAAAAAAACAGATATTGAGTTAACAAATATCTGTTTTTTTCTTTTTATGGAGCGGGTTACGAGATTTGAACTCGCGACTTTCACCTTGGCAAGGTGACACTCTACCGCTGAGTTAAACCCGCATGTTGGTGCCCAGAGGCGGAATCGAACCACCGACACGGGGATTTTCAGTCCCCTGCTCTACCGACTGAGCTATCTGGGCGAAAAAAACGCTCTAACAACCCTGTTGATAAAGCGCTGAAAAATTGGCGACCCGGAAGGGGCTCGAACCCTCGACCTCTAGCGTGACAGGCTAGCGTTCTAACCAACTGAACTACCGGGCCATTTTGGTGGGAGTTACAGGGATCGAACCTGTGACCCCCTGCTTGTAAGGCAGATGCTCTCCCAGCTGAGCTAAACTCCCAAAAACCAATCTTTCGCCATCGCCGTTATGAACCTGAGTCATTATGCAAGTGAAGTTGTGTGTCACTCGCAAGCGACTATTGGAGTATACAATATTAAATTATCTTTGTCAACCCCCTTTTTGAAATTTTTTCAAAAAATTTTCTAAAAATTTTTAAGAGTAAAAAACACCGCCAAAACCCTTTGATTCCGGCGGTGTTTCGCTATGTCTTTTCAGTTGTTCTTTTTCTCGTAAATAAGTTTTCGCGTAATAAAATTAAATACCATTACCACCGCTGTTGCAAAAAGCTTGCCTATCATCGGAGTGATCTTTATTACTTCCGTAAAAAGCATTAACGTAAGCTCGCTGAGACCAAGGGCCACCAGACTAAGCACCACAAAAATCGGGAAATCCGCCTTTTTGTTTCTGCTCTCGTCCCTCACGAAAACAAACTTCATACTGAGAACGTAATTCAGCACGGTGGAGATTGCAAAGGATACCAGCTGCGCCACGTATTCGTTGATGTGCAGCGCGTACACCATTATTGCAAAAATTACGTACTCTAACAGGGTGCAGACGATTCCTACCACACCAAATTTTGAGATCTGAATTAACAGTTTTTTAATCGTTTCGCCCAAGCCTTCTCACTCCTGCCTGTCATTCATTATCGGCGTCGTCTTCGTCCTCTTCTTCCTTCTCGGCCTTGGCCTCTGCAAGAAGTCCGATAATATCCTCTGTGCTAAAGAAAAATTTATTGTTGCAGAAGTGACAGCAAAGCTCCGCGCCCTTGTCGTCGTCAATTATCTCCTGCAAATCGCCCTCGCCAATACTTATAAGGGTCTTTTCCATGCGCTCACGGGAACAGCTGCACTTGTATCCGCAAGGCTCTTTCTTCTGGAAGGTAATATCATAACCGATAAGTATGTCTTCCAGAATATTCTCAATGGTAGCTCCTGCACCCAAAAGCGTAGTCACCGACGGCAATGACCTCAACTGTCTTTCGATATCGTCAATAAGGCTGTCGGGAGCGCCGGGCATCAGCTGGAGTAAAAAACCGCCTGCCTGATCAACCACAAACGGCTCATTGCCCTCAAAATCAGGGGCAACTCTCACGCCGAGAGCCACAACGGAAGGCACTTGCTCAGAAACCGCAAGGTAAACCGTAAGATCCTCTGCAATTTCTCCTGAAATCAATTTGCTGGTGCCTACGTAGGGTTCTTTTAAGCCCAGGTCCTTGATTACGTTTATATATCCATTGCCCACTGCACCGCCCACGTCAAGCTTTCCGTCTTCTTCTCTTATGGGAAGCTCAACAGTAGGGTTCATAACGTATCCTCGCACCATAGCGTGGCTGTCAGACACCGCAACGATGCCTCCCAAAGGGCCGTCGCCTCGTATCTGCAAAGTAAGTGAGTCCGTGTCATTCTTTAATTGGTTTGACAAAAGGGCCGCCGCTGTAAGGGATCTGCCCAACGCCGCCGTCGCCACAGCAGACGTACCGTGAAGCTTTCTCGCCTCTTCACAAAGACCGGCAGTGGTCGCTCCGATAATTCTTATCATACCCCCTGCCGCGATGGCTGTTACTATATAGTCATTGTAATTGGAATTCATTTTTCTCTCCTGCAAATGTTTTTCTCACATTATACCCCTTTTCTATTGGCAAGTCAATTTTATTAATATTTTATATTCACTTTACAATGGTCCGATAATGTGATACATTTTTTCTGAGGTGATTGGATGAATACGCTTGATATCAGGCTTCTGGAAAAAAACATTGACGATGTCGCTGACTATGATTTTTCAAACAACAAGGTCTTCGGCTCGGCATATTACGTGTACCAGAAAGGCAGTATTGTTTTTGAAAAATGTTACGGAAAAACAGGTCTTTCAGGCGACAATGTGAAAAACGACACCATATTCAGACTGGCCTCTATGACTAAACCCATTACCGCATTTTCTGCCTTGATTTTAGCAGAGAGAGGACTTCTGTCCCTTGACGACAACGTTGGAAAATATCTTCCCGAATTTAATAACGTACATATTATTGATGCAGACGGCAATGATCTGGGCAAGCCGAAGCGCCTGCCCACCCTGCGGAATATACTAAGCCATTGCTCCGCCATTGGCAGCAACCCTCAAAAAATGGCAAGGATGACAGTTGAACAAAAGCAGACAATTGATTCTTCTATCGACTTTCTTATCGGCGCAGGCCTTGACTTTGAGCCTGCCACCGCGCAACAATACAGCGGCGTGGGTGCCTTTGACGTTCTTGTAAAAATTATTGAAATGGTAAGCGGGAAAGATTTTCAGAGCTTTTTAACAGAAGAAATTTTTGACCCCTGCGAAATGGTCGACACCACTTTTATGCCGAGCGAAGAGCAATACGAAAGATTTATTAAGATGCACGGACGAAACGACAACGGCGAAAATTACGAATTTAAGATGTTTGACGGTTGCACCTTCGGAGACTTCCCTTGCACACATTTCTTAGGCGGCGCAGGACTTGTCTCCACCCTGAAGGATTACGGAAACTTTGCGAAAATGCTTCTTAACAAGGGCAACTTCAACGGAAAGCAATTGCTAAAAGAGGAAACATTTAGTTTACTATGCACCCCCCAAGTGCCGCAGAGCATTATGGATTGGAACGAGCGCTGGGGCCTCGGCGTGAGAGTTATCTGCAAGGAGGAGTACCCATACCTTCCCGTTGGTACCTTTGGCTGGAGCGGCGCCTTTGGCTCTCACTTCTGGGTAGACCCCGTTAATGAAATTGTGGCTGTGTTTATGAAAAACTCTGCCGTTGACGGTGGCTCCGCCAACGAGTCTGCACAAAATTTTGAAAAAGCGGTCTATTCATCGTTTAATATTTAATATTCAATAGAAAACAGAAGCGTTCTGAAAGGCATTTATCGCAATGCCTCCCGGAACGCTTTTTTTATTTTCTTATCGTGGGTCAGCCTCTCTTGTAGAACCAGATCCGGCCTGTACGCTTAGGAAGATTTACCGTGTACCCCTTGGCAAACTCCTTGCCGCTGAGAGTAAACTTCTCACCGGTCTCCATATCCTCGAACTCGTATGTCTCATTTTCCTCTGCGAAAGGCATTACCGTAAAGGAATCCTCTGCGCACTGAACGTTTCTGATAACCTGCAAAAAGCCTTTTTTCTCCGCAGGGTCATCAAATTGCATTGCATAGTAGTCCTCAGGACTTTTGCGGCATTCTGTAAGCGGATAGTAGTCACCTGAAATCATAAGTTCAGCGGCTCTTCGCCAGATAGGAGTCATCTCTCTTCCTACCTCAAACATTTCATCATTATCATAATATTCAATAAGCTCCGTAATAGCAGGCGCCATAGCGCAATGAAACGCAAACTTATCCGCAGGTTGCATATCCCAATCGCAGTAAACGCCGTCTCTGTCCCAGCTCATCGTATGTGCGCGGAAATAAGGCATCCATTCAAACATCTCGCGGTGCTGTTTCTGCTTGATAGGGTGATTTCCGCAGCCTATATCGGTGTAATGAAGGGACACTGCGCGCCTCATAGTTTCAAGGTCGTTTCTTCTGCCGCCGCTGGAACAGCTGTCTATCCACATTCCCGGATTTCTCTCAATAAGGGCATCCCAGAAACGCAAATAGTTCTGCACGTGCTTATTTTCCATAAAACCAATGCGGTCCTCCGCCTCGTTATACTTCCACGTATCAAGGGGCGCAAAGTTAAAGTCCTGACGATAAAGATGCACGCCGTTTTTCTTTATCTGGCCGTCAATATATTCAATAAGAAAATCGCAACATGCGTCATTGCTCAGGTCAAAAAGCTTATAGTTGTGCTTGTGTTCCGGCTTGCAGTCAAGTACCCATTCCTTCATATTGCCGAAATATGTATTGTCAAGAACCCTCTCAGGCTCAAACCACACAAGGAACTGAATACCGTACTCCTCACACTTTTTGCTCACAGGCATCATCGTGTTCGGCCAGTTATTCGGCTCAGGATACCAGTTTCCGGTGGTCTGCCAGTACATATCACAATCATACCAACCTGCGTCAATCCACCAGATATCAGGCTTCAAACCCTTGCTGACGTACGTCTCAATAGCCTCTATCTGATTTTTCTCAGTACAACGGCAAAACTCAGGGCCGCCATCAATCTTCCAGGTGTGCAAAATCATTTTCGGCGGCAACGGCTGTCCGTTTTCCTTGGGAATTATGTGCTTAAAGTACCATCTTCTCCAAAGATTTCTGCCACGGGTCTCATCGCCCTGGTAACCCATAAAAGTCATTCGGGGAGTTCTGATTTTTTCACCGGGTTTCAACACCATATTGGTGCGCTGCTGCTTGGCATAGAAATCTACACCCTTGCCGTTTTCGGAGGGTTTCATACCAACTTCCCATTGGGCAGGCCAACCCACGGCAATATTGATACCGTACTCTTTAAACATCAATCTCATATACGGCAGGGCTTCAAGGCACGCAAGACCGCCGTCGGGAGCAATCACAAGCTCCTTGTCAACGTTATCGTAGAAATACTCGTAGCCGTCCTCACGTACAGTATCGCCGTTTCCGTGCAAAAGAACTGGACTTGTTCCTTCAAGGGTTCCTTCCGTAATCTTTATATCGGAAAGAATAGGCGTGTCCTTTTCGCCGCAGTTTTCAATATATACTATCCACTCGGTAACGGGGAAATCAAGATACTCCGTGTACTCCGCCGTAATTTCAAGTCCCTCAGAATTTTTTCCGACAATGGTATATCTCACCATATTTGAATCAATCAATTCACGCTTTACAACAGGCGCAAACTCCCCGGGGATACCGTTAACGCGTCGCTCTCCATACATGAACGAAAAAGGAATTTTTTCCGCTGTTGAGTATTTAAAAAGTTTTGTAACCAAAGACATATCGTTTTTTGTAATTTTGTTTCTGTCCATAAGAATTTATCCTTTCAAATAATGCTCAATGCGAACTTTAGATAAATTGATCAAGTCCTCTTTAAGCAATCTTTACTCCCTCCTCATTAATTTTTTGTAGAAAGGTAGTACATCAGCATATTTCTTGAATGTTTCAACGTCTTTTTCGATAATAGAAACCAAAACGCCATAGTCGTAAAGAAGGTCTCCGCTTAAAGAGTCCAGAGATTCACGATATCGTCGCATATCTTCCGTTGGCATATCTGCCACAAGCAGAATGTCTATATCAGATTCTTCGTCATAATCGCCCCTTGCATAAGAGCCAAACAAAATAACGTCACAAAGCTTCTCTCCAAAAATTTCTTTTGAGGAAAGTACAACTCTGTCTAATATTTCTTTTAATTGACTTGAACTACACATAGAATCCCTCCGTTCCTATATTATCTATTATCCATATTTTTTATTATACCCTTTTTCCCAAGTCAAGTCAATTAAACAAAAAAGCTCTTGACAGCAATTACAATACGTGTTTTAATGATTATATTAATACAGATAATACAGATTTGCAGACAGATAACTTAAAAGAGGTGACTCCAATGCCTTTCAAATGGAAATCAGCAGGCAAGCACGACGTCTATATTGAAATCGCAGAATATTTTGAAAAGCATATTAAAGCCGGAATATATGCCCAGGGCGATAAATTGCCGTCGGTAAGAATTGCGGCAGGCGACCTTGGCGTAAATCCAAACACAGTTGCCAAGGCCTATGCAAAATTAGAATCAGACGGGCTGGTTTGCGCTCTGCCCAAAAAAGGAGCCTTCGTGACCTATTCAGGCGCGGATATCCCACCTGCCAAGGAAAATCCCCTTGCAGAACAAGAGGAAGCCTTCAGGACTATTGTTGAGGAAATAAAAACAAGCGGCGCAGATCGCCACAGTCTTATTAAAATCATTGAGGAGGTATATGGTCAAAATGATTGAAATTAAAAATCTTAAGCATTCTTTAGAAAAAAATACGGTTCTGGAGAACGTTGAATTGACAGTGCCGGACGGTTGTGTTTTAGGCCTTGTAGGTATTAACGGCGCAGGAAAAACAACGTTACTGCGTCTTTTAGCAGGCGTTTACGCCCCTGACGAGGGAACGATTTTGTACGACGGCGTTAACGATCCCCAAAACGAAAAAACCAGAGAAAATATTTTCTTTCTACCTGATGACCCTTATTACTCCATGCAGTCCACGGGAAAGTCTATCTTTAATATGTACAAAATGTTTTACCCCGGAATTGACAAGGAAATTTTTTATTCGCTGCTTAAGGACTTCGGACTTAATGAAAAAAAGCCCATAAGAACCTTCTCCAAGGGAATGCGCCGCCAGCTTTATGTTGCGATTGCCCTTGCCATAAAACCCCGGTATCTCTTGCTGGATGAGGCTTTTGACGGTCTTGACCCTTTGGCGAGAAAAAATTTCCGCGACCTGATAAACAAGTTTTCTGATGAAGAGGACATTACCGTAATAATATCCAGCCATTCTTTGCGCGAACTGGAGGATTTTTGCGACTCATACGTTCTTCTGGACAACCACACCGTCCAGCGTTCCGGAGACATTGCCGATAGAGTCAGCGACCTCTGCAAATTCCAGCTTGCCTTCGCAGAAGAAATTCCGGAAGAAAAGCTTCGCGCCCTGCCCACAGTTTCTCTTGAAATACAGGGAAAATTTGTCCGCGTAGTTATGGAAGGCGACAGAGAAGAATGCGAAAGCCTTCTCAAAGAACTCTCTCCTACGATAATGGACGAAATGTCAATGAACTTTGAGGAAGCATTTATTCACGACGTTAACCGCAAAAAGGAGTGATCGATAATGCGTTCTTTTGGCAAATATTTTTGGAACAGAATAAAATCAACCTGGGCAATACCGTTGGTTATCACCGTTGTTTGTTTCTTTTCTGTATTGTTTGCAATCGGAATTAACAACGATGCCTCAGAATTACCGGATTGGGAGCGTTGGGTAGAAGATATCATTATAGTCTGTTGCACTGTTTTTCCAATAATATCGCTCTGGGATATTAACGGAAAAAGAAGCGCGGAAACACTTTTTTCTTTGCCTGTAAGCAAATCAAAAATTGCAACTGCCCATCTTCTGCTCAGCATCATTTACACGATTATAGCATCATCGCTTTCTTTTTCAATCATTTATGCGTTTGTTCTGTCCGCTTGCAAATACACTATTGCAGCGCCTGGCTACATCTCGGTATCCCTGCTTTGTAGCATCATTGTCGGTATCTGTTATTGCGCCATTAACTCATTCCTGTTTACTTTGGCCGAAAACAGACTTGACGGTTGTATTTTTGTGATTGCCTGGCAAATACTTCCCACAAGCATTATTGATGCCATAATCAACGGTTATTTTGCAGTGGACATACCTGATCGCATAAACGACTGTTTGCTGCAACCTCAGCTACTGTTAAAAGAGTGTTATTACAAAGCTATCAACGCGGCAGAGGCATGGACTGTTGAATTTATTTATGCAGCAGTTATTCTGTTGATACTGATGCTTGTTTCCGTCATTCTGGCCGTCTGTTACTTTAATATATTTAATAAAAAATCTATCCATAAGATAGGAGGAACTTCCGGATCTGTTTTTGGGTATCCTTTGCTGATAAGTGTCTCAGGTTTGGTAATTGCAGCGGAGTCCACCTATAAGGGTTCATATTTGTTAGATGAGCTAATGCTTTTCTGGGCAATAATATTCTGCATTTTAGGCTGTATGCTCTACAGAAGAAGCGTAAAATTAAAGCCCCGTGACCTGTTGACCATAGGGCTTGTGCCGATACTATTCTTTTTATTCTTGACAATTAACGTAATTTTTGAACAAATGGGGGTGTTTTTTTGAAGACATTTGTGAAATATTATCTGTACAGAATGAGGACTTCCTTCCCGATAATGGCGGTGCTTATCCTATGCGGTGTCGTTGTTGCTGTGACCGAGCCTTGTTTCTATTTAGAACATGAAGGACTGTTTTCCGTAACAATCTATCCAGTGAGAACAGATTTTCTGCTTACGTTAGCGACTATTATTATCCCTTTAATAGAATTACGCACAATTCTTAACAGAAAGGGAATTGTGCTGACGTTTTCACTGCCTGTATCAAGAAAATCAGCCTCGTTTGCCCATTATCTTTGCGGACTTACATATCTTTTCTGCTTTTACCTGAGTATTTTATCAGTGCGTTTGATAGAGGCAATTTTCTTCAACCACAAATTTTTTGATAAGCTTAACGTCTATAACAATCTGATTAACGTAGAGCTCTTTCCGAAGGTTATTTTAGCATATCTGCTGGGAGGCGTATCTGTTTACACAATATTTGTTCTGATAACCGCCGCAGCAAACAATATGGTTGATGCAATTATATATTCTATTGCATGGCAAGCCCTTCCTCTTTTAGTTTATTTTTTTATGCTTTTATTTTTAGAATCAATAGGCTTGACGATAACAGAAAACCTTGACTTTTTTACCGTGTTAAATCCGTTTTTGTTCTTTTTAGCATCCGGTTTTCTATTTCGATTGCATAATAGTTACAATCACACCCCGGGTGACTACAATTATTATCAGCTCATTTTCATCGTTGTCGTAGCGATGGTTTGTCTTATATGTTATTTTGCTGTGTTCTGCAAGAAAAAGGCTCATAACATCGGAGGCGTTTCTACAGGTCTTATAGGATACAAGGTAATGTTGCCCATAGTATTTGTTTCCGTGCTTTACCTCGCTTTTATGGTTTTTAAACCGGACAGCATTGTAGTCCTTCCCTTTATTCTCGGAGCGATGATATTGTCGTATATGATATACAGAAGAAGCGTAAAATTAAAACTTGCCGATTGGTTATGTATGGCGGCCGTTTTAGCAGTTGCAGGTATTATGTTTGCAATCTCTCAGTTTAACGCCTGAAGACAAATCCCCGTTGCCACCTTTCCGTGACAACGGGGATATTTTTAATAATTTTGCAATACTTGAAATCAGCCTCTCTTATAGAACCATATCTGGCCTGAGCGCTTAGGAATACTTACCGTGTATCCCTTGGCAAAATCCTTGCCGCTGAGAGTAAACTTCTCACCGGTCTCCATATTCTCAAACTCGTAGGTTTCACTTTCATCTGCAAAAGGCATTACCGTAAAGGACTCGTCCTTGCAGGCAACGTTTCTCAAAACCTGGAAAAATCCCTGCTTCTTCTCAGGGTCGTCAAACTGCATTGCGTAATAATCCTCTGCGCTCTTGCGACATTCTGTAAGCGGGTAATAGTCACCTGAAAGCATAAGCTCTGCGGCTCTTCTCCACACGGGTTCCATGGTTCTTCCTGCCTCAAAAGCCTCGTCGGTGTCATTATACTGGACCATTGCCGTAATTGCAGGCGCCATTGCGCAATGGAAGGCAAAGCGGTCAACAGGGGCATTGTTCCAATCAATATACTGCTCTCCCACGTCCCAGCTGAGAGTGTGGGCGCGGAAGTAAGGAATCCACTCAAACATCTCACGGTGTTGCTTCTGCTTCACAGGGTGGTTGCCGTAGCCTACGTCAGTGTAATGGAAGGGCACGGAACGTCTCATAGTTTCCAGATCGTTTCGTCTGCCACCGCTGGCGCAAGAGTCCATCAGAAGCCCCGGATTACGCTCCATAAGTGCATCCCAATATCTCCAATAGCCCTGAACGTGCTGATTTTCCTTAAAGCCAAGACGGTCCTTCTCCTCGTATCTTATCCATGTGTACAAGGGGGCAAAATTGAAGTCCTGACGGTAAATATCCACACCGTTTGTCTTAATAATATTGTCAATGTGGTCAATGAGCCAATCACAGCACTCCTTGTTTCCAAGGTCAAGAAGATTGTTGCCGTCACGGTCCTTTGCATCAAGAACCCAATCGCCCAGATTATTCTTGAAATCAGTATTCATTCGTATTCTCTCAGGCTCAAACCACAAGAGGAACTGAATGCCGTTTTCGTGGCACTTCTTCGCCACAGGCATCATCGTATTGGGCCAATTTTCTTCATTAAGGCGCCAATTTCCCGTATCGCCCCAATGGCCTCCGCAGGGATACCAGCCCGCATCTATCCACCAGATGTCAGGTCTGAGACCCTTTTCAAGATATGCGTTGATCGCCATTATCTGGTTTTCTTCAGTTGCATTGCACCATTCCTCGCCGCCGAAAACGCCCCATGTATGAAGCACCATCTTCGGGGGAAGCACCTTGCCGTTCTCCTTGGGGATAATGTGCTTAAAGTACCATCTTCTCCATATATTTCTACCGCGACTCTCATCGCCTGTATAACCCATAAAAGTAATTCTGGGGGTGCGGATTGATTCGCCCGGCTTCAGGTACATATTGGTACGCTGCTGCTTTGCATAAAATTCAACGCCGTTGCCGTTCTCTGACGGAGTAAATTTTGCCTCCCACTGAGCAGACCAGCCGATGGCAATATTGACGCTGTACTCCTTAAACATCAGCCTCATATAGGGAAGGGCCTCTTTGCAAGGATTTCCGCCCTCAGGATAGAGAAGAAGCTCCTTGTCAACCTTGTCGTAAAAATACTCGTAGCCCTCTGTATTGCAGGTGTCGCCGTTGCCGTGCATAAGTACAGCCTCAGAGCCTTCAAGAACGCCCTGAACGGTCTTTATATCTGAAAGCACGGGGGTGTCCTTTTCGCCGCAATTCGTAATAGTAACCATCCACTCGGTAACGGGGAAATCTTTGTACTCCGCATACTCCGCCTTAATTTCAAGGCCACTGCTGTCCTTTCCGGTAATTGTGACCTTTTTTACGTCACCCTCCTGCGCAGCTTCTACCTTGGGCGCAAACTCCTCAGGAATACCGTTAATGCGTCTATCTCCGTACATAAACGTGAAAGGAACTTTTTCTGGTGACGCAAAGGGAAAAAGCTTTTCAACCAATGCCATATCTTTTTCGTTAATTTTATTAACGTCCATAAATCCTCCATAACAAGAACCCCCTTACAGCAGACACTGTTGTAAGGGGATCAGCTTACAAATATAATTAATAAATTAAATCTTATTAACATTTGCGGCCTGGGGACCCTTAGCGCCGTCAACAACATCAAATGTTACTTCCTGGCCGTCCTCCAAAGTCTTGAAGCCTTCTGTCTGAATAGCAGAATAATGTACGAAAACATCTCCGCCATTGTCTCTCGCGATAAAGCCAAATCCCTTATCAGCATTGAACCATTTTACTTTTCCGGTTTCCATAACCTACCTCCTGAATGTTCTGTGCTTTGCACTCCCTGCACTCTAACACTAAATACCCCCTTTGTCAATAAAAAAACCGCCAAACGCATTGAAAAATTTTTATTTTGTGGTATTATGGTAGATACTTGTGACGATAATAACTCCGGAGGGGTATATATGCTTAAACTTAAATATTTTGACAAGACTGCAGACGGACAGGACGTTTTTTCCGTCACGCTAACGAATAATGAAGGAGAATCCTGCGAAATTATTTCCTATGGCGCCACCGTCAGAACCCTTTTCGTAAAAGACAGAGAAGGCGCTCTTCGTGACGTTGTCCTCGGATACGATTCCATGGCAGATTATGAGAAAAATGACAGTTATTTCGGGGCGATTATCGGCAGATGCGCCAACCGCCTTACAGGCCCTTCCTTTACCATTAACGGCCAGGAGTACAAAACTGCTGACAACACAGGCAGCGGCGTCGCTCTTCACGGCGGAAACATCGGTTTCGACAAAAAAATCTGGTCAATCGACCTTCCCGAGGCTAATTCCGCTGCTTTTGATGCAATCAAGACAGGCGGCGAGATAATGTCCGGCGAAAACTCCGTTACTTTCACCCTGCTCTCTCCTGACGGTGACGAGGGATATCCCGGCAATCTTACTTTAAAGGTGAAATATACCTTTACTGACGATGCAGAGCTCAATATTGAATACGAGGCTGTATGCGACAAGGACACTGTTTTAAACGTCACAAACCATTCATATTTTAACCTTGACGGTCAGGACTGCGGCCACGACTGCCTTAACACTGTTGTGCGAATTAACGCAGATTACATCACCCCCATGGGAACAAACTTTGCGCCTACGGGAGAAATTATGGAAGTTGCGGATACGGTTTTTGATTTCAATGAATTTAAAACAATCGGCAAGGACGTTGAATATCCTCATCCCCAGCTCATTATCGGCGCAGGCTACGACCACAATTTCGTAATCCGACGCGAAGGCTCCAAGAGGGAGCAAGCCCTTGCTTCACAATGCTACAGCAACGAAAGCGGCATCAGAATGTTTACTTACACAGACCTTCCCGGTGTGCAATTTTACATCGGAAACTACATCAGCGACAGCCAAGGAAAGAACGGCGCTGTTTACGGCAAGCGTTCCGGCTTTTGCTTTGAAACACAATTTTTCCCGAATGCAATAAACACACCATCTTTTGAAACCACATTGCTAAAGAAAAACACCTTATTTACCTCAAAAACCACATATAAATTTGATACAATATAAAACAGCAAGGGCGGTTCGTTTTTGTAAACTGAACCGCCCTGCTTTATTGCCGACAATTGTTATATCAATTCATTCAGCAATTTCTGCACTCATAGCTTGCACACAAGCTTTCATCACTGCAAGTAGAATGACAATCCTTTTTAGGAGAAACCTTAATGCCTGAAAGAACGCACATACAGTCGCTCTGGCTGTTATGCTTACAGCTCTTTACATCGCATTCTATTGTCTGAGAACCTTTTTGTACCATGATATTTATGCCTCCTGAAACAGTAATACCGCAGCTTCGACTCAATTCAAAGCTACGGTATTATTATGTTTCAAATTATCAAGTTGTATTCACGCTTATTAGAACTCTGTCAAAAGAAAACACATATACAAAGGAAGTGTTAATATTTTTTCGCTTCTCCCTACGTTATAATTTCCTAATTTAAAAGCCCCTGCAACGTGATATTTTTCAGGATGATTTAATATTGTTTTTGTGCTTTTAGTATTTCCACTAGTTGATTTCACCTCTAACAAACAGCAATCACCTTTATATCTCATTACAAAATCCACTTCAAGGCCGGAATCCTTGTGATAGTAATATAATTTACGTCCCATTTTGCCTAAAATATCTGCAGTGAGATTTTCAAAAATTGCACCCTTGTACCCATATAAGTTTCCCTGTAAAATATCATATTGTGTTCCGTCTTCCAACATGCTTACAAACAAGCCTGTGTCACGCATATATATTTTAAACGTATCTGTTTTTGCATTGCCATCCAGAGGCAGTTCCGGAATATCCATATTGTAGCATCGTGTAACAATACCGGCATCTTCTATCCATTGTATGCTTCCTGCAAATTTTGATGCTGTACCGCCTTTTTTTACAAGAGAGTATTGAAATTTTTTATTTTCTTTACTCAATTGTTTTGGAATAGACTGAAAACATTCCTTTATCAATGTTTTATCTTTCTTATCTGCATACTTTATCATATCGTCTTGGTAGGAATTCACAATATCCCTCTGCAAAGATAAAACACTGCCCATTTGCTTTGTTTCACAAAAAGTTTTAACTACCTCCGGCATTCCACCAACCACAGTATACTGCAAGAGCAATTGCATCATTTTTTGATGCAACGCCTCAGACACTGGAATTTCCTTTTCAAAACACTCTTTTAGTTTGCCTATTATCACATCAGAAATATCATTTGCCCAAAGAAATTCTTCAAAATCCAATGGGTACATTTCAATTACAGTTTCATAACCTACCGGTATTGATTTTGGCTGTTTTCCGTAACCGCTTACTCCTAACAAGGAGCCTGTGCCGATAACATCATATCTGCCGTCTTCTTTAAAAAATTTCAATGCTGTACGTGCGTCAGGACACTCTTGGATTTCGTCTAATATTATAACGGTTTGTCCCGGCTCAAATATTGCATCAGATCCCAGCAATGCAGACATCATTATTGTGATGTTTTCTACATCGAGGTCACCCTGAAAAATAGCATTGTACGCAGGATTTTTAAAAAAATTCAGATATACAGTATGCTTATAGTTCTTCTTTGCAAAATCACATACCGAAAACGTTTTTCCGCACTGTCTGCACCCCTTTAAAATCAAAGGATTTCTTCCCGGCGTGTTTTTCCATTTTATTAATTTTTGTTCTATCTTTCTTTTTAACATAAAAACCCCTTAACAAAAGCTTTTTTCTCAATTCCTATAATTAGGTTATCACAAGAAATCAACTTTTTCAAGGGACTTTTTAAAGATTTTGCAATTTTTTCAAGCGACTTTTTTAAAAAACCGAAACTTTTTCAAGGGACTTTTTTCAAAAATCGCAACTTTTTCAAACGACTTTTACATATTTCGTAAAATAATACACAAGTCCGGCCTCAGTATCTGTTTCAGCATTGCTTATCTGGTCTTCGCTTCTCCACTCCATTTTCCAGTCAGCGTCCTCATCAAGGTTTGGTATAGACGCATCCTTTTCGTAAGATTTGTCGAATTTTGTCACATACGCTGTGTCGCAATAAGGAAGCAGCTGTCTGTAAACACTGGCGCCACCGATAATAAAAACATCCTTGGTATCATATTTTTTAAGCTCTTCAAACAACTCGTCCAATGAATGCACCACGATTGCGCCCTCAGGAGCATAGCTTGCATCAGGGTGGAGTACTATATTCGTTCTGTTTTTAAGAACTCTTCCGCCCGGGAAAGTCGCAAGAGTATTGGACCCTAAAACAACAATTTTCCCTGTGGTCAATTTTGCAAAATTTCCCAAATCGCCTTTTACGCGGGCAAGCAGATCACCCTTGTAACCAATTCCCCACTCTTTGTCAACTGCAACGATTAAATTCATTTTAAAATCCTCCGTCAATCGCAAGTTCTTCCGAAAATATCATTAATTTCCGCAAAATATGCTGTATCAATACTGTCAAGAGTTTCCTTGGTCGCCCTATAGCGCCAGTTAAGTTCCTCAACACCCGGCATATTCATTCTCGTGTCACTTCCGAAACCGCACATATCCTGAACCGCCACAACAGCATATCTGGCAGGCGACTTCCACACCGCTTCAATAAAAGCGCGGCAAGACTTGGAGTAATAGCCGCCCTCACCCCAATTACCATCTCTGAAACCGCAATATTTAAGGGCAAAGTCGCGCTCCTCAGGGGTCGCATCATAAAGCCAGCCCAGCATTGTATTATTGTCGTGAGTGCCGACGTAAGCAATGCTGTTTACAGGATAATTCTGTGGCAAATGCACACTATCTCTGGTCTCATCAAAGGCAAACTGAATAACTCTCATCTGCGCAAAGCCCGTAGAATTCAGAAGATCAACCACGTCTTGTCCGTAAACACCAAGGTCTTCTGCCAAAATCTCTCCGTTCTTATACCTATCCTTTACCGCATCAAAAAGATCCTGGCCGGGGCCTTCCTCCCAATGTCCGCCACGAGCAGTTTTGTCGCCTGCAGGCACTGCCCAATAGGAAGCCAGCCCTCTGAAATGGTCTATTCTCAGCACGTCGTACATCTTAAGTGCCGCCTCCAGGCGATCGCCCCACCACTTGTAGCCTGTTTCCTTCATTTTCTTCCAGTCATACAAAGGATTTCCCCAAAGCTGACCATCCTCAGAAAAATAATCCGGCGGTACTCCTGCCACCTGCAAAGGCTTAATTCCATCCTCGTCAAGCTGGAAAAGCTCCGGATTTGCCCAGACGTCACAACTGTCCATCGCAACGTACACAGGCATATCACCTATAATCTTTATTCCTTTAGAGTTTGCATATTTCTTTACCTTGTCCCATTGCTTAAAGAACAAATATTGCACAAATGTCACAAACTCTGCCTCATATTTAAGTTCGTCCTTGCCGGGCTTAGGCATACTGCTCCACTCCCACCATGAAACCATTCCGCAAAGGTTCTTACGAGCAGTAAACTCCGCATATTTTTTTATCCAACCGTTCTTTCTGACAAAAGACCTGATCTCCGCGGCAATAGGCTTTGCGTCCTCTTCAGAAAGTGCCTTGTAATTTGCAAAAGCCTTCTTAAGCATTATCCCTCTGGACTCGTAAACAAAACCGTAATCAACTGTGTAAGGACTTCCCTGATACTTGCACTCCTCAAGTTCCTCCTCGACAAGCAAGCCCTCTTCAAAAAGCTGACGGGGGTCAATGTAACGATAATTTCCCGCAAAAGCACTGTCGCTGGCATAAGGAGAATTTCCGTAGTCGAGATTTCCCAAGGGCAATATCTGCCAGAAACCGAACTTCATCTCCGCCAACTTATCCACAAAATAAAAGGCTTCCTCTCCGAAAACACCGATTCCAAAGGGACCCGGCAATGATGAAATGTTCATCAACACTCCGGCCTTTCTTATATGTGTCTTTTGGGGCTTCTCAGTTTTTTTCTTTTTTATTCCGGCCATTTTATTTTTCCTCCGATTAAATTTTCCGGTCAGATAGCAACCTCAAATTTTGCTACCTTGTCGCCGTGCACATAGTTTTCAATTCTGAAACTGTCCGGCGTAAAATCATAAAAATCCTTTACCTCAGGGTCCAACGTAACCTTTGGTGAATCGTACATTGGCCTCTTAATAAGCTCTTCCACAATGGGTATATGTCTGTCGTAAATATGTGCATCTGCGATAACGTGCACAAACTCACCCGGCTTCAATCCGCAAACCTGAGCAAGCATCATCACCAGCGCCGCATACTGCGCCACGTTCCAGCCGTTAGCGGCAAGCATATCCTGTGACCTTTGATTTAAAATAGCGCAAAGCTTTCCGTCAACCACGTTAAAAGTCATGCTGTACGCGCAAGGGTAAAGCGCCATTTCGTGCAAATCTGCAAAATTATACAAATTAGTCATAATTCGTCTGCTGCAAGGATTATTTTTCAAATCATAAATAACCCTGTCAATCATATCAAACTCGCCTTCTCTGTACTTATGCTTCACACCGGCCTGATAGCCGTAGGCCTTTCCTATGGAACCTGTTTCGTCTGCCCAGCTGTCCCAGATATGGCTGTTAAGGTCATTAACGTTATTTGACTTTTTCTGATATATCCACAATATCTCGTCCACCGCCAGCTTCAGCGAAATAGGCCTTATGGTAATCAAAGGGAACTCTTTTTCAAGATCGTATCTGTTCACCACACAAAAAGACTTTTTCGTATATGCAGGTGTACCGTCGGGCCATTTAGGACGAACCTTCTCGTCATTTACCCAGGACCCGTGCTCAAGAATCTGTTTGCAAGTATTAATAAAAGCAATATCTGCAGAACCCATAATTATTCCCTCCGTTGTTTCATTTTTAACCGATACTACAATTTTATCAGTTTTCTTCTCAAATTGCAACAAGAACAAAACAGAAAAGCACCCAATATAAAAATCAGGTGCTTTGTCAAATAGTGCGTAAATTATTTAAAAATTTCAATTAAAACTCTGCGCCGAACTTCAACGCTTCCATCTCAGCAGGGATAAGTCCGTGCTTCTTCGGAGGAAGAATCTTGTAAAGCGCTTTTTCAAAGTTCTCAGGAGCAACAATCTTAGTCTCCTCAATGAGCTTTCCGAGAAGAATGATTCCTGCAAAGGTAGCATTGCCAAACTCATAAGCCTTTGTGGTGGCAGGAATTGCAAAAACCTTAACGTCCTTGCGCTTAGGCATTACCGGAACAAGACTGCTGTCAAGGATGATAACGCCGCCCTCTTCAACGTAGTCCTCAAACTTCTCAAGAGAAGGCTGGTTCATAACGATAAGAGCTGATGCCTTGCTGATAATAGGAGAGCCAACCTCTTCCTCTGCCACGATAACGTTACAATTCGCTGTACCGCCACGCATCTCAGGACCGTAGGAAGGAAGCCATGAAACGTTCTTTCCTTCTTCAAGACCGGAATATGCAATAAATTTACCCATGGACAAGATACCCTGTCCGCCAAAACCTGCTAAAATAACCTGTTGCATATATTACACCTCCAGATCCTTGCCTTTGAAATTGCCCAAAGGATAGTGCTCCATCATATTCTGCTCAAGCCACTCAAGGGACTTCGCAGGGCTCATACCCCAGTTAGTAGGACAGATTGAAAGAATCTCAACGATTCCGAATCCCAAGCCTGCCTGCTGCACCTGGAAAGCCTTTTTAATGGCAGCCTTCGCCTTCTTGATATTCTGAACGTTATTTACTGCAACTCTCTCTACGAAAACTGCGCCCTCAAGGGTAGAAAGAAGCTCGCAAACTCTTACGGGATATCCGTGAAGCTCAGGCTTTCTTCCGAAAGGAGTGGTAGTAGTGGTCTGTCCAACCAAAGTGGTCGGCGCCATCTGACCTGATGTCATACCGTAAATCGCATTATTTACGAAAACGGTAGTGATTTTCTCGCCTCTTGTAGCCGCATGAACGATCTCTGCAGTACCGATAGCCGCAAGGTCACCGTCTCCCTGATACGTGAAAACAGTCTTTCCGGGAAGTGATCTCTTAAGACCTGTAGCAACAGCAGGAGCACGTCCGTGAGCCGCCTGCACCATATCGCAATTGAAATATTCGTAGTTATTATATGTACAACCTACCGGAGAAACACCTACAGTATCGCCCTCAATGCCAAGCTCGTCAAGAACCTCCGCAACAAGTCTGTGGATAATTCCGTGAGTACATCCGGGGCAATAGTGAAATGCCTTGTCGGTAAGTCCGTGGGGTTTCTGAAATACAATAGCCATTTAAAATACGCCTCCTTATTTCTTCTTCGCCGCAATCTTGCGAACTTCTTCAAGAATTGCGCTCTGACTGGGAACATTACCGCCTGTTCTTCCGTAGAAATCAACAGTATTACGGCCGTTAACGGCAAGGCGCACATCCTCAACCATCTGGCCTGTACTCATCTCTACGCACAGGAAGCCCTTAACCTTGTCAGCGTATTTTGCATAGGACTCAGAGGGGAAAGGCCAAAGTGTAATAGGTCTTATAAGACCAACCTTGATGCCCTCTTTCTCAGCATCCTTGATAACGTTCTTCACAATACGTGCAACAGTACCGTAAGCAGTAACGATAACGTCAGCGCCCTCGCAGTTGAACTCCTCAACGCGGGTCTCATTCTTCTCAATCTCACGGTATTTTGCCTGAAGCTTATTATTATGCGCCTCAAGAACGTCTGCCTCAATATAAATAGAAGTGATGGTATTGTGCTCACGCTCCATCTTGTGACCGCAAGCAGCCCAGGAAGACTTGTCAATCTTTGCAATAGGCTCCTCATCTCTGAACTCAACAGCCTCCATCATCTGACCCAGGTATCCGTCACCCATTACTACAACAGGTGTTCTGTAACGGTCAGCAATATTAAAGGCCCCAACAACCACCTCGTACATCTCCTGTACGCTGCAAGGAGCAAGAACAGTAAGATTGTAATCACCGTGGCCGCCGCCCTTTACCATCTGGAAATAGTCGCACTGAGCAGGAAGAATTCCGCCAAGTCCGGGACCGCATCTTACAATATCAATAATAACCATAGGAAGCTCAGCGCCTGCAGAATAGGAAATACCCTCCTGCTTAAGGCTGATTCCGGGGCTGGAGGATGAAGTCATCGCTCTCACGCCTGCGCTTGCCGCGCCGTAAACCATATTTATAGCAGCAACTTCGCTTTCAGCCTGTACAAAAACACCGCCGATCTGCTCCATTTTCTTCGCCATGTAGTGTGCAACCTCTGTCTGAGGTGTAATAGGATAACCGAAATAATGACGGCAGCCTGCTCTCAAAGCCGCCTCCGCAATTACTTCATTTCCCTTCATCAACAATTTCTCTCCCATATCCGTTCCTACCTTTCAACAGTAATTACGCAATCAGGACACATCGTAGCGCAAAAAGCACAACCGATACATTTATCCATCTCATAAACACCTGCCGGATGATAACCGTTCTGGTTAAGCGTATCTTCTTTTATTACAACAATTTTCTTAGGACATGCGTCAACGCAAAGCTTGCAGCCCTTACATCTCTCTTCTCTGAATGTAACCTTAGCCACTTCTCTCCATCCTTTCATGATTAAGCGATAATGCCACACTTTATGACACTAAATCCATAAAGCACAGAATACATGTTAATTGTAACACATTTGTTTTTGTATTGCAACGGCTATTTAAACCATTCTTCCGCTGTTATTTTTTTCCTTTCGGGCTCTTCTTTTCTTTCCCCTGAACTTTTTTTCTATCGGCCACTTTCTCGTCAAGCTCTTTGCAATACTTTTCATACACATCCGATAGCACTTTCACCAGCAATAAATCAAATTCACTTTTTTTCATATTTCACCTCATATTTGATAAAAAAACGCTTGCAATCTGCAAATAAATTTATTATAATAACACTCGCATGCCGCTGTGTTGGAATTGGCAGACGAGGTGGACTCAAAATCCATTCCCGGCAACGGGGTGCGGGTTCAAGTCCCGCCAGCGGCACCAGAAAACGATAGGCGATGTCGCCTGTCGTTTTTTATTTATATTTATAATGAAAAAATTTTTATTCACAATGTAAACAGTAAAAAACACAAAGAGCCTCCGAAGATATCGACGGAGGCTCTTGCATAATTCTTAACGAGATGAATTTGGTATTTCCTACCACTTCGTCTGAGGTGCAAAATATCCGCGCTGTTTTAGAAAAATTCACTCAAATTCTCGCATACAGAAAAGAATAAAACAATATTCAATTACCTGACAACTCACTCGTTGTCACCAAGATTTTTCCTTTCCTTTCGTTTCATACTATCAAAGAACAATTTGGCAATAGTAAACTCTGACCACGCATACTCCGGCAGATAATAGTCCATCACTGATGCATCCACCTTTTCTCTTCTATACTCTTTCATAAACATAAAATAGTCACAGCTTATCTTCGACACGTCCAGGCTACAAAAACCTCTTGAAGTCTTGAACAAGGTCTCCCCTACAGTCTCATTAAGGCTTGTCCTCAGATTAGAGATAGCCTTCCTGTAAAGTCTTTTCACGTTATCATCATACGGTCTGTCAGGCCATAAAACATCTATCACTTCTTCCATAGAAATTTCAGAACCCATGCGGTCTATGCACAATGCTAAAAGCTCTTTCGCCTTCGAATTTGAAAAATGAATCGCTTTATCTTCATGCATAACCGCGAAACTCCCAAAGGTCCGGATTATAACCGTGGCACCGAATTTCTTCTCGCCAATAATACACGCTTCAAGAACGCACTCGTGAATATCCTGCAACGTACTGAGTCTGTCAAAGGACAAATCGCAGGCGCACTTAATCTCTGCAAGAGGACGACCTCCCACAACTTCCAACGAATCAAGTCCATTGTCACAGGTCAAAGCGAATATAGCCTTTATATTCACCTTCCGCAGCTTCTCAATCAGCTTCTTGTAATTAGAGCAGGGCAATTCCGCATCCAACAAAATCAGATCTGCATGACACTTGCCCATACAAACTACAGCATCTTCAACCTTCTCACATGTTACACAACCCTCAACATAGGGATTCTCCATAAACAGCCCGGCTAACTCTTCAGCCCGGGACTTTACTCTGTGTACTATTAAAATGGTAAATTTCTTCAAACAGCAACCCAACCTTACATAATAGAATTAAAATACAATATATATTTAAAGCCTGGAATAATTCAAAATTTCAACCGACACCTTCGCCATTGTATTCTGAATTATCAGCTAATCTTTTCTTTAGTTCATAATTCACAAGCCCCAAAAACTCCCTGTTCGACGGTCTTTCGTGACACTTCGAGAAAATAGGATTTTTCTTATCCTTTTCCTTGTCAAAATTCGCCCACGCAACCAATATGGCATTTCGCATAGCTCGCTCCACTCTCAACTGCGTAGTATCGAATTTCTCGGCAAGAGCAGGATATACTGTCCTGGTAAGCGGTATAGGCCATTGCTGAAAATCAATCCCCATAACAGCCGCATCACTAAGGTACAGAAAACCTTTTAAATGAGGCAAAACTCCCGTTTCTCTCAACAGCTCACGTGTGACCATATCCCTATCCGAACGAGCTTCTCTTTTTTCTGTAAAAAGTTCAATCGTCTGCTCGTAGTCCTCATCAAAAAAACTGAGCATCTTCTCCACCACCGCAACAGTGCTGGTGGTAATGTGGAAATAATAGTCCGCGCCATTATTCACGATATAATTAATGGTTTTCATGCCTTCGCCGCCACCCATTACAAAATAAAGTGTATCATCGCATCCTTCGCACATCTGCTTCGCAATATTGATAATACTCACCGCATCCTGCATGGCAAGGAACACCGGCAATAACACCGCCCCGGGCTTCAATCGATTAATCTCTTCCACAAGACTCCTGCTACCTTCCTCAAACACACAAGGATCAAACCCTCTGTCCTCAAGGATATCCGCAAATCCAAAACTTTTCTCAAGCACGCTCGTAACGAGCACTTTACTGTTTCTCATTTGTACAATACCTCCGGTAAATTCAGACCCGCCTCAGCGGTTCTGTTAGAGATACTATACCATTCGTTGCGGAACCGAAGTGCCACTGTTTTGGCAAAAAACACCCGAAAATCATCATTTTCGTAAATTTTTTTCAAAAATTTTTCAGAACTTATGAAATCTTTTGTACTTTTAAGATCGGAAAGCAGGCAAAACCTCCCTGCCCTCCGACCTTTCTTTTGTGCATACTTGTCCGTCACAAGCCGCCTACACCGCTTTACAGCTTCTGTTCAGAACTATAAACGGTAATAGTCTCGCTCTGACCACTGCTTGTTTTAGCAGTAAGCTCCACCTTAAGACGGTATGTTCCTGAACTGAAGCCTGTGATATTTCTACTGACAGTTGCATAATAAGTGCCTGTGGAGAGCGACCCGCTTATCTTGTCACTCCAGGAGAGCCCTAAAAAGCCCTTCTTTTGCACAGTATATTTAATGTAGCAATTAGTGACTGTACTATTATCTGCATCCATAGAACAGTAAACATTTAAGGTGTCGTCATCTACAGGAGATAACATTACCGTGGCTGTCTGTATGTATGTAAGTCTCGGTTGAACAGTAGCTTCCTCGGCACTTGCCATTACGGGAATCATTGATGTAAACAAAAGACATACACACAACATTAAACTGAAAATTCTGATCCTCATATTTTCACCTCCCAAATTGTATATTTTTAAAGAGAAAATTAAACCCTTCACTATATATACAACTGAGATCGCATTTTGTGACAAACTTTTTTAAATATTTTTTATTTTTTTAGTAAAATTGAACTTATGAGGGCTCTTGCTGTCTCAAAATCTATGGCGTCGAGAGAAAACACACAACCAGCACTTTCCCATATGAAATGAGCAAAACCATCTTTTATAATATATTCACAAGAGAAATCCCCAATAGTACATATTTGCGAACCAATATTTTCTGTGTCTAGGACTATATAATTGTTATCATTAGAAATATATAAAAAGTTTATCGTTTGTCCTTGTTCATTTATATATCTTTTTTCCACAGATTGCTCGTCTTCAAAACTATACACCAGCCTATACCCTTCCGGCAACGCCGTTATCTCATAATCCGGCATTGGCTCCGTTATCGCTCTGCCCTCAGGCACATCCTCCTCATTGGCATTGTCCTCACCGAAGAACACCACAGAAAATGTTTCGTATACCTGAACAAAAAATCCGATAACAGCCTCTCTTGCAGCACGGATACTCATTACCGAGGTCATGCTGAACACGAGAATCGCTATAATTATTACCGCCACCTTCTTCATGGGCGTACTCACCATGCTGTACCAAGGCCTTTTGCTGCGTCTGATGAGCTTGTCCATCTTTTTGCAGAACTTTTCCGAGAAAACATGAGGGTCTGCTGTCACTGCCTCGTCAATCTCTTTGCAATATTCATTGAAATTCTTTTCAAGAATCATGCAGAGAGCTTTTCCAATATCATTATTCAGGTCATTTCTCATACTCATCACCTCCACACGCCTCGTACAACTTCTTGCGAAGCCTCTCAGCTTTCTTTCTGACAGTGCAATCCTTCATATCAAACATTTTAGCAATATCCTTGCCGGGCAATCGCTGTACGTAGTACAAAGTTATTAAGTCCCGGTCTCCCTCAGCCAAATTTTCAATTGCCCTATTTAATCTCTCGTATCTCAATTTGTCGATAAAATCCTGCTCAATATCCTGTGTATCATGAGCAGACCTGAACGCCTCACTTTTCTCATCATCAAGACTATCTATCTCAACGTTACTTCCCTTCTTAAGCATATTCAGCGCCCTATGCCTCGTTATCGCAAGCACAGACGCCTTCAGATGGTCCTCATCATACTTTCTGAACATCTTAATGTTCTGCGCAATCTTTACAAAGGCATCATGCACAGCGTCTTCCGCATCCTGCTCATTCTGCAAAATGCCATTTGCCGCCGCAAACATGTGATCTCTGTAATCATAATAAATTTTCTCAACTAAACTCTTGTCCTCCGGTTCATCCACCAAAGTCAAGTAAAATGCTAACATTTTATCCCTCTTTTCACCAAATTTCTTTTGCTGTTTTACCCTCAGCAAACCCTTAGACTTTAAACACATTGCCGCAAAATTGTCAACCCCAAATCACCCATTTTTTCTTATTTTTAACAAAAATTTTGCAATTTCCGCCACAACTCATTATTTTCCTCAGACAAATCAATCCTTTTCTTGCAAAAAAGACCTGCTCTACCAGCCCTTTCCATAATCGTCCCAAGCGTTACCCCCACTCCCGCCTTGCCCCTTTTTCTGCAAAAAACCTGTTGCTTTATGTCCTTTTTTGCGTTATAATCAAGACTGTCAAAAATTGATACGGAGATGTACCCAAGTGGTTGAAGGGTCCGGATTCGAAATCCGGTAGGTCGGTTTTGCCGGCGCCAGGGTTCAAATCCCTGCATCTCCGCCAAAAAAACTCCCTTGCCTATTGGGGCAAAGGAGTTTTTTAAATTTCAGGTCGCCTTTGTATATCATCTTCATTTTCGACCTGCCCATATCGCAAGGTTTTGTTGTGAATTTAGCCAGGCGAAAATGGAACGGCTACTTGCACATCCAATGAAATTGTTGTACTCTTTTAGTATAGACTTATTCTTTTGCGGAGGATTTTATGGGTTTCATTGATTCATATAAACATCTTGAAAAACTTTGCGGCGATATGATGAATGACGACCGACGTGTGTCAGCCTATATTGACGAAATGATCAAAACTCCTAATGGTTCTTTTTATGTTCGTTCCTGGGATGACGATCTGAAAAAACTTAAACATTATCGTTGGATCAGAAATCAGATTTCACACGAACCCAGCTGTACAGAACAAAACATGTGTGAGCCTGAAGACGAGCTGTGGCTTAATAATTTTTATTCACGCATTATGAACCAGACAGATCCGCTTTCTCTTTATGACCAAGCAATGAAAGCTCGTGCAGCCAACAATCCGAACGCAAAGCGCACGCAACAACAACCCAAGAAAACCACCGTAATAAATAATCACAAGACAATACAATCTCATCCTGTTGGTTGTGCAACATATGTAATAATCACCTTAGCCATTGCTGCTTTGTGTGTGTTTTTGTTGCGCGTGTTGTAATCGGGTTAAAGCGAAAACATTCCGCCACAAACGCCCCGTTTTTGGCTTTTTACTTTCTCAGAGGATAGTTTTTCAACTTTTTAATGAAGGCGCCAGAAAATGGGAACGTGGGGAGTAATATAAATCTTCAAATATTGTTATCCCACGTCACATAAGAAGAGAGCGACTCTATATCGGTCATTACCGATATAGAGTCGCCCTCAATTTTCATTTTGTCTGCTGCAATCAGCGCGTATTTTCCGATCAGAATATCAAGCCAGGTCCGCTCGTCATCCTCCTCGGGTCTACCGTTTTTAAAATAGTCCGCCATCACCGCGCTCATTACATCGTACTTTTCTCCGCCGTAAATTTCTTCGACTATTATTTGTGTCATATCAGCAATGCTTTTGTAACACACAGCAGGCTCCACAAAAATTCAGAGAAAAAATCTTTTCATTTTAATTTTTCAACATTCTTATTATACTCACTAATATAGGAATCACAATCTATTATGTTTCCTTCTTGTGTTATGTCAGTTTTTCCTTCAACAACATAATAATTCCAATAATTAACAAAATCACTATCCATAAAATCTTGAGGGGACTGGCCCTTTCTCTCCATCTCAATTTCTGGAGGGAAAGCAACCTCTTCAAACAAAGCAATTTCATTTCCATTATGCAACGCACTAGAATTCAAGTGCTCAATAATAATGTTAAGAACTTGAACCAATTCGTTGTATTTACGTTGTGTCAAAGCAAATACCGAAGGAGTGAGAACCTTACCTTGATGAAGGGGAACATGATATTTTTCATGATCATTTATGTAATCTGGAATCCAAGCAGTGTCAAAATGAATGTGAATACAACTATCCATAGATCTAGTTGCCCAAAAAGCTCCACCTTCAAACAAGCAATAAGAACTTCTCATAAAATTTGCTGAATCAAGAAATAACACCATAGTATTAATTTCCATTATATTCCTCTTGATGTCTTGAGATAATGTGCTATTTCCCTGCACTTGACGGGTTGTATAAAACACCTCTTCAGGCAAAGCACCTTTTTTGATTATCAAATTGTAAATGAAGTCGGAAAAACGTCTATCCTTTCTTGCATGCGAAATAAAAAGCTTATATAGTTCTTTTGCTTTTAAGTTGTTATCACCTTTTAATTTGCTATCAAAAGATGCAACGATATCATCGACCTTATCTTGATCAACACCAAGACTATCAAGGTCTTGCTTTATTGCTTTTTTGGCTTTGACCTTGGCTCTTGTTTCAATCGTTTCTTTTCTCTTTTTATTCTCTTCACCGACTGCTTTAGTTACATTATTTCGTTCGGAAATTAACTTATTAACAATTTTTTTAGTAATATCGATAAGCAAACTAACACGTTTATCGTGAATATCAATGTCTTGTCTGTTGGATGTTGTAATATCTTCAAGATTATTATCATCTAATAGATCAAACGATATTTCACCTTCAATATGCTGTACCCATATCCGCAGTAAAAATCAATCAACCAAACCTTGGGAACGATCCGTCCGGATTGAGCTTGCACTGATTTCAACCAGCCTTTGCGAATCCATTGATCCACAGTATTTTTAACATAGCCGGTAAGTTTGACCACTTGCGCTACGGTAAAAGCATCTGACTTTTTTTCAAATTCCTGTTCCAGCCACGGTCTGAAATCATCAGGCAAGGAAGTTGGAAAGCCTGCTTTTTGTCGTTTCCTCTTTTTGTTTTTAACTTCCTTTGCTGTGGAGAAGGCTGCATAAGGGGTGACGTACTTTTCGGGATGCTTTGCGGAGTCATCGATGAATGCAAGGAGGTCTTCCTTGAGAACAGTGTACTTTCTTGACTTCTTGCCGCTGTTCTGACATTTGATGAAGCCGTTGTTCAGCATCCAGGCACACTTCTTTTTGCCGATGTGCAAAATGCAGCGAACTTGTTCGCCGGTGAGCTTTTCCGGTAAGTCCTCTAACATTGTTCTTCATCTCTCTTTTTGAAGGACTTGCCTTTGGCAGTGGCAATTTTGACAAGGTAATCAATGAAGGCATCCTTGGTGAAGAAGTAGCCCCGCTTGCAAACGAAGTGCTCGATCTCGCCGTTTCTCAATGCTTGGTAGATTTTGGATCTGCCGATAGGAGCGCCTTTGATTTCTTTTGAAGGAGATATCACGGCCGGGCAATCTGATAACATTTTTTTGAATGATTCTCGAAGTTTCTTTTCAGTCATTGCTGTAAGCATCCTTTCTTTTTTAGCACACAGGATACCACAACAATTTTAAAAGTCCAGAGAAAAATAATACCACCAAATCATACTTTACTAAGTTGTGATTTGATGGTATTGTCAGCAAGAAAAAAGACGAAATCTATATAGCATTTTACGAACAGTTTTGGGGGCTGAATCAGGTCAATTTTCTCCCCAAAACTGCGAAATTTAAAAAAATTTCAACCCCACTTTTTATCTCGCAGTTTTCTCGCAGTTTTTCATAACAATGCCTAAAAGTGGCATAAACCGCGTGATATAGCGGGATGACGGAGGACGGAATGTAGCGGAATAAGCCCCTATAAATGCTATTTTTCGCTACTCGAAATCGACTCCGCCCCGTCCTCAGCAAAATTCGATACGGATATCCGTTTTTAGGTACATAAGAAATCATGGGTATGCGCTGTCAGTCCTGTTCTACTTTGTGCGTTTTTCGTTGTAATTCAAAATATTCCTCGTAACCGCTGACTTCTATTGCCGGTACATAGGTCTTGGCGTAAATTTCATTGCCGTTTTCGGAGATCCCGATTTTTTTGTAGAAAATATAAAAAGGAACAATTGCCTTTGTGTCGCCCCGCCCGTCTGTTCCGCGGACGTATTTCATTTCCACAAAATCATAGTCAGAAAAATCCACCGCCGGCTGTGCCGCCATGCAAAGAGGACAGGAGTGCCCACCGAAAACATATCCTTTTTTAAGCAAAGCCTCTGCCTCTTTGAGAGATATCCTTTCAGCAGTTTTCGTGGCAGGGTACATTTCCTCTGCAGAAAAGCGGTTTTGATGGTATACTATCTTTGCATTGGTCAATATTTTATCGCTGACAAGGTCGTCTGCAAAATTATAGGCATTATCAAAACTTATGCTTATATAATCTGACAAAGGTATCCTACGGTCATAATTTTCGTTAACGAAATGATCCTTTTTATTATAAAAATATATGTTAAGATATTGAACTCCGTTATCTCCATAGTCATCAAAGCCCCGCACAATCGATATATCTGAAAAATCTACATCAAAAAGATAAAACAATGCATCTCTTATCTCGTCAATACCGGCAATTATCTCCTCGTCGGTTTCAGTCTGATCAACCTGAATTTTTACGTCGCCTAATTTAATAACGTACTCCGTGCCATCCGAGCCGTTTTTATGCCTTAGCATAAAGTAATTATAGTCACTATTTTGTTCTGATCGTGAATAATACGTGTCATACTGCGCAGGACCACCGGAAATGCTGAGAGACTTATCCTCTGAAAACAACTCTTCTTCTTCTTCCATGATATCACTTGACGGAAAGCCTGCGCCGGTCTTTTCTATAAGGCGTGCCGTTATGCCGTCGTAAAAGTTTGCCAATTCTTGCTTATCAAGAGGCTTTTCCACGTCTGCTTTTTCATATATCTGCAGATATTTTTCCTTTGACAAGGGCGACAAATTCAGATACTCAGAAGAGGGTACATAAACTTCTGTGTAAGAGGATGTTGCTCCGTTATATTTCATAGAGTCAAACATTGCCCCTAACTCCTCTGCGGTATATGTGTACGTCGGTAGCTTCTGCGGAGCTCCCATCTTGAGCCTTGGCGGTAATAAAATCACTGTGAGTATTACAAAAACACATATTCCTGCCGCCACAGATACCCATCTGACAGCAATATTTTTCCGCACTGATTTCATTGGCGCGGCTTTTTCAGGGCTTGCCTCGTCTATGTATTTTTCTTCCAAAAATTCCATGGCATCAATTATTTTTTCTTCATTCATACAGTAAACCCTCCTTTATCAAGTACTCTTTAAACTTTTTCCGCGTGCGCGACAACAAAGACTTCACCGTGCCCTCAGGAATTTTATAATCTGCGGCAATGTCCTTCACCGGACTTAAATACCAATATCTCCGCACAAAAATTATCCTTGTGTCCTGCGGCAACGACGCCACAAAGTAATTAATGGCATCTTTCAGCGCAATAGCCCCTACAATATCATCACCAGAAGAGCCTTGCCCCGCAATTTCCTTGGCCTCGTCGTAAACAGTTTCCATATTAACGCTCCTCTTCTCTGCCCTGTTGTACTTATAACGATTCAGCGCAATATTCCTGGTGATCGTCCCGAGAAAAGCCCCCAGCCTGACAGGTCTTTGGGGAGGTATCGTCTCCCATGCTTTTATATGGGTATCGTTGACACATTCCTCTGCGTCCTCGTCACTATATAAAATATTGTAGGCAATGTAATGGCAATATTTTCCATACTTTTTCTGCGCCTCAGAAATAGCCTCTTCCGACCGCCCCCAATAAAGCTCTACGATTTTCTCGTCCTCCATACTGTCACCTCACAAAAATACCCGGGCCTTAACCATGGCCCCTTTCACTATATATGACAACTTTCCGGGATCAAAGGTTGCAATAAAAAAATAAAAAAAGCCGCAGGTTTACACCCACGGCAATTGATTATCTTTATCTGAACTCTTCCAACAAAAACTCCACGATTTTGCACCATTCATCATCGGTAATTGCGCCGTGACCTGCACCGGGCAAATGGTCGTGAGTCACGTTGTGGCCCTTTGATTTAAGATCTGCAACGTAGTCATTGATATGTTCCTCAGGAATTATCTCGTCAGCACAGTCGCACACCACAAGGTAGGGAATGCGAGGCATATCCGCGGTGCGGCAATTAGGAGAAATGAGTTTCAATCCGTCCTCAATAGGCATATCGTAATCTGACACCGCGCGGAAAACCGTTCTGGGAATGTCCTGCACCCGATGCATAACGTCAGGAATGTTAACGCAGGGGCAAACTGCCACACAGCGGCCGGGAACGCCAATGCTGTCTTCGTTTACGTTACAATTGGCAGAATACATGAGAGCGCCCATTCCGCCCATACTGCCACCCATTACCGCCCAAGGGGTCTTTTCCGTCAGATTGTATTTCTTTCTGAGCGCCTTTACCAAGGCATTTACCATGCGCACCGCACCCTTGTTCATCCAGCTCCAGGGTCCGGGGAAAGTGTACACCTGCAGGATTCCGTGGCTTGCAAGGATAGAAGGAAGATTTCCGTTGTAATCGCCCTGATCCATATTGCCGCCCATGCAAGAGCCTCCGCCAAGGCCGGGGAATTCAAGCACGAAGCCTTTTACCTTGCCCTCAATGAGATGTGCATTCGTATTGCAATAATACGGAATTGTATTTTCGTTAATATAAAGACTGTCGGTCTTTGTGAAGTCAGCCATTATTATGTCCTCCGTCAATGATACTCAAAATTTATTCATCTTCTAAGCTTCTCAGCGCAAAATCTTTTCCGCCGATACAAACATTATAATCCATCCGGAGCATTTTTCAAGGAGTTTTCTTTCCTTTCTTATCATTCTCCTGCGCAGCATCGTCTGCGGAACCAAAGTGCCACCGTTTTTTCCAGAAACCGTTTCCCCACGAGGCTTCAAGCCCAATGAGTCAGGGGGCAGGTCACTGACTCATTAAATTTGTTCTCGACAAACGTTGCCGCGGGATGATATAATTTTGTTTCAGTGATTATTATGGAATTTTTTGATTGCGGAAAGGAATTGTGCCACGATGAAAAAAAGGCTGTCATTTGCGTATTGTATTGGTGTCTGCGCGGCAATTTGCGTCCTTGCTCTTGGTATGTCATGTTGTAAAAAAGGAGGCTCTCAGGAAGGTGTTGAGGTTTCCTCTGCCACTGCATGTCCTGAAAAGACACAGGAAGTGATCGTTAACGGCGGCACTGCCGAACCTACTGCCACCAATGGCGAAAGCTTTACGCAAGCTCCGACACAAACCCGGACGAGCAGTCCGGGCATTCCCCAGGTTTCCTTTGACCCGAACCTGTTGCCGGTGTTTACTTCAACACCCCTTGCGCCCCGTCCTACGGTTGACGTTTTTAATCCTTGGTTTCCCTCGGTAAGCTTTGCCCCGGGAACATCATCTATTGCACCGACAGGCTCATTAACGCCTACCTTTACCGCAAATGCTACAGGAACCCCCGTTGTATCCTTTACGGCAAGGCCCACCGCCACGCAGGGTAACACCTCCGCTACTACATCAAGGCCAACGGCTACCGCAAAACCTACCGCGACCCCAAAGCCTTCACCAACAACCATTCCCGAGGAGGACGTTATCGTGGCTAAAAAGCAAAATAAAACCTTCAGTACCACCGCTTCCGTTACCACAAGCGGCAACAGCGCATCAGTAAAAACCGCCTCAGGGCTTCAATACACAGCCTCCGGCTTTACCGGCTATTCCGGCGGAAAATTTTCAATTAACCAAAACTTTAAAATAACCTTTGACGATAATGTTTTTACAAAAAATTTCAATAGATTTACCCTTTGCTACGTGTCAAGCCAGCCCCTTAAGGGCAAAATCACTTACACCGAAAGCGGCGCCTCGAAAACAGACGAGTTTTTCCTTGAGGCAGGCACCAACACGTTCAGTTGCCTCATTACCAATTATCTTAGCAATAAAAAAGGCACGAAGGTCACCTCAATTACCGTGTCCACCTGCGAAGGAGTCAGCGGCACATTCCTTTTGTGCGACTTTTCCTGCGAGGATTACACGGTGTTCAGCAGCGACGTGTATTACCTTGAAAACGGCAAGTACAAGGTCGGCGTGCGGCTTCTTTGGGGCGGCGGCATCAGCTACATTTACGACAAGGATACTCCCGTAAAGAACCTCACAAACCTTATAAATCAGGCGGATACCGGCAGACTTGTGCAGCAGTCGTATTACGGCACCGGGGCAAACGGAGAATACACACCCGGGTCTTTTAACGGCTCCAACTGGGCGTACAATCCTGTTCAGGGCGGCGATATGTACGGAAACCACAGCCGTATCATTGACATCGTTGTGGAAGATTATTCAATTTACATAAAATCACAGCCCCAGGACTGGTCCCTTAACGGCAAGATAACACCCAGCTATATGGAAAACAGCTACACCCTTTACGGTGACCGCATTCAGGTTGACAACCGTTTCGTAGATTTTTCAGGCTGGACCCACCGCTACGCAGATCAGGAGCTCCCCGCCTTCTACACGGTAAGCTACCTTGACAAATTTACGTGGTACGATGGCGCAAAGGGCTGGACAGGCGACACGTTGACCTCACGTTCCGACCTTAATTTCTGGGGAGACCCTGCATATCACGATGATTGTGTTTTCCCTATTCGCAACAGCAATAAAGAAACCTGGTGCTCCTGGACCAATTCTTCAATAGATTACGGCATCGGCCTTTACGTGCCCAACGTTGACATTTTCCTTGCAGGAAAGCACGCCTACAACGGCTCCACCAGCGCATATAACGGAGCGTGCAATTACGTTGCACCCCTTAACGTGATGCTTCTGGTTTCCTATAATGCTCTGGAATACAGCTACCTTATCACCACGGGCTCCGTTAACGAGATTCGTGAAACCTTTTCAGACAACAAGGACTTTGCCGATAATGCTTCTCTTCATAAAAACTATATTTCTTCAAGAGTTGCCGACGGCGGCGATCCCTTGGTTTTTGACTTCTCAGTTGAGGGCAATGCCTCTGTTTTGCAGGCCACCAACAACACTAAAATCAAGTACGAAAAGCCCCGCGGTGCCCTGAAGCTTCAGGTAATTGATGCAAGCGACGTACAGACGTATATTGACTTTTCGGCATTAGGAAGCTATAAGGCAAGTGACTACGAAACTCTTACCATTGAGTATATGTTGCCAACAAAAAACAAGGGGGACAGCTATGCCTTTGAATTGTTCCTTTGCACGGGCAGTATGATATACCCGGAAGCCGGAAAATCCGTCAAGGGCAATTACACAAAGGACGGCCAGTACCATACTGTTGAAATTTCTCTTAAAGAGCTTTCTTTCTGGAACGGCAAAATCAACGGCATCCGTTTTGACTACTTTGACGGTTGTGTGACAAATGATGAGCTTTTTATCAAGTCAATTACACTTTCTTGATTGTTTAATATAATTTAAATTTAAAAATTATAATTTCATCCGGGGACCGGGGACGCAAAAATTTGCGTTCCCGGGTTTTTCTTTCAATAGGGTTGCACCGGGGGGACAGACAACCGGTGCAACCCCCTGGTGCAAGTTTCAAAAAAAGTCTTGATATAGGTAAAAAAATGTTGTATAATTTTAAGTAAAATATCTTGAATCCACACGGAAAGCAGGTAAAACAATGAATATGAAGAAAAAGGCAAAGCATCTTGCCACCAAGGGAGTGCTGTGTCTTCTTGCGATATTAACGGTATTTTCAATATTTGGAATACCCAATGTCGAAGAAAACTCAAGCTTGACGGCCAATGCCGCAGCAACCGGTTATAATATTAACGTTTCCTTTGACGAAAACGGCCACGGCGCAGGACAAGTCATTGACATGACCACGGAAATGGCTGTAGGAAAAACGGCAAAGAGCGGCACTGCTATGTCCTTGCAGATTTTGTACCTTGCTACGGAAAGCGGAGCAGCTTCTATCTGCACGGGTCTTGACGTAGTTGATGCAAACGGAAACAGTGTCAGCGGTCTTTCTATATCTAAAACTGTTACCGGCGCATACCGCACCGCTTCCTTCACTATGCCCGAAAGTGATGTTACTGTAAAAGCGACAATGGAGCTTTTGGGTGACGTGAATCTTAACGGCGTTATTAACGGTATCGATTTGGCACTTGTAAAAAAATACAACGCAGGAACAGTAACGTTATCAGACAGCGCTAAAATTGTTGCTAACGTCAGTGGTATGAGTTCTACCGAAATTAACGGAATTGATCTTTCTAACATCAAAAAATTCAACGCCGGCACTGCGACAACCTTCCCTAACGCCATCATCGAGCAACCCCTGGAAGAACCTATTGACGTGCCTGCAGACGAAGATATCGTTGTGGCGACTAAGCAAACCGCAACCTTCAGCACTTCAGCCACTTCAAGCACCAGCGGAAACACCGCAACTGTTTCCACAGACGAAGGACTTAACTACACAGCCACAGGCTACAGCGCTTGCAGCAACGGCGCCTTTACCATTAACGACGGCTTCACCGTAACCTTTGACGAGGGCGCTTACAGCGACGAGTTCAACCGTTTTGCCCTCTATTACGTATCCGACCAGCCCCTTGAAGGCACCATCACGTATACGGAAAACGGCGAAGAAAAGAACGATAGCTTTTTCCTTGAAGCAGGAACGGACAGTTTCTATTGCCTTACCGAAAATTACCTCACCGGAACGACCGGCACAGACGTTGAAAAAATCACTTTCTCAACCTGCGAGGACGTTAATGCTACTTTCAAGCTCTGCGACGTTCTGACTGAAAAATATACTGTTTACAGTGATGATACGTACTATATCAAGAACAACCGCTTCAAGCTGGGCGTACGACTTCTCTGGGGCGGCGGAATCAATTACATTGAGGACGTCAGAACTCCTGTGGAAGGTCTTACAAATCTTGTAAATCAGGCGGACACCGGAAGACTTATCCAGCAGTCATATTACGGAACGGTAGGAAACGAGGAGTATACCCCCGGATTCTATAACAACTCCACATGGGTATTTAACCCCGTACAGGGCGGTGACCAATACGGAAATCACAGCAGAATCATTGACGTGGTTGTAACAGACTTCTCCGTTTACATTAAATCACAGCCTCAGGACTGGTCTTTGGACGGACAGATTACTCCTACCTACATGGAGAACAGCTACACGCTCTACTCTGACTACATCAGAACTGACAACCGTTTCGTTGACTTCTCCGGCTGGGAGCACCACTATACCGATCAGGAGCTTCCTGCTTTCTACACGGTAAGCTACCTTGACAGATTTACCTGGTACGACGGCTTTAGCGGCTGGACAGACGACACCCTTTCATACAGAGATGACCTCCAGTTCTGGGGTGACCCTGCATACTCTTCTGACTGTATCATTCCTATCAGAAAGAGCAATACAGAAACCTGGTGTTCCTGGACAAACTCAAACGTTGACTACGGTATCGGACTCTACGTTCCCAACGTTGACAGATGGTTTGCAGGAAAGTTCTCCTACAATGCCTCCAAGGACCCTGCCAACGGCGCTTGCAATTACGTAGCCCCCATTAACGTTATGAAAATGGTTTCCTACGACGCAATTGAGTACAGCTACCTTATCACCACAGGTTCCGTTAACGAGATCCGCAACACCTTCGGCGAGAACAAGGATTTTGCCGATAATGCATCACTCCACGAGAACTACACGTCAATAAGAATTGAGGATGCCGTTAGCGAGCCCTTCACCATTGACTTTACCACAGAGGCCAACGCTTCACTTATCACGGCACTGAACAACACTAAGGTTGCCTACGAGAAAGCAAAGACTGCTGTTAAACTTACTGCCACCAGTGCAGACGACGTGCAGGCATATATCGACTTTACTCAGTTCGGACAACTTTATGCCCAGAATTATAAGACCATGACGATTGAGTATATGGTGCCTAAGAAGAACAAAAATACAGACTACTCCTTTGAGATATTCCTCTGTACAGGCAATGTTACCATACCAACAGGCGGTATGTCGGTAACAGGCTCTTACGTAAAGGGCGACAGCTGGAACACTGTGACAGTTTCCCTTGAGAACCTTTCCTTCTGGACAGGCAGAATCAACTGCTTCCGCTTTGACTATATGAACGTCTGTCAGGCCAACGACTCCGTGCTTATCCGCTCGATTACGTTGTCGCCTTGATAACGAAGAAGGATATTGCCGGAAAATAATTGAATAAAAAAGCTCGGACCTTGATATTTCAAAATACCAAGGTCCGTTTTTTCATTGAAGATTATGTACAATTAAATTTTCATTAGCTTTTTATTTCTTGAAATCGTGGTTGAAATCAAAGTCACAATGCTTCAGGAACTCTCTTGCCATAAGGGTTGCGCCCTTCTCGTTGGGATGAACTCTGTCCCAGGCAATGATGCTTGAATGGCAAACTGAGAAATATTCCTCATACAATTTCTGGAAGTCAACCAGCTCGCAGCCGTACTCCTCTGCAAGACGCTTGCATACTGCCACGTACTCGTCCATTCTGGCTCTCATAGGGTCCTGACGGTTGGGCTCCATATAGTAAGGTGTCAACATGAAGATTCCCTTAACGCCCTGCTCCTTGCATTTTTCAATGATTTTTCTGAGGTTTGCCTCATAATTTTCAAGAGTAACGCTGCAGGTAGGATTGTAGGGGCTGTCAAACTGACGCCATACGTCGTTGATGCCAATACAAATAGAAACGTATTGAGGGTGGAATACAAGCACGTCTCTGTCAAGTCTTGCCAGAAGGTCTGCGCTGGTATTGCCGCTGATGCCCGCATTTACAACACGGATTCTGACTTCAGGGTAAACGGCCGACAACAGATTGTCCACCATACGTACGTAGCCGTGGCCCAGGTTATCAAAAAAGCTTTCGCCAACAGGCTGAGCGCTTCCCATATCGGTAACAGAGTCGCCTGCGAAAACTATACAATCAAGATCTTTAAAAATCATTTTTCTGCACCTCGCAAAATTGTTTTAATTCTTCGAAGATTATATTACTTGCCGCTTGCGGTGTCAATAGGCAATGAGTCAATTGCATACTCTATTTCTCCCGGAAGCTCATCCACCAGAAAAGAAACCTTATAGACCTTGCTCCCTGCTATCCACGATAACATTATTTCAGAAAAATTGCCGTCATCATAAGTAAAAATTACTTTCAGATCTGAGGATATCGGCCCTGTGGTTTTTCGTATTTCATCAAGCATTTTGTTTTTATCCTCAGGCACAATGTGTACGAAAACCGCATCTTTTTTCTCTAAAATTGTTGAGGTCGCAGAGTCAACTTTAAATTCTTTTGCATCCTGTTCAACCAAGGTCTTCAGAAGGCTGTATCCAAACTTCAGCGTGATCTCATAAGAATCTGTGTTGAAAGTTTTTTCCTCTTTTTGCAACAGCTCCGCAGTTTCATCATAATTGTAAAATACTCCGTTACGATAAGCCTTTTTTTCGCTGCCTCCGTCGTATTCATAAAAGTCAACGTCCTCGCCGTTAACGTAGAGCATAGCATTCTCAAAGGAATTTTTCGTGTCTTCAATAGTCAAGAACACTTTGTCTGTGCAATCAATCTTCCCCACTGCTTCCCTGAGGGCAGATGCCTTTTCATCATCATATTTAAACGCTTGCTCCTTCACCATAAAAAAAGGAATTCCGCGGCAAGCTACTAAACCTGCCAAGGTAACAACAACAAGAATTATCGAAAATAACTTTTTCATAATTTCACCTCACGAATATGTGTGCCTGTATTTTATCCTATACTTAAGGTCTTTGTCAAATCACAGGGGTGGAGCCACAGCGTCAGACGCCGTGGCTCCGCCCTTGTAAATTCTTCTGTACAAAAGGATATTTTTTTGGTATTATAGGTAATATAAGTTATGAAGTTGTTGAGAAATTGCTGAAAAATTGCCCAGGAAATATACGGAGGAATTTAAGATGAGCGAGAAAAAGAGATATACTATTAATATTAACGGAAATAATTATCCCATCATTACCGATGAGTCAGAGGAATACATCAATAAAGTCGAATATTATATCAATACCAGAATACGTGATTCTAAAAATCGTACAGGAATGCATTTGCCGGATGCCACCACACTTGCAATGCTTGCTATCGGCACCACCGACGAGCTTTTTAAGACGCAGAAGCAGTTTAACAGCATGAAAGCAGATGCCGAAAGACTTATGCAGGAATTTGACAAGGTTTCTGCAGAGAATAAAGAGTATATGGAGCAGATCAGCGCTCTTGAAGCTGAAATCGACAGACTGAAAGCTGAGATCTTCAAGTTGCAGGCCAAGCTCTGAGGAATTAATAAAAATAACGAGAATATTTGAACAGTGATTCTATGAAAAGTTTTAATGATAAAAAAAAGGTCCCGGAGTTGTTAGCGCCTGCCGGAAGCGCGGATGCCCTTGTTGCCGCCGTGCAAAACGGAGCAGATGCTGTATATCTGGGGCTTTCAACGTTTAATGCAAGAGCCTCTGCGGAGAATTTTACCCTTGATTCTCTGAAAAAGTGGCTTGACTACGCCCACCTTAGGGGCGCAAAGATACATATTACGCTGAACACCCTTTTATACGACGACGAAATTGACAAGGCCGTTGACCTTGCGAAAAGCGCCGATGCTCTGGGGGCAGACGCCTTTATCGTTCAGGACCTTGGCCTCGCTACGCGACTTGCCGGCAATGTAAAGGCGGAGCTTCACGCCAGCACCCAGGCCACCGTTTACAATATTGAGGGTATGAAAAAAATGCGTGCGCTGGGCTTTCAGAGAGCGGTTCTTGCCAGAGAATTGCCATTGGAGGAAATTGCAGAACTCTCCCAAAGCGGCATTATCGACACCGAGGCCTTTTGTCACGGCGCTCTTTGTATGTCTTATTCGGGACAATGTATGCTCAGCAAGTTTACCACCGGACGAAGCGGAAACAGAGGAACCTGCGCTCAGCCTTGCCGTCTTAAATACGCAAGAGCCCGCGGAACGGAACCTTGCAAAGACGATTATAAATACATTCTGAGTCCTGCAGACCTTTGCTCTCTGGAGTATATGGAAAAGCTTGTTGCCACAGGGGTTTCTTCACTGAAAATTGAGGGAAGGCTGAAATCTCCGGAGTATGCGGCGGCGGTTACCGGCGTTTACAGAAAAATAATTGACGACCCCGGGAGCCTTGCCCGCGAGGATATTGAAAAGCTTACCGTTGTATTCAGCAGAGGCGGTTTTTGCAGCGGTCACCAGCTGGGGAAAATGCCCCTTGCCTCCGTTACGGAAAAGACACCGGGGAAAACGGGTCTTGCCGCAGGCGTTGCCACAGACCTTCCGAAAAAGGTCAACGGCCCGGTCAGCCTTTATGAAATAGAGGTCAGACCTACGATAACGCTGAAAAAAGGTGACGGAATTACCTTTGATGCACCTCCGAAGAGAGGCAGTACGCCTTATGACGCAGAGGAAAAAGCCGGCGGTGTGATAAACGTTATTTCAAAGGGAACAAGACCCGACACAAAGAAGCTTACCATTGCAGGCAAGCCTCCCTTTTTCACAGGGAACAACCGCGGATTTTACAAAACCTATGACGAAGAGCTTTACACGGAGCTTCGCAAATGTCTTGCGCCTGATGCAGAGCTGAAAAAAGTTCCTCTTACGGCATATTTTTCCTTAAAGAAAGGGGAACAGGGTGTTTTAACCCTTACCGATAATGAAAACCGCTGTGTTTCCGCCTTGACTCAGGAAAAGGGCGTTGCCGCAGAGGGAAAAAGCCTTGACGCAAAAACCGCAGAGGAAAAGCTCACCGCATTCGGGGGCACTCCTTTTTATATAGAAGAGTTTTCCTGCCACATTGAGGACGGCGTTTTTATAGGCTTCAGCAGCCTCAAGGCGCTAAGGCGAGAGGCAACGGAAATGATGATACAGAAGAGAACGGAGGTGTCCCGTTAATGTCAAAGGCGCCGAGAATTTCATTGTATTTTTATAAATTGTCTGATTTTGTAGCATTTTGTCAGGGAAAGCACTCCGCAAGCGGCAAGGTGAAAACCCCCGAGGTAATATATTTACCCGCTCTTCCGCTTATCGTTTCACTTTCCGACAAAAGCAGCGAAATCACCACGTTTATTGACAAAACACGACAAAACAACACAAAAATCATTATCGCCCTGCCCTATATAATGCGCGGAAAGGCCGCTGAGGCTTTCAAAAAGAACTACGAAAACCTCACAAAGCTTTCAGACGGTTTTCTTTTGGGGAACATTGGCGACAGTGAAATAATAAAAGAGCTTTCAGAAAAAACAGGTACAAAGCTCCCTAAAATGCACGGAGATTATTCCCTTAACGTTACGAACAGGGAAACCGCAGCATACTTTTCAAAAAGCTTTGAAAGTATTGCCCTGCTTCCGGAGCTTGATATTGAAGCACAGCTTGCCCTTGCCGGAAAATTCCCTCAGGGCTTGACGGCAGAGATATGTACGGGTCATAATATTATAGTGATGCGTAGCGAGCACTGCTTTGCGGCTGAAAAAGAGGGCTATCATTGCGGCCGTTGCGGAAAGCAGGGAGATCTTGCCCCCGCCCTTTCGGATATTCACGGAAATATATACCCCTTGGTGTGTAACCCCTTGGATTGTAATTGCATTATGCTTGCGCCGCGAGGAAAAAGCGAGGAAAATCCTCTTCGTTATGAGAAAAATCTTCCCGAAAACGTTTTATTGCGTTTTTCAATAATATAAAATTTCAATAAAATAACAACAATTAAGGAGTGACGTATTATGCAAATTCCTTCCTACGATAATGTAAAAGTTTCCATTGGCCAGGATTCCCACGCCTTTGAGGAAAGCAACGGAAAGCCCCTGATCTTAGGCGGAGTTGTTTTCGAGGGCTACCCCGGAATGAGGGCCAACAGCGACGGAGACGTGGTTCTCCACTCTATCACCAACGCGGTGTCAGGCGTCACCTGCCGCAACATTTTAGGAAAGCCGGCAGACGAGATGTGTAAAAGCGGCATTACCGATTCTGCAGAATATCTTAAGGTTGCCCTTGGGGACCTTAAAGAAAAAAATATGACAATTTCCCACCTCTCCATTACAATGGAGTGCCTGCGCCCCAAAATCTCGCCAAAGGTTGACGAGATGAGAAAGAGCATAGGAGGCTTGCTGGGAATTTCTCCTGATTGCGTAGGCATTACCGCCACCACGGGAGAAGGCCTCACCGCCTTTGGCAAGGGCGAAGGAATTATGGTTTTTTGTATTCTCACCGTATGCAAAGGAGAGTAAACGATGAAAAAGCATTTTAAAAATATGCTTGAACTTCTGAAAAAGCCTCTGTTTACCGCGCCGCTTGTTCTGACGGTAATTATCGGGTACGGCTTTTATCTTCTTTTTCCGTCAATCGGTATTGACGATTTAGCAAGGGAGCGCTACGCGGCAGGAGAAATGTTTGCTCAGGGCCGTTTCAGCAGCACCCTGCTTCGCTACGCCCTTTTCTGGGCAAACGATATACCTGTTGTAAAAGATTTCATTGCGGTAATATTGCTTTTCTGCGCGGCAATAGTTCTGGGCGCAGTTATAAAATACGCCACCGGGGACAAGCTGCCGTGCTACCTTTACACGGCGTTTTCCTGCCTTTTCGTGTCCTATCCTCTCATTAACGAGATATATATTTACAACGGCGCAAATCTCAACGTAAGCCTCGGCTATCTCCTTACCGGACTTTCCCTGCTCCTTGCAGAGTGTGTCCTTGAAAAGCCCGGCAAGACAAAAACCGCGCTTTACACCGCAATTAATTGCGTTATCTGGGTGTTTTTAATGTCCCTTTACGAGTCCTTTGCCTTTGTGTACGTGGTGCTGGTGTGCGGCGTTCTTATACTGAAAAACCTCTCTGGCGAAAAGGAAATGAAGCTTCCTGAGTGCCTTAAAAGCATTGCCGTTTATGCCTTTCCCTTGATTGTTGGCATTGCGGTTGAGTTTTTGCTTGGAAAAATATTGATTGCAGCGCTGGGTATTGAGGGCGGAGGCGTTGGCGCCAATAAAACGGCATTGGGAGCATTGACCTCTGTGTCCGGAATTATTTCCACGGTGTACGCAATTTTCCGCCAACACTTCTTTGCAGGCTTCTGGTATTTCCCCATCGGGCTCTTTGCCCTTTGCATTATCGCCTCTCTGATACTTTGCATCACCCTTTGCATCAGGAAGAAAAACGCCCTGTATCTCCTTTACTTTGCAGGCATATACTTTGGACTTTTTGCAATGGGCCTTATTAAAGCAGGCGACCTTAAATACAGAATCTGTCAGGCTCACGGCATATTCGTGCCTTTCACGTTAATGCTTCTTACATATTGTATAATTGTCGGAAGCCGGAAACTCCGAAACGACAAAGCGGCAAAAGCCATTCAGGCAATTACAGTATCTCTTTGCGCCGCCCTTGTCCTTGCCCAGTCATTGGCGCTGTGGCAATACTTCAAAAACGATTACAGACGTTGGCAGGAAGAAAAGGCCGCATTGATTTCCATAGGCGAAGAGCTTGATAAAATCCCTTCAACAAGGGAAAAACCGGTAATCTTCTTAGGCGAGTACACTCTCAGTGATGAAATAATGGACGATAAGTTTGTAAGACGGGACGACCCCCTCTACGAAGCGATAATGAATCTCCGGGGAGCCTTCGGCGGAGAGCTTACCACCACCGACTATGACGAAACCTACGTTTTGTACAGGGCGCAGGGCCAGAACGGCTCGGTAATAACCTGGGGCGTTGATGCTTTTGACGAGTGCAACACGGAGCTTCTTAATATAATGGAATATTTAGGGTATAATTATAAACAAGGAAGTTACGAAAGATTTACAGAACTTTCCGTAATGAATTTTGGAAAAGATGTTATCAAAGAGCTTGACGACTGCATAATTGTCTGTCTTAGCTGAAAATTAACAAAAATCAGCGGATTTGACAAAAATTTTACCATACATTTTGTGCTATTTGCACAAAAATAGTGCAAAAAAATTAATAATTTGAGTAAAAGTTTGACATCTACTTATGCCGTATGATAAAATGTAGATGAGTTGGTGCGCCCTTGGGATTGGGCAGATTAATCAATGAGGTAATTAAATTATGATCGTTAAATTGTCGGATTATGTTGCTGACTTTTTAGTAAACAGTGGCATAAACCATGTATTTACAGTTACAGGCGGCGGTGCTATGCACCTTAACGACAGCCTGGGACACAAAGAAGGCTTGAAATCTATTTACAATCACCACGAGCAAGGCTGTGCCATTGCTGCAGAGGGCTATACCAGACTTTCCGGAAAGCTTTGCGCTGTATGCGTTACCAGCGGCCCCGGAGGAACCAATGCCATTACCGGCGTATTGGGCGGATGGCTTGACTCCATTCCGATGTTTGTAATTTCCGGCCAGGTAAAAAGAGAAACCACTACCTGGAGCACCGATGTTCCGTTGAGACAGCTTGGTGACCAGGAATATAATATAGTTGCCAGCGTTAAGCCTATGACTAAATATGCTGTTATGGTGACAGAGCCCAATGATATTGCATATCATCTTGAAAAAGCTCTCTACCTCAGCAAGACAGGCAGAGGCGGCCCTGTATGGCTTGATATTCCCCTTGACGTACAGGCGGCGCGCATTGAAACTGACGACCTGAAACATTTTGACGAAGCAGAGTGCGCTGACGAAAAGGCAGTTCCTGTTTCTGACGAGGAAATCGACGCAGTTCTTGCGAAATTAAAAGAAGCGAAGAAGCCCGTTATCATTGCAGGTACAGGCATCAGACTTTCCGGCGGCCATGAAGAGTTTGTTAAAATGGCAGAGAAGCTGGGAATCCCCGTAGTTACTGCATGGAATGCCCACGACGTTCTCTGGGACGAGCATCCCCTCTTCTGCGGAAGACCCGGAACAGTCGGTACACGCGGCGGAAACTTCATTATGGAAAACGCAGATCTCATAATGTCCATCGGTTGCCGTCTGAACATTCGTCAGATCAGTTATAATTTCAGAAACTTTTCTAAAAATGCATATAAAATTATCGTTGACATTGATAAAAACGAGCTTGATAAGCCCACCTTGTCTCCTGATATGAAGGTTTGCGCAGATGCGAAGGACTTTATGATAAAGCTTACTGCAGCTGCGGAGAAATCTCCTGTTTCCGTTGACGAAAAGTGGCAGAAGTGGTGCAGAAACATTAACGAGAAGTACCCTGCCGTTCTTGACGAATATAAGAAAACAGACAAGCCTTTGAATCCTTACGTGTTTATGGAAGGTCTTTTCGATTGCCTCGAAGAGGGCGACCCGATTATTACCGGAAACGGAAGTGCTTGCGTTATTGCCTTCCAATCTGCTAATATAAAGAAAGGACAGAGACTTTTCACAAACTCCGGTTGCGCAAGTATGGGTTACGGACTTCCTGCGGCTCTCGGCGGCGCAGTTGCCTGGGGCGACAGAAGAATGATCTGCCTTGACGGCGACGGAAGCCTTATGATGAACATCCAGGAGCTCCAGACCATCAGTTACAACAAACTGAACTTCAAGCTTTTTGTTCTTAACAACAATGGTTACCACTCCATCAGACAGACTCAGACAAACCTGTTCAAGCCTCCTTTTGTAGGCGTTTCCGCAGAGAGCGGCGTAAGCTTCCCTGAGTTTTCTAAAGTGGCTGATGCCTTTGGCTTTAAGTACGCAAAGGTCGATGCTCTTTCCACTATGAAGGAAGATATTGAGGCGGCCCTTGCCATAGACGGCCCTGTTCTTTGCGAGGTGTTCCTTGACGAAACTCAGTTCTTTGCACCTAAGCTTTCCTCAAGGGTTAATCCTGACGGAACAATTGTATCGCCTCCCATTGACGATATGTTCCCGTTCCTTGACAGGGAAGAATATGAAGCAAATAAATTTGACTGATATTACCTGATTACTATATAAAACACTGCAAATGCCATAATAAGAGCAAAACTGTGCAGAAGGAAGGATGGTTTTTAAATTGATGAATTCAACTGAGAAAAGAATGTTGGAAATTCTCAAAGAGTTAAAACAAAAACATAACATTCTTGCCGTTAAGGCTGAATTTGAAGCAGAGGGCACGAGAAAAGACGAGCTTGTGAACCTGGCTAATATAGTTGCAAGAGCAGACCTTGATCTTCATGTAAAGATTGGTGGCTGTGAGGCTGTAAGAGATATGCACGAGTGCCGTACTTTCGGTGTGGGTGCTATTATCGCGCCTATGATCGAGTCCCCCTTTGCTATGAAAAAGTATCTGCAGGCCATTGACGCTGTTTACACAAAGGAAGAGCAGGAGAATATGCTCTACGTGTTCAATGCAGAGACAATTACAGGCTACAATAACCTTGACGATATCATTGCCGTTCCCGGCTTCAAGGAGCACATTGACAGTGTTTCCGTAGGCCGTGTTGACTTCAGCGCATCTCTCGGACTCAGCCGTGATGATATCAATACCGACAAGGTCACTCCTTACCTTGACACAATGCTCAGAAAGTGCCACGCAGCAGGCATCAAGTGCGGCTTCGGCGGCGGCGTTTCTCCTGAGACCATCCCTGTTTTCGAGCAGGTAAAGGACGTTCTCTACAAGTTTGAGACCAGAAAAGTAGTATACAGTTATTTTGATGAGCTTGAAGTTATTGATGCTCTTATCCTTGGACAGGAATTCGAGCTTCTTTATCTTAAGAACAAGAACAATCTTTACACATACCTCCGTGAAGAGGACGTAAAGAGAATTGAGATGCTTGAAAAGCGTCACATTGAAACAAAGGCGAAGTACGGAAAATGAAAAAAATTGCGATTTTAGGAGCCGGCGGTTTTGTCGGCAAAAGCCTTACCGCACACCTTAAGGACAAATATGAAGTTCTTCCGATAACACGGAGGAACTTTAGTCTTTTAGACGGAGATGCGGTGGAGAATTTTATTAAAACAGAAAAACCCGACGTTATTATAAACTGCGCAAACGAGGGCGGCGCCAGAAAAGGCGGCTACTCGGAGCAGACCGATATTGTGGCAAACAATCTCCGTATGTTTTTCAATATTGAAAGATGTATGACGGAAGATATGAAGCTCATCAATTTCGGCAGCGGTGCTCAATATAACAAGCAAAGAGACCTTGTGAACGTCAGCGAAGACACCCTTGGCGAGGTTATGCCCCAGGATGCCTACGGCTTCAGCAAGCTCGTTATGTCGAAATTCATTAACGGTCAGGGAAAAGAAGGAAAGAAGATATTTAACCCTATTATCTTCGGCTTGTTCGGACCTTTTGAGGACTACACCTTCAAATTCATATCCAATGCCTGCATGAAAAACCTTTTGGGTATGCCTATCGTTATCAATCAGAACGTACGGTTTGACTATCTCTACATTGACGATTTTATGACAATTATCGACAAAATAATCGAATGTGACGATATGCCCAACCGCGAGTTCAACATAACAACCACGGAATCGATCACTCTCACTGAAATTGTTGATATTATCAACAAAATTGGAAAGAATAAGAGTGAGGTCACTGTGAGAAATCCGGGACTTAACTATCAGTACACCGGCGACAATAAAAAGCTTCTTGAAAATATGGGTAGCGGCTTTAAATTTCTCTCTTACGAGGAGAGCATCAGAAGACTTTACTCTTACCTGGAAGCCAATATTGACAGCCTTGACACAGAGGCCATCTTGAAAGACGAATACATCAAATTCTGTCGCACAAAGGAGCAGGATAAAAAATGATCTGGGAAAATCCATTTGAAGGAACAAATAATTTCAGCTGGGAAATGCCTGCGCAGGCACAGCCGGAAGAACAGAAGATTGACAAGAAAATAACAGTGCTTGTTCCCTGCTATAACGAGGTTGAAAACGTAAGACCTTTAAGCAAGGCAATCATTAATATTTTTGAGACCGATGAAACGTTAAAGAAATATCATTTTGATATTCTTTTCATCGACAATTACTCCACAGACGGCACACGTGACGAGCTTGAGGATATGTGCGTCGGAGATAAGCGCATCACCTCTATTTTCAATGCGAAAAACTTCGGACAGTTTAACTCTCCTTTCCACGCAATGCTCCAGGCAAAATGTGACTGCCTCATTTCAATGTGTTGCGATTTCCAGGACCCTGTTGAAATGTTGCCGGTTTTCGTAAAAGAGTGGGAACAAGGCTACAAAATTGTTTGCGCTATCAAGAGCCAGAGCAAGGAAAATAAAATCCTTTACGCCCTTCGCTCAGCATACTACAAGATGATAAAGAAGTTCTCTACCGTAGAGCAGATCGAGCATTTTACGGGCTTTGGTCTTTATGACAGAGATTTCCTTGAAGTATTAAGAAAACTTGACGACCCCACGCCCTTCCTTCGCGGAATCGTTGCGGAATTGGGCTTCAAGAGAAAAGAGGTTCCCTATTGCCAGCAGGAGCGTCGCGCAGGAAAAACTCACAACAACTGGGCAAGCCTCTTTGACGCAGCAATGCTCAGCTTCACTTCCTACACAAAGATTGGCGTCCGCATGGCAGTTGTATCAGGCGCTATCCTGACTGCAGCAAATCTCTTTTTGGGGCTTTTGTACATAATATTTGCGTGTATATTCCCCTCACTCTGGTCAGTCTGGGTATTGCCCATCTTAATCTCCGTGTTCCTTGTAGGCTCGGTTCTTATGTTCTTCATTGGCTTCGTGGGCGAATACGTGGTGTCTGTCAGCCAGCGAGTTACAGGAAGGCCCTTGGTTGTTGAAGAAAAACGACTTAATATGGATTGATTTTAAAAAGTTATCAGGTGACGGCCTTTGTTGCCGTCACTTTTTTATGCCAAGGCTTTTAGTTTTATTTAAGGATATCTTGTTACTCTGTAATTGATAAAAGAGAAAGGGGCATTGCCGGATGCAGATCCTTATTGTTGAAGACGAAAAGAGGCTTGCGAAAGCGCTTAAACAGATACTTGAAGAACAAAAATATATGGTTGATACGGTGTACGACGGCCGTGACGGTTTTGATTACGGAGTCAGCGGCATTTACGATATTATCGTGCTTGACGTGATGTTGCCGGTAAAGGACGGGTTTTGGGTTGCCTCGGAGCTTCGCAAAAACAAGATTGAAACACCGATCCTGATGCTTACCGCCCGGGATGCAGTTTCCGATAAGGTTACCGGTCTTGATTGCGGCGCAGATGATTATATGACGAAGCCCTTTGCTCCCGAAGAATTTCTGGCAAGAGTCCGCGCTCTTACAAGACGAAAAGGCGAGGTTATCCTTGACGTTACGGAATACGGCGACATTGTCCTGAACTTGTCGGCAGGACATCTTTCCTGCGGTGAAAAATCTATTCACCTTAATTTTAAGGAAGCCGAGCTTTTAAAGCTTTTAATCTCCCGAAAAGGGGCAATAATCTCAAAAGAAGAAATGATAACAAAAGTCTGGGGCTATGACTCAGATGCAGGCGACAGCAACGTTGAAGCATATATATCTTTTTTGAGAAAGAAGTTACAGTTTGTTGGTGCAAAAACTGCTATTATTGCTGCTAAAAAATTCGGATATAAACTGGAGGCGCCGAAATGCTGAAAAACTTAAAAAATAAAATAATTATCATCAATATGTCTCTTATTGCAATTATTTTGCTTACAGTATATGCAGGTGTCCTTTACGTTACGTATGCCGAAAATAATTTACTGCTTAAAGACCGCCTCAATACCGCTATTAGTCTTCATCAAGGTCCTGAAGATATGCCCGAAATAGGAGACTCAAAACCCGGCGTTCCAGATTTTTCTCCCCACAAAGATTTTTACGGACCTGCGGTGGTGGTTACCATCAATGACGATAATGAAATAACCCAGATAGCCGAATATTATGCTAAAATCTCCGAAAACGCGCTGGATCAGATACTGGAAACAGCCTTATCTTCAAAAAATGGCTTTGGAACAATCAAAAGCATGAGCATTATGTTTCTGAAAGAGTCTTCTGCCTTCGGCACAAAAATTGCAATTACAGAAACAACCACGCTTTACAACGCAATGAAAAGCACCGCCCTTAACGGCGCTCTTGTACTGCTTTTAGTCCTTGCCATAGTTTTTATCGTCAGCTTATTCCTTTCCTCGCTGGCAATAAAGCCTGTAAAAGAAGCCTGGACGAAGCAAAAGCAATTCATTGCCGACGCCTCCCACGAGCTGAAGACCCCTCTCACCGTGATTCTTGCCAATAATAACATTCTGCAAGGGCATCCGGAGGAAACAGTGTCCTCTCAGAAGCAATGGATTGACAGCACTGCAGAGGAGGCCTCCCGCATGAAGAAGCTCATCGACCAGATGCTGTTTCTTGCAAAGTCTGATGCGTCCAATGCTTCTGCGCCCTTATCAAGGATCGATATTTCAGAGATTGCCGAGCGCGCCGCCTTGACATTTGAGCCTGTTGCGTTTGAGAAAAACGTCAATATAAAGACAATTATTGCAGAGAAACTTATCGTTTACAGCAATGCAGAGCTGTTTGACAGACTCATTCATATATTACTTGACAATGCAGTTAAGCACGCAGCCGGCGACACCGAGATTCTCCTTGCCCTTCAAAAAAACGGCAACAAGTTTTTTCTCTCAGTAAATAACAAGGGAGACGTAATTCCTCAGGAGGATATCCCTCACATTTTCGACAGATTTTATCGTGCCGACAAGGCCAGAACCTCCGCAAACGAAACCTCCGGCTACGGTCTTGGGCTTGCCATTGCGAAAAGTATTCTGGAAAAACTCAACGGAGATATTGTGGTCTCCAGCAACGCCGATAACGGAACAACATTTACAGTCGTATTCAGTTGACAAAAGTCCGTCATTAATGATATAATTCATTGGTGGTAAGTTTGTTAAAATTTATTTTGAAATACAATAACAAAGCATTTGCCTTTGTTGGGGGTTAATTATTAATGCAGTTTTTGAAAAACAACTATAAAAATATAATAAAAAACGTTGCGGCGGTATCATTGTCCTTGTGTATGTTTACTTCCCCTGTTTTCAGCTCTGCGGCGTCCTATGATCAGCAGATCAGTGATAAACAGGAAAACATTGATTCTCTTGAGTCTGAAAAGTCCGCCCTTGAGGACCTCGTATCACAGAAGCAGGACGAGCTTTCCTCTATTTCTTCTGAAATTGCCAAGCTCGAATCTGACAAGCTGGCTATGATGACTACAGAGGAAATGGCTATTGCGGAACTTGAATTTATTAAGCAAAGCATTCTCGATTCTGAAAAAGAAATTGAGTCTATGGAAAAACAGCTCGGTGAACTTGAAGAAACCTTGGTGCAGCGCGCAAGCATTATGTACCAGAATTCCGATATAAACTGGCTGGCCGTTTTCTTTGAAGCGGACAATATATTTGACTTCTTTGACAGAATTGAAGCTTACAAACAGGTTGCCAAGGAAGATGCAGATTTGTTGGAAAAGGTAAAATCAGACAAGCAGCAGCTTGAATTGAAAAAAGATCAGCAGGTTCGTCTTTTCAGCGAAAAAGAAGTCCTTTTGGCAGAGATAGAAAGCGCCATTGAAGACATAAAGAATAAGACTGAAATTACGGAAGGCAAATATGCTGCCCTCAGCAAGCTTCTTGCAGAAATGGAAGAAGAAGAAAGTCGCCTCGATGATGAAATCTCCACTATGACAGGAGAGCTGGAAAACCTCGAAGAGAAAAAGAGACGCGAAGAGGAAGAAAAGAGGCGCCAGGAAGAAGAGCGCAAGAAACAGGAAGAAGATAAGAAAAAGCAAGAGGAAGCCATTAAGAACCAGCAGGGAAATAATAATACCAACGTTCCCTCCAGAGGCGAAACCAACACAAACTTCTGCTGGCCTGTTGCAAGTTATTTCTACGTTTCCTCGCCTTTCGGATACAGAACACATCCCATTACACATAAATGGTCTATGCACACAGGTGTTGACCTTGCCGCTTCCAGCGGTACCGCTATTTATGCTGCGCAAAGCGGCGTCGTAGAAATTTCCACAACAAACGGCGGCGGTTACGGTTATTACGTAAAGATTCAACACGCCAATGGTATGGAAACCTTGTACGCACATTGCAGCAAACTCCTCGTATCAGAGGGAGAAACAGTACAAAGAGGTCAGAAAATAGCCGAGGTAGGAAAGACCGGTGCGGCTACCGGCTCTCACCTTCACTTTGAAGTTATTAAAAACGGCGAATACGTACAGCCTCTTGACTACGTCAGTGATGACGTTCACTAATTAACAAAACAGCCAACCCTGCCCCCGGTTCGGAATTATTTCCGGCCGGGTTTTTTTACCCGCAGGACAGCACGTAATCTGCAAGCAGCGCAATAAACTCAGAATTCGTGGGCTTTCCCTTTTGCATACTTACAGTAAAGCCAAAAATCTCGTTAAGAAGATCCACCTGCCCTCTCAGCCAGGCAATTTCCAAGGCTGTCCTGATGGCCTTTTCTACGCTGGCAGAGCTTTTTGAATATTTTTTTCCAATAGCAGGATATATCACCTTCGTCATCTTTCCGTATATCTCCCCTTGGCCTGCAACCATAACAACAGCCTCCCGCAAATATTCGTGCCCGCACAAATTAGCAGGAACACCAATGTCGTGAAGAAGCCGGGTGGTTCTCGTATATACGTCATCGTTTCCAAAGGGCTGCTTACTCTTCGTCATATCACGGTCACGCACAAAAACTGATGTATTTTCAAAAAACGGAATCTCTTCTGTGCGTAAACTTTTTTCAGATAGTAAACTTCCGCACTCCACAATTCTTTTCAAAAGAAGTTCCTCATCAAGAGGCATACAAAAATGATACGCCACGCCTGCATCACTAAGAAGACGTTTCTGGAGATCACTGTAATACCATGATACGATAATGACGTTTCCTGCAAGACCTTCTGTTTTCAGCCGTTCAACAGCGTTTACACAATCAATACCCGGCAAGTCGGTTCCTAAAACAAGAACAGCCCGCCTTTCTTCTGTCATACTGTTCAGAAGACGTGTCAACGACGCCTCTTTCATATCGTCCCACACGAGAAGCTCTATTTTATCAATATAGCGTTCTTTCCATCTCTCAGCCAACAGTTTACAAAAAGATTTATCCCCAAGGACAAGATGTGCTTTTATCTTCTCACTATCAGACTCCGTCTGACCAACGTACAGACCCATAAAAAAACCGCCCTCCACGATAATAAGTAGAAGATGGTTGCTGCAAATAAACTGTATTAATTACTCTGTAGTTACATTATATCAAATTACGTTTTAAAGGCAAGTATTTCCCAAAAATTATTTTTTACCCACAGGTATTCTTTGGAAATGTGGGTAACTTTGCGGTTTACCCACAGAATTTTATGAAAAACCGTGGGCAAGTTTATAAAAAATGTAAGTGTTTTACAAATATTGCCCGAAATTCGAGTTTCCCACAGGTTTACCCACAGTCACATATTCTCTCTGTGGGTAACTACCCACTTCCCCACAGTTTCTCACCAACAAAACCTATAAAAACAAGACTTTTTTCGACAAACACTTGTTTTTTTTTTTCCACAACCTGTGGGTAACTATGTGGGTAACTGCGAAAAACCCCCAATTTACCATAGGTTTGAGAGTTTCCCACATTTTTTTGAGTTACCCACAATTTGGGGGTTGTCTGATAACTTTGGCTTTATAGAGCCATTTCCCAAAACCCAAAACCCACATGCTATTTCAGAAAATTTATTTGTATTAATTATTTACGTCCCAAAATTCAATTTATTACAACAGTTTGTTTGTTGATTACTTTTTCGAAATATTTTCTGCAAAAAAATATCTTCGGAATACAGCGCACTCCGAAGATAAAATTAACTTATAAATGCTGTTATCTGAAAACAATCTTGCAGTCGTCCATGCTTTCTACAATGGCCAAAGACTCCACCCGAATGCCTGCATTTCTTAACTCATCACCGCCACCCTGAAAACCCTTTTCAATGGCAATGGCAATTCCTGCGGTCTCAGCGCCTGCCTGGGACACAATATCCATAAGGCCGTTGAGAGCCTTTCCCTTTGCCAAAAAGTCATCTACGATAAGTACACGATCCTCACTGTTTAAGAACTCCTTGCTGAGTATAATGTCGTAATCCCTGTTGTGAGTATACGAATGCACTTTAGAGGTGTAATTATCCGGGGAAAGATTTGCCGATTGATTTTTCTTCGCAAAGACAACGGGGACCTTTATATGTACAGCCGCCGCCATGGCAATAGCAATTCCGGAGGCCTCGATGGTTATTATCTTTGTAATTTTCTCACCCTGAAAAAGGCGGGCGATCTCTTCACCCATCTGCAGTAAAAATTCCACGTCCAGTTGATGATTTAGAAAACTGCCGACCTTCAGTATGTTGCCCGGGTAAACTTTTCCCTCTGCCAATATTTTTTCTTCTAATGCCTTCATCGGACTCCCCCTTGTCATATATAACTGCTGTATTTACTTATTGTGGTAATTTTACCATAATTGCCCTATTTGTGTAAATAATTTTTCGCTGCAACATCCTTAGAAAAATATGTTTTTGTAACCTTTTCACAAGTTTTGTCAATTTCTGCCCTTGGAATACTGCAATACTCCTTAATCAGGCTCGTCATAGCATCAATATTACCATTTACTACAGGCATTTCCTTGCCGTAAAATTCCTTATACAAAAGTCCCGCAATTTCCTCTGCCCCAAAACCGTCAAAGGCAACTACAGGGGTACCGCAAGCCATTGCCTCTGCCATAGTGAGGCCAAAGGTCTCCGCTTTTGACACGGACACCACCGCATCAGATGCAAGGAACAAATCTCTCAATTCTTTCTGAGAAAGCGCTCCTGCAAAAAATATATTATCTCCATAGTTTTTATCATCAGAAAGCCTACCACAAGAGCTTTTTCCTGCAAGTATTATGCAATAATCATTGCCCAGCTTCTTTCCCAGCTCCGCAATATTCAACAAGCCCTTTGCCTCAGTCCATGTTGACGCCGCGCAGGAAATAATTTTACCTTTGTTTACATCAAAACCAAGAGCCGCACCAATCTTATTTCGTATAAGCTCGCGTTCCCTAAGGAAAGCTTCCCCAAAGAATTCCCTTTCGTTGTACCAATTATATATCGTTGCAAACTTTGCGTTGGCAAGGTCTCCGTAGGTCTTTTCCGCCTCCTTCAGAACGGCGTGGCTGACACCGATAAACGTCACCTTGCGCTGAGCGCCAAGAAGCCTTTTTTTCTCGGCAAATTGTTTCTTTGAAAGATCAAAAAACCATGAGGGAATATCTTTTTTCAGACCGGGACACTTGTGGCAAGAATTGGCCTCTCTGCACAGAGCGCCGTCACAATTATGCACCTGATTGTAATTACATTTGCCGTTAAGGAACCAACAGTCGTGCAGAATGACGTTGACCTCAATGCCCTGCTTTCCGGTGAATTCCAGCAGTTTTTTTACGTTAACAAAATTGCTGTGGAGGTTTCCGAGATAAATCCTCTCCGGCTGAATTTTCTTTATTTTATCAATAATTTTTCTTGTTTCAAAAAAAGAAAACCTTACCTGATATCCAGTAATTCTTGACAACAATGCGTGGAGCTTTTGCTCTGCTCTGAAGAAAAATCTTGTTTCTGCTGAAATAACGTAATTATCAGCGACCTCCGACAACATATCGCACAGACCTGCCGTCAATGCTCCCGTGCTTCCGGTATTCTTTCCGCACACCGCATTAACGTGCAAGTAGCGAGGCTTCGTCAAGCCCTCTGCCCGTTTTTTCAAGTCATCATACAAGGACGATGTAATCTGAGTTTCTGAAAAATCTCTTTTGGCGCATTGCCGCGCATTCTCAATAATTTTCTTTAACCGGTGATTCTCCGGACCTTCTGAAAAAAGCGCAGAAACAAAGGACCTTACCGTGTGGAAGGTCTGTTCACGGGACGTAGCGACAACTGCCGCATCGTTATATAAAAGATACTCTATTGAGGCCAATGACCCCTTGCCAACTGCCAGAACGGGTTTTCCTGAGGACAAACAGCCGGGAAGCTTGGTGCTTAAAGAAAGCCTTGAAAGGCAGGCTCCTTTTCCGCCGAAGGGCTCTGCATACACAAGGGCTGTGGCCTTCTCTTCTATCAAAGCCAGTTCCTCAGGTGACACAGCAGGAAACACGTTGACCCTGCTGTTTTTGAAAGCACGCTTCATCGGCCCTGAAAGGGGCGTGCCGGTATAAACCGAGAAAGAAATCTTCTGAGGCAATGCCTTGCCAATGGCGCAAAGTGTTTTCCACCGCCCGTTGCCAATGTTTCCGGCATACAAAAATGATACACTCTCTCCTACACAGGACAATTTAATTTTTGTGTCCTCTGCTATATTATCAGCTGGCTTATGAAGCTCCTTGCAAGGCACAAAAAGCTCCTTGGCATATTCATTTTTCTGCGCTTCGCATATTGTGTAAAGCATCTCACACATTGAAACAGTCTTCCTTATCGTACGCCGTTTCATAAAACGATCAATCCAGAAAAGGGGCGAAAATGACTTTTGCTTCAACGAATACACGTCGTCGTAGCCGTACATAACCAGAGGCTTTCCCGTAAGCGCTTTGACCTTCCGGACGATGCGATTGGTGTGATAAAGGGAATACAAGGGCGAAAAAATAACGTCAGGCTGAAAATTCTTTACAAAATCATCAATTTCAGTAATATTTTTTCCCGCAAGCAGCCAGATCAGATCTCTTGCCCAATAAAAGACCTGCAATCGTGTTTTTCTGAAAAAAGAATAAATGCCCTTGTCACCCGCATTGCCGCAAGAGGTCTTTCCGCCTGCTGTCACACGCAATGCCTTCGGTATATTTTTCTTAAAAATACTCTTTATTATCTGATTTTCTGTTATCTGCAAAAACTGTCCGTCAACAGACCCGTCAGGCAGCCCTCTGTTGCAGTAAATATTGGCAATTTCAACCTTTCCGTCTTTCGATAATGACTTAAAAAGAGACGTAAACGTCGCGCCGAAACTGTTTGCCTTGTTCCACGGTGTATTGGAAACTACAAGTATCTTCACCCTTATTTACGCCCCCTTTAAAATTTTTATCACTATATGCAATAATAACGCTCCGGAAAACAACTCCGCAGCGTTATATTCATTCTCAAGAGCCCTCAACAACCTCCGCAATTTCGCAGGACAATTTAACAAAGGCCTCGTATTCATCCTTTTTCATAAATTTTTCAGAATTAATATATCCATTAATGCAGTCCGGCGCGCGCACACCCATACTGTGGCAGTCGCTTCCCATAATAAGAGGCACCCCGTATCTCAAGAATTTCAATACGAGTTTTGCAGGAGCTCCCACAATATTTTTCCCAATTCCTTTTTTGGACTTAGCCGCCATATTTCTGGCATTAAACTGAAAAACGATATTTTTCAGCATCATCAACGCCTGATAGTCGTCATGTTGCATAAAAGAGGCATATCTGCCAAAGTGAGCAAGAATGGGTTTTGCCTTATATTTAAAACAAATTCTCTCAATTATCTGTATGTATGAGTGAGAATAAAACTCCTCCGAAAATTCAAAAAGCAAAAACGAAGAGCTCCCTAAAAACAAGCGTTCAAAGCCTTCTACCTCTTCTAAGTCAGAGTGCACCAGAATTTCTGCGCCTAAAACCAATTCTACCGAGTACAAGAGATTGTTCACCTTAGGATCTTCGTGAACTTCAATCGCATGTCTTAGCTCCGCAAAGGCTGTGGCTCTGTTCTCCAGAAATTCTTCAACGGTCTGGTTGTACGACTTAAAGTGGGGTGTTAGTACAACAACACATCTTGCGCTTTTCCCAAAAAGCTCGTCTGCCTGACGGCGCTCCTCCAGAAGCATAGCAATAGACTCTTCCACAGTCTTCGCCCCGTCATCAATGCCGGGCAGAATATGGGTGTGAAAATCCACAAATATATTGTTAGCTTTATTTTTTATTGTCTTTGTCATGGTCTTTATACTCATAGTCATAGTATGCATAAACGTTGCCGTGCTTTCTCATATACTTTGCATAAACACCTGTGCGCTTAGGCGTTCCGGTAATTACGACACCCAGAATCTTTGATTCAACCAGATTGATGGCATCCACAGCGTTTTTAAATTCCTTTGTACTGGTCTTACCGTAGTTTGCAACCAATACCACACCGCAGGCCTTTTTTGAAAGGACAATGGCATCCGTAACAATGTTGATAGGAGGAGTATCAATAATAATATAATCGTACTCATCCTTTACAAGATCCAGTAAAAAGTCTGCATTTTTACTTGCAAGAAGCTCTGACGGGTTAGGAGGCGTAGAACCTGATGTCAACACGTCAAGATTAGGTCTTACGTCTGTATGAACCGCAGAATGGAAGGGTTCAAAGCCTGCAAGGCACTTGGCAAGTCCCTTGCTGTTGTCAAGCTCAAATATTTTGTGTGCAACAGGCTTTCTCATATCTGCGTCAATGAGAAGAACCTTAGCGGAAGCCTCCGCAAATGCAATAGCAATGTTTGCAGAAAATGAACTTTTTCTCTCACCCTGATTTGAGGAAGAAACAGCAATTATCTTTCCTCTGGTAGGAGAAAGAACGTACTGAAGATTAGTTCTGATGGTCTTATATGCCTCAACCACACGAAAAGGAGCTTCGTTACCCAAAATATATTTTTTTACGAAATTAACGTCATGCAACGATTTCTTTTTCTTGAAAAATTTCATACCGTCTCACACTCCCTTTCATATATTTGAATCTTCATTATCGGAACGATGTTTTCTGCCATAACCGTATCCGTATCCATATCCGTAATTGTACGAGTACTTACCCATTTCATTCTTTTCCTTAGGATTAATATCAGGCACACCGCCAAGGAAGAGAACGTTAAACTGCATAATATCAGACTCAAATTTAATAGTATCGTCCATATATGAAATCAATACGAAAACAGCAGCCACAAGAACCGCGCCTAAAACAGCACCGATAAGTGTGGGCAATTTCACGTCAACAGGAGTCTCGTAGGGAATAGCAGAACTCTCAAAACACTCAACAGCACCTACGTTGTAGTAAAGGTCCTCAATAGCCTTAGGCGCTGTAGTCTCAAATGCTCTGCAGATTGCATAAGTAAGATAGTAATTGTTCGTGGTAATGGTTGCTACAAAAATATTAGTATCTTCAATAGCAGTAAAGTTAAGGGAAGATTTTACAGAGCCGGCGCCTATCCAGTTTATCCAGTCCTTGCTGATATTACCGGGCTCCGCCTCTGCCGGCACGGGAATGTCATCCTCAAGATAGCCGTCGTTGGCTTTTATTTCCTCCACGACCTTGGTCGCAGCGCTGTTCGTTTTAAGGATATGCATAAAGGTACTGATAAGTCTCTGGGCATTTACAGTATTTGATACACCGTTAAGGTTCGTTTTGCCGCTATCATCAGGCTCGTCCTCGGTTTCAAAGAAGTCTCTCTCCAAGGCAACCACCAGCTCAACTCTCGCAGTATACGTGGTAGACGTAGTCTGGGTCACATACAGATAACCAAGAATGCCGCCAAGAATCGCCGCAACGATAATGAATACCAGATGCTTTGTCAATACGCTGATTATAAATTTAAGGTCTATACTTTTCCCTTTCATTTACACCGTTCTCCCATCTCAAATGCTTTGATTATGAATAAATCTATTCAATTTATTATATTATGGTAGAAATTTTTCGTCAAGCATAAACGGGCTTTTTCCTTTTAAATCTTTACAAAAAATGAGTCAGGGGGCAGTGACCTGCCCCCAAAAAGTTGGACTTTTATTAATTCTGCCTTATGACTGTTTTATGCAGCCACAGCAGTGAGCCGATATTGCACCGGACTCATCCATCCAAGCTTTTCTTTGATTCTCTTTTCATTGTAATATTTTATATATTTTTCAATAGCT
>JAGAKK010000057.1 GCA_017625675.1 Clostridia bacterium | reverse complement strand
TTTTCGAGGCGCCTAAACTGCACCGGTTGTCTGTCCCCCTGGTGCATTTAGAAAGGTCGAAAGTTTTTTTTGCAGATTATTTCCCAAAATGATGCAAAGTCTTGGGAAATAATGTAGTCTTGAATTATCGGCGGATAACGCTGTGAATGCGTTGAGAATAAGCAGAGAATAGAAGGAGAGTGATTGTTGTGGAATATGAGCTTAGGGCGAATAAACAGACCCTTATCGTTTCCGTGAGAGGTGAGCTTGACCATCATTATGCAGATATGATCAGGCAGAAGATTGACGGAGAATTATTATCGGTGAGGTTTAAAAATCTGGTTTTTGATTTTTCGGGACTTACCTTTATGGACAGCTCGGGAATAGGTATGGTTATGGGGCGATATAAGAACGTTTCGCATCTGGGCGGGAAGGTCTTTATTGTGTGCGATAGTAAGACGGTTACGGACCGGTACGGAAGGAATGTGCCCGACGGAATTGAGAGGATTCTTGAGATGTCAGGCGTTTTTAAGATTATTGAGCGATGCGAGAGCGTTGATGATGCATTGCGTAAGGTGTGAATTGGAGGCTTTTATGGAAGAGATGAATTATTTGAGATGTGAATTTGCCGCTGTTTCTAAAAATGAGGCGTTAGCGAGGGCTATTGTGGCATCCTTCCTTGTGGGGCTTGATCCCACGGTGGATGAGCTGACGGATCTTAAAACTGCGGTCAGTGAGGCTGTGACGAATTCTGTTATTCACGGATACGGAAATATCGGCGAGGTTTTTGGAGAGAGAAAGGCCGGCGGTGAGATGCCTGTTGTGGAGATGATATGCAGAAGTGAGGGCAGGAAGGCTGTTGTTACTGTGAAGGACAGAGGCTGCGGAATTAAAAATATTGAGGAGGCCAGACAGCCGCTTTTTACGTCAGCGCCTCAGCTTGAGAGGTCGGGATTGGGTTTTTCTATTATGGAGTCTTTTTGCGACAGTCTGGAGGTTTATTCAGAGCCGGGAAAAGGCACGGAAGTGATTCTTACTAAAGTCTTTGGAAATCAGACGGAGGTGTGAATTGCTTTGTCAGAGTACAATTCGGATTATTTTAACGAAATGCTTGACAAAGCTGTACAAGGAGACGAAGCTGCAATTGAATATATGGTCATGACAAACGTCGGGCTTGTGAGAAATACTGCAAAACGATTTGCAGGAAGAGGCGCAGAAGAGGAGGACCTGTTTCAGATAGGGTCTATAGGGCTATTAAAGGCCATAAAAAACTTTAACCGTGAATATAACGTATGTTTTTCCACTTATGCTGTCCCAATGATTATCGGGGAGATCAAGCGGTTCCTTCGTGATGACGGGCCGGTAAAGGTTTCACGAAGCGTGCGGGAGCTTTATTATAAGGCAAGGGGCACGGAAGAACTTTTAAAAGAAGAGCTTGGAAGGCCTCCTACCATAGGCGAGGTGGCTGAGAAATTAGGGGTGGACGTGTATGATATTAACGCCGCTTACGAAGCGTTACAGCCTGTTGAATCCCTTTACAGCACCGTGGGGGATGGTGATAAAAATGAGACTTATCTGGTGGACAAGCTTGGAAGCTCTGACAGCCTGCAGATGCGGTCTATAGAAAGTTATAATAATGCATTCGGGGAGGGAGCGTATGACAGAATAATCGACAGAATGTCGTTGGCAGACGTAATGGATGCGCTGTCTCATGATGAAAGGCAGGTGATAAAGCTTCGCTATTTTAAAAATCTTACTCAGAGTAAGATTGCAGGGATGCTGGGAATATCTCAGGTGCAGGTGTCCAGAATTGAAAAAAGAGTGCTGCTGAAAATGCGTGAGATGCTGGGGTAATAAATAATAATGAATAATTAAGGGCGATTTATGAAAAACTACTCGTATATTTTTGTAAAGGAGATTTTTTATGGAGTCTGATAATCTTACAAAACTTGATGATAAAAAATACGAGTGGATGCAGAAAAAGCGAAATCAGAAGTCGAGCCTTTTGAAAAACTGTGTTATGGCATTTCTTTTCGGCGGCGGTTTTTGCGTAATTGCCCAAGGGTATAAACACTTTATTACGTCCGGCATTGGCGTGAAATTCTTAGGAGAGCTTGACGAGGCAGCGGTGTCTGCTCACGTGGCTTTGTTTATGGTGTTTTTAGGCGCGTTGCTTACGGCGCTTAACGTATATGATGACATTGGAAAACACGCAGGAGCAGGCTCTGTGGTGCCTATTACGGGCTTTGCAAATTCAGTTGTGTCGCCTGCTATGGAGTTCAGAAGTGAAGGACATATTTTGGGTGTGGGTGCTCAGATGTTTGTGGTGGCAGGGCCTGTGATTGTGTACGGAACTTTTGCTTCCGTAATTGTGGGACTGATTTATTATCTGGTGTCAAGGGGGTGAGCGTATGGCTGTGAAGTGCGGAAATAATACTATAATGCTTGAAAGGCCTGTGCATATTATAAATGCGGCGTGTATCGTAGGCCAGAAGGAGAAGGAAGGACCTTTGGGTCAATATTTTGACAGGTTTGAGGAAGATGACTTCAATATGGATACCTGGGAGCAGGCTGAGGCGAGGTTCGTGGAGGAAACCTACCGGAAATTGCTGTCGGAAACCTCCGGAATAAATGAAGCAGGGGTAGACTGTATTTTCGGTGGAGATCTTCTAAATCAATGTATGGCGTCTGCTATTGGTGTGAAGAAAAGCGGCAGACCTTATTTAGGTCTTTTCGGAGCTTGCTCAACGATGACGGAGAGTATGCTTGTGGGCTCTCTTACGGTTGACGGTGGGGGTGCAAAGAACGTGGTGTGTATAACCTCCAGCCATTTTTGCTCTGCGGAGAAGCAATTTCGATTTCCTCTTGAGCTGGGAAGCCAGCGGGTGCCTTCGTCACAATGGACCGTTACCGGTTCCGGCGCTGTCCTTTTGTCTTCTGAGGGAGAAGGACCGAGGATTACCTGTGTGACTCCCGGGGTTATCTGCGATTACAACGTTACCGACACTAACAATATGGGGGCAGGTATGGCGCCTGCGGCGGCCTCCACTATTATGACCCACCTTGCAGACACGGGTCGAAGTCCCGACTACTACGATATGGTGGTAACCGGAGATTTAGGGAGCATAGGACATGCCCTATGTAAGGATATATTGAAGCTCCACGACGTAAACGTAACTGACGGTCTTTATAAGGATTGCGGAATGCTCATCTTTAAGCCTGAACAGGAAACTTGTTCGGGAGGAAGCGGTTGCGGCTGTTGTGCGTCGGTGTTTTCTGCATATCTGTATAGGTTGCTTAAAGAAAAGAAGATAAATAAATTGCTTCTTGTGGCTACCGGGGCGTTAATGAGTCCTGTTTCTGCTAAACAAGGGGAGCCGATTTTAGGTGTGGCCCACGCTGTGGCTATTGAGAATTGAGGTGTTTTATTTTATGGATATTTTGATGGACTATATTTGCGCTTTTGTGACGGGAGGAGTGCTGTGCGTCATAGCGCAGATCCTTATTGATAAAACAAAACTTACGCCTGCCAGAATATTGGTGCTTTACGTGGTAAGCGGTGTGGTTCTCACCGCTGTGGGATTGTATGAACACGTAGTAAAGTTTGGTGGTACGGGGGCGACAGTTCCGCTTACGGGCTTTGGGTATTCTTTGTGCAAAGGTGTTTTTAAGGCGGTAGATGAGTACGGTTTCAGAGGAATATTTACCGGTGGGCTTGAAAACGTTGCTACGGGGATAGTTATGGCTATCGTGTTTGCGCTTATTGCCTCTTTTGTTACAAAGCCAAAGAGCAAATCGAGGTGAGATTGTTTGAGGCAAATAAGGCGGGAGTTTCTGACGAGACCGTTGTTTTATCTTTTTATAATTGTGTTTGTTCTGACTCTGTCGGTCTGTCGGTACCTTCCGACAGGCGGGCAGGAGAAGACCGGATTTGAAGGTGTAATTGAGGGGGAGGTGTATAAGGCTGCCTGGAACAAAAGTGAGGATCTTGTTTTTCGAGGGGAAGTCTCGGGAAAGCCTGTAAAAATTCTGCTTGGCGGGGCGGAATTGGGGAATGAGTACAGAGAGAAAATTTTAAAAGGAGGCTTTGTATCACTTTGCGGGGAAATAGAAATTCCGTCAGAGGCGCGGAATTTCGGGGAGTTTGATTATAAAAATTACCTGAGATCAAGGGGTGTTGAATATATTTGCCGCGTTTCGGAAGAAGATATTTTAGCGAGGGAAAAGAAGAAGGGAGAGCTTCACAGTCCGGACTTTTACGGCTCGGCGATAAGGGCTGATATACATAATTGTTTGCTGGAAAATCTGGGTGAAGAGTACAGCGCTTGGGTGATGTCTGTTATGACCGGGGACACCGGATATTTAGAAAGTGAAGAAAAGTCGGGGCTGGCTTATGCAGGGTTTTCGCATCTTGTGGCAGTTTCAGGGGCGCATATTGCTTTTTTTGTATTGCCCTTTGAGTGGTTGCTTAAAAAGTTTACTATGCTGGGGCTTGCTGAGAAAAAAATGTTTCTTATAGCGCCTATGGTGTTTTTGTGGTTTGTGGCAGGCGGTTCACCTTCGATTACAAGGGCTGTGGTTATGGCGGTCTTTGCCGCTGTGGCTATGATTCTGAGAAAACCGTGCGACAAGGCAAATTCCTTGGGGTTAGCGGGGCTTATGCAGATTGCGTTTAACCCGTTTTCGGTGTTCAATACGGGGTTTTTGTTGTCATACAGTGCGGTGGTAAGTATGATTTTTATATTGCCTGCCATTAAAAAATACATAAAGATAAATAATAAAATGGTGGACTCTCTGGTAGCCGGGGCGGCGGTAAACTTAGGGGTGTTGCCCTTGCTGTTGTATCTTTTCAACGGTTTTTCTGTATTTGGTGCCGTTGCAAATACTGTGGTTGCCTATGCCGCCAATTTCCTGTGCGTGGGAGGGTATGTAGTTTATGCAGCAGACAGGCTGTACCTTCCGGATATTGTGGTAAATATTCTTTCAAAAGGGATTCTGGGAGCGTCAGAGGTGTTCCGGAGCATAACGGAAAAAATATCCTCCGGAGATACGGTTTTATCAAGGTTTGAAACAGTTTCACCTTCCTTTTGTATGGTTGTGATTTATTATTGTGTGGTGGTGCTTCTGGTGGCAGGGAAAAAATCGTATTGTTTCGTTGGTGGGGCGGTGGTCCTGGTGCTTCTTGTGTCCGGAATGAACAGGTGTGCAAGGGCAGAGTTTGTGTTCTTTGACGTGGGCCAAGGAAGCGCGGCTCTGGTTAAGACCTGCGATGGCGTTTGCGGTGTGATTGATACCGGGGACGGGTCGGTAAAGCTCAGTGAAGTATTATTGAAGGAGGGGGTCGACAAGCTTGATTTCGTTGTGATCTCTCACGGACACAACGACCATTACGGAGGGTTTGATGAGCTTGCAGAAAACGTTGAGATAGGTCGGATTTTCTTGCCCTCAAATGAATTTGATACGTATTGCAATAGTCTTGGCGAAAAATATCAGGACAACGGCACGGAGATTGTAAAAATTGTAAATAATGCTTCTTTCAGAATGGGGAAATACAGTGTTTTAAATTTGTATGAAAGTGGTGTCGATGAGGAAAATCTTAACAACGGGTCGGTTTTGGTGGAAATCAAAGGCGATTGGGGGTGCGCTGTTTTGCCGGGGGATACGGAAAATAAACTGCTTGACAGGTATGCCGAAAAGGGGATTGCTGAAAATGCAGATATTCTGTGTCTGCCTCATCACGGAGGAGCTTCTTCGGGCAGTGAAAAATTTTTGTTCTCTGCATCGCCGGAATATGTTATAATAAGTTGCGGAAAGGGAAATTCCTACGGACATCCCTCTGAAAGCGTGCTTGAAAGCGTTTCTGAGGCAGGCGTTGCCGGAGAAAATATTTTCAGGACGGATGAGGGCGGAGCTGTGAGATTGAAGGCCGTGAAATACCCGTTTATAACAAAGGAGTTTGTTTTTGTATGGCAAAAAAAGATGAAGTTATCACAAGTGTTTCGGACATGACCAAGCACGTAGAAAAGGGAGATATAAAGAACGTATATCTTTTTTACGGAGAAGAGGAATATCTGAAAAATTTCTTTGTAAAAAAACTCTGCGGAAGGGTTACTGACGGTGTATCTGACGAGATTATACATTTTGACGGAAAGATAAAGGCCCCTGATTTACAAAACGCCTGTGAAACGATGCCTATGTTTGGCGGAAATACGGTAGTTACCGTGCGGGATTCAGGTGTTTTTAAAAACGGAGGAGCCGGCGCAGATAATGATTTCGGTTTTCTGGCTGAGCTTCCCGAGGACAGTTTTGTTTTTTTCAAAGAAACTGAAATAGACAAGAGAAATAAAAATTATAAAATTTTAGAAGAGCATGGAATGGTTTTTGAATGTAAATACCAAAAACCGGAGATGATAGTAAAAATTCTGGAAAGACAGGCGATTTCTCAGGGAAGACATATAAGCGCGGATGCGGTGTCGTTGATGGTGACCGGTATTGGATCTGACCTTGTAAGGCTTATTAACGAGGTGAACAAGTTGTCCCATCTGGTGGGAGAGGGCGAAACTATACAGGCATCTCACGTGAGAGAGGTTTGCGAGCTTTCTTTAAGCGCAAGGATATTTGATCTTACAGACGGAATTGCAGAAAATAACAAGGAAAAATCCTTTACGATGCTTCAGGTTCTGCTGGCAGATAAGATGCCGCCACAGCAAATAATGAGCAGTATCGGAAGGCATTTCATGCAGCTGTACAACGTGAGATGTCTCCTTGACAGAGGAGCTTCGAAAAGCGAGATAATTTCTGCGCTGTCGGTCCATGAGTTTGTGGCATCAAAGCTTATAAGGCAGGCGAAGGTTTATACACAGGCATTGGTGTCTAAAAAAATAAAACTGATTTCGGATATGGATATTGCCATAAAGAGCGGCACGATGGATCCCGTTAATGCCCTTGAAGTAATTATCGGAGCAGATTGATTTTTTCAGATTTTTTAAGGAGTACGCTGTAATATGTTGTAGACATATTTTTCGGAGGTGTGTGGATGAAAACACAGAATATGAAGAAAAAATTTTTTGTTACCGCCGTTGTTGTGCTTCTTATTTTAACCGTGAGTGCAGGATGTAATAAAAAAAGTACCCAAGGAGCTGACGGAGAGAATAAACCGCTTAATGGCTTTATGGGGGATTTCGGTAACGGTGCAGGTCAGAATTTTGCTGCGCCGGAAGAACTCAGCGATGTTTTAGAGACTTTTAATAACGATGACATGTTTTCCTCAAGAGACGGACAGACCGATTATGACGAGGAAAGTGCGGTGTATATTTATTTAAAAGACGGTGCTTCCTCTGCTACGGCGGAAAACGTAGCAATAGACGGTGATACCATTACCATTTCGTCAGAAGGTACATACGTAATTGAGGGGGCTCTTTCTGACGGAAGTGTGGTTGTAAACACTGCCAAGGAGGAAAAGCTGCAGCTTGTGTTTGCAGGGGTGGATATATGTTGCGAAAACGGTGCTCCTTTGTATGTTAAACAAACTGACAAGCTTTTTGTTACGTTGAAGGAAGGGACTGCAAATCGTCTGACTCAGAAAGGTGATCTTGTGGAACTTGACGAGAGTAACATAGATGCTGCTGTTTTCTCAAAAGAGGACATAACCTTTAACGGCGAAGGATCCCTTGCGATAAGCTCTGAGAAGGGGCACGGAATCGTGTCTAAGGACGATCTTGTGTTTACAGGCGGGAAATACGACGTAACAGCGGCACAGCATGCTGTTACAGGAAAAGACAGTGTGAGATTTCTTGACGGTATATTTTCCTTTAACGCAGGTGAGGACGGAGTGCATTCAGAGAATGACGAGGATACTTCTTTGGGCTTCGTTTACATTGCAGGGGGACAGTTTAAGATTGATTGCAAGGATGACGGAATACATGCCGGTACGAACGTAATCGTTTGTGACGGAAAAATATTGATTGAAAACAGTTATGAGGGTATAGAGGGACGCGCTATAGATATTATCGGAGGCGAAATAGCATTAACGGCGGACGATGACGGTTTTAATGCCACTGACGGTACGACTTCAGAGATGGGTCCCGGCGGTTTTCACGGCGGCAATATGCCCGGAGGAGGTTTTCCCGGTGGCGGTATGCACGGAATGTTTCCTCGTGATGTTGCCGAAACGGAGATGCCTCGGACTGATTCGGAGATTACTCCACCTGATACGGAGATGCCTGAAGCGCAGAATACGGCGATGTACGTGAGATTCAGCGGCGGAAAAACTACGGTAAATGCAGGCGGAGATGGTATTGATTCAAACGGTGCGCTTTACGTAAACGGAGGAGAAGTATACGTTTACGGTCCCACGAACAACGGCAACGGTGCCCTTGACTATACTACGGAGGCTGTTGTCAGCGGAGGAACTTTTTTTGCTGTGGGTCAGGCAGGTATGGCTATGAATTTCAGCAATGCAGAGGGACAGGGCGTGGCTATGGTGAATATATCAGGCGCGGCAGGTGAACTTCTGGAGCTGAAAGATGCAGCCGGAAACGTTATTGCTTCATGTGAGCCATCTAAATCATACAATTCTGTTGTGGTAAGTTGCCCTGGATTGGCGGTTGGAAATGGGTATACTGTTTCTTCGGGAAGCCAGTCTGTTTCCTTTAATATGGAGAATGCGGTTTACGGGTCAAATGGTATGGGAATGGGAGGTATGGGCGGCTTCCCCGGCGGCAATATTGGAGGCGGAAGACCGGGACAGAACGGAGGAAGGCCGGGCTGGTGAGAAATAGTATTTCTTGATTTTCTCCGGCAAGTATAGTAGAATTGTGGATGTAGTAATTTGTTGTGTTTTTGAAGAATAAAATTATACAATGTACGCTGAGGAGGAATCACTGTGAATTGGTTGGTTTTTTGGGCAATTGTATTTGTTGTAATGCTTGTAGTTGAGCTTGCGACTGCCGGGCTGTCTACTTGTTGGTTTGCGATAGGAGCGCTGGTGGCGTTTGTTGTGGCGTTGTTTCTGGAAGAATTTGTATTGGTGCAGTTTATTGTTTTCTTTGCTGTGTCTATACTTTTGCTGGTGTTTACAAGGCCGTTGCTTAAAAAGTTGCTGGCAGTTAAGACCAGCCCTACAAACTATGACAGATGTATCGGGAAAATTGCGGTGGTTGAGGAGAAAATTGATAATATCTCCGCATCGGGAATGGTTAAAATTGACGGTGTTGAATGGACCGCCAGAAGTGAAGACGGATCGGTTATCGAAAAGGGTGCGATGGTCCGTATTGTGAAGATTGAAGGCGTAAAGGTCTTCGTTGTTAAAGACGATGACAAAAATAAATAAATGTTCATAATTTAAAGGGAGGATTTTATTATGAGTTTACCGGCGTTATTGGTTGTTGAGGCATTGGCCCCTGTTGCTATTGTTGTTGCTGTTTTGATTATTATTGTTATTTCTTGCATTAAAATTGTGCCCCAGTCACAGGCGTACGTTATTCAGCGATTGGGAGCGTATAAGTGTACCTGGCAGACGGGACTTCACTTTAAATTGCCTGTTTTTGATAAGGTTGCAAAGATTGTGACCCTTAAAGAGCAGGTGGTGGATTTTCCGCCTCAGCCTGTTATTACTCAGGATAACGTTACTATGCAGATTGATACGGTTGTGTTTTTCCAGATTACAGACCCGAAGCTTTACACGTACGGTGTGGAAAGACCTTTGGCGGCTATTGAAAATCTGACGGCAACTACTCTTCGTAACATTATCGGTGAGATGGAGCTTGACCATACTCTTACATCCAGAGATACTATTAACTCAAAGATAAGGGTTATTCTTGATGAAGCCACTGATCCTTGGGGAATAAAAGTAAACAGAGTTGAACTTAAAAATATTATTCCTCCTTCAGAGATTCAGGATGCCATGGAAAAGCAGATGAAGGCTGAGCGTCAGAGACGTGAGGCGATTCTTCGCGCAGAAGGTGAAAAGGCCAGCAAGATTCTTGTGGCAGAAGGTCTTAAGGAGAGCCAGATACTTGCTGCAGAGGGTGAAAAGCAGTCTGCTATTTTGCGCGCAGAGGCTGTGAAGGAAGCAAAGATGCGTGAAGCAGAGGGTGAGGCTCAGGCTATTCTTACAGTCCAGAAAGCTCAGGCGGAGTCTATTAAGCTCATTAACGAGGCTGCTCCCGAGGATGGATATATCACTCTTAAAAAATTGGAAGCATTCGGAAAAGCTGCTGACGGTCAGGCTACGAAGATTATTATTCCCTCTGAGATTCAGGGTGTTGCCGGACTTGCAGAGGGTGTTATTCAGACTGTGAAATCTGAAGAAAAGAAAGGTGAATAATTATGAAATATGAAATTATAGGTCAGACTGTTCCTGCTGTGGAAATTTCGTTGGCATCAGGGGAAAGTGTGTACACTCAGTCCGGCGGAATGACGTGGCAGACTGACGGTCTTTCAATGAAGACTAATGCCAGAGGAGGCCTTAAAAAGACTCTTGGCAGAATGTTCAGCGGAGAATCTCTTTTTATGGTGAGCTACACTGCAGAAAAAGAGGGCGCTAAGGTGGCGTTTGCGGCTACTATGCCGGGTGTTATATTGCCGGTAGATTTAAGCGGCGGAAAGACTCTCATTGCTCAGAAAGGCGCTTTTTTGTGCGCAGAGCAAAGTGTTGATCTTTCTGTTACGTTTACTAAGAAATTGTCTGCAGGATTTTTCGGCGGAGAAGGATTTATTCTTGAAAAACTCAGCGGAAACGGCATTGCCTTTTTAGAGGTTGACGGCGACATGATAGAAAAGGAGCTTGCTCCCGGTGAAGTTCTGAAAGTTGACAGCGGTAACGTTGTGGCATTTGACTCAACCGTTTCTTATGAGATTGAAACTGTAAAGGGTCTGGGCAATATTCTTTTTGGCGGTGAGGGATTGTTCCTTACAAAGCTTACCGGCCCGGGAAAGGTTATTTTGCAGACTTTGAATTTAAGTTCATTTTTAGGATCAATTGCTTCGGGAAATACCGATTGACAGAAGGTAAAATGTAAATAGGGAAAGAGAAATTATCGTGATTTTAATTATTGCAGAGAAACCGAGCCTTGCGAGAAATATTGTGGCAGGCATTGGTTCATTGAGTAAGAAGAATGGCTATTTTGAAGGGCTTGGGTACATTGTTACCTGGGCCTTCGGTCACTTATTCTCTCTTTGCGATATTGAAGATTACGAAGGCTATGCGGCAAAATCCGTGTCGGAGGATGGGTCGAAAAAAGTCTATTGGTCTATGGACAATATTCCTTGTTTTCCGGAGAAATTTGTTTTTAAGCTCAAGAAGGACAAGGATAAAAACGGAAGACCTGATGACGGTGTTAAAAAACAATTTGAAATAATACAGACTCTTTGTAAAAGGCAGGACGTTGATACCATAGTAAACGCAGGCGATGCCGACCGCGAAGGTGAAATTATAGTAAGACTTTGTATAGAAAATGCGCTGGGGGAGTTTAAACAGGACGTTTCAGGAAAAAAGTTGATGCGTCTGTGGCTTCCCGATCAGACACCGGAGACTGTTAAGGCGGCCCTTGCGGAATTGAAAAGTGAAGACGGCTATGATAATCTTGCCAACGAAGGCTTTGCGAGAACCTATATTGACTGGCTTTACGGAGTGAATCTTACAAGGTATGCCACTCTTAAAACAGGAACATTTCTGAGGGTCGGAAGGGTAATTGTGCCTATTGTAAAAGCGATATACGATAGAGATCTTGCCATAAGAAATTTTGTGCCCGACATTTATTATGCAATATGTTCTGCTGAGGAAACAAAAGGGTGCAAGGTAGAGCTTACAAGTAAAAATAAATTTCAAAAAAACAAGAAAAATCAGGCACAGGCTTTGTGCGATAAATACAATGCGTCAAAGGCTGTTGTGAAGTCTAAAAAAGTTAAGAAAGATACCATTAAACCGGGAAAGTTGTATTCTCTGTCAAAGCTTCAGAACGTTTTGGGAAAGAAATACAAAATGCCTATGGAGAAGAGCCTTGCAATAGTTCAGAAATTGTATGAAGAGGGTTATCTTACATATCCGCGTACGAACTCGGAGTATCTTGCGACGGCGGAAAAGGACAAGGTTAAGAAGATTCTTGAAAACGTAAAGCAACTGGGCTATCCTGTGGAGTTCAAAGATGAAAAGACGATTTTTGACGATTCAAAGATAGAGTCTCACTCTGCTATAACGCCGACGTATAAAATTCCGTCAAAGGAAAGGCTGTCTCCTGACGAGTTGACTGTTTATTCCACGGTGATGAGGCGCTTTGCGGCAGTTTTTTGCGCAGAGCCTTGTCTTGCAGAAAAAACTGAAATTGTAATTGACGTGGGCGGATATGAAGAGTTTACGTTGAAGGGCACTGTGATTATTGAAAAAGGATGGACGAAATTTGATGATTACACCCAGAAGGACAAGCTGCTTCCTCCGCTGGAAAAAGGTGATGAGGTAAATATTGATTTTAAGCCTACAGAGAAGGAAACCTCGCCGCCGAAACATTATACTATTGAAACCCTTAATAATTATCTGAAAAATCCTTTCAGAGAGGAAAAGGCGGCTGCATCACAAAACATTGAGAGCAACGGAGAACAGGAAGAGGACGACACAGAGGATTACCGGGCTGTTTTTGAGGGTCTTGAACTGGGAACGGAGGCCACCAGAACGGGTATAATTAATAATGCTATACTAAGCGACTACATAAATCTGAAAAAAGACGTGTATACGATTTTACCCGGGGGAGAATTTCTGATAGAGTCTCTGGGCAGAATGAATATATCAATGGATAAGTATAAAACTGCAGAACTTGGCAAGGCGCTGAAAGGTGTTTTCCACGGGAAGATGACTGTGGAGGACAGTGTGGGTCTTGCGGAAAAGGAGATTGCCGCAGTTTTTGAAAAGAAGGAAACACGTCCGGAACTTGACAATGACTATGGTATTATGGGACAGGTTGTAGGAAAATGTCCTTATTGCGGGAACGATTTTGCGCGTACAAAGTTCGGCTATGGCTGTAAAGGGTATCGTGACGGCTGTAAGTTCTCTGTAAACGCAGTTGTGTGCGGAAGAGTGATTTCAGTGTCAAATATGAAGCTTGCTCTTGAGACGGGCAGAACTTCTAAGATAGAGGGATTTATTTCTAAAAACGGCAAGCCCTTCAATGCGGCTATGAAGCTTGAAAACGGTAAGCTGGTGTTTGATTTTAGTAATTGAGAAGTTGGCGTTAATGAATTGACGAAAGGATCGGTAGTTTAGTATGAAATCTGTGAGAGATATTTATAAAATCGGTGTGGGTCCTTCCAGCTCACATACTATGGGGCCTGCTTTTGCCGCAGAGGAGTTTGCAAAGCGGTGCGGAGATGCTGATCTTATCAAAGTAATTCTTTATGGATCTCTTGCAAAGACCGGCAAAGGACACGGTACTGACAGAGCTGTCACTGAGACTCTGAAGGATTTTGATACTGAGGTCGTTTTCAATATGGAGGACGTTGAGCTTCCCCATCCGAATACCGTTGACTTTATATCCTACAAAGATGGTAAAGAGGCCTGCCGTATGAGGGCATTGTCAATCGGCGGCGGTGATATAAAAATTGTCGGTGATGAAGATGAAAATGCGGAAGAGGGCGCGGAGCTTTATAAAGAAAATTCTCTGGCGGAGATTGATGCAATTTGTAAATCAAGGAACATAAGACTCTCTGATTACGTGTTTGAGCACGAAGGAGAGGGCTTTAAGGAGTTTCTTAACGAGGTCTGGAAAACTATGTGTTCTGCGATAAATGCAGGCCTTACTCATACTGGGATTTTGCCGGGAGGCCTTAGCGTGGAGAGAAAAGCTCAGAAGCTTTTCAGCCAAAGACATATTGACGAAAGTCCTCAGACCAGGGAAAACAGAATTGTATGTGCTTACGCCTTTGCGGTAAGTGAGCAGAATGCGGATTGCGGAACGATCGTGACTGCGCCTACCTGCGGCTCTTGCGGAGTAGTGCCTGCGGTGCTTAAATATTTTCAGGAGAAAAACGGGTTTTCGGACAATGACATTATAAGGGCTCTTGCGGTTGCAGGGCTTATCGGCAACCTTGTAAGAACCAATGCCTCAATAAGCGGTGCTGAGTGCGGCTGTCAGGCTGAGATTGGAACGGCGTGTTCAATGGCGGCTGCGGCTTTGGCGGAACTTTATGAGATGGGTATTGATCAGATAGAGTACGCAGCAGAGATTTCGCTGGAACACCATCTGGGACTTACCTGCGACCCTGTTTGCGGGCTGGTTCAGATTCCTTGTATAGAAAGAAATGCGGTGGCGGCAATGAGAGCTATAAACTCCCTGAGCCTTGCGAATTTTCTTACTGACAGCAGAAAAATATCCTTTGACCTTGTTGTGAAAACTATGTATCATACCGGCAGAGATATTTCAAAGCTTTACAGAGAGACCTCTGAGGGCGGCCTTGCTAAGCTTTATAAACACGAGTAAGGGAGCTTGTTTATGAAAAAAAGAGTTTTGCTGATTCATACCGGCGGTACTATAGGTATGAGAAAAACGCCCAACGGATATGCTCCTGAGCAAGGCTTTCTTAAGGGGATACTTGACGATATAACGAAGCTGTACGACCCTTCTATGCCGGATTGGGAGCTTCTGGAGCTTTCGCCGCTGCTTGATTCTTCTAATATGACGGTTCTTGACTGGAACAGAATAGGAACTATTATCGAGGAACATTACGAAGCCTTTGACGGATTTGTGATTCTTCATGGAACTGATACTATGGCATATACTGCCTCTGCATTGTCTTTTTCACTGGAAAATCTTGACAAACCCGTGATTATTACAGGTTCTCAGATTCCTCTTTGTGAGGTCCGAAGCGATGCTCTTGATAATTTGCTTACGTCAATAATGATAGCGGCGGAAGGCATTGTCAGGGAAGTAGCATTGTTTTTTAATGACAAGTTGATGAGAGGAAACAGGTGTACTAAACTCAGCACGGAGGACCTTGATGCATTTTGCTCACCGAATTTTCCTGCTTTGGCAGAGGTTGGTACAAAAATAAAATATAATGAGATGATTCCTCAAAGAATTTCAAGAAAGGCGTTCAGGGTTCAACCGCTGGAGCGGATTCCAATTGGAATTATCAAGGTTTTTCCGGGAATTCAATTTGACCTTTTCGAGGAAATTATGACGGAATCGCTTAAGGGCATCGTGCTTGAAACCTTTGGCGCAGGAAATATTCCCGGCTCGGTAGACGCAATCCTTCCTATTATACAGAAGGCGTACGAAAACGGCACGGTTCTGGTGGTGTGTTCTCAATGTATAAAGGGGTCTGTTTCTCTCGGCACATACGAGACAAGCTCCGCACTTAAAAATGCAGGCGCGGTGTGCGCTTACGATATGACGACGGAGGCTGCTGTTGCCAAGCTTTATTATCTTTTCAGCTGCGGATTGGACGGAAAAGCAGTGAAAAAAATGATGGAGGCTGACATAGCCGGGGAATTGAGTATTTAGATTATTGACAAGAATTTGAAATCAGTATATAATTGGGCTGTTCTCATGAGGGAGTAGTTTGCGTATTGCCGTAAGGGAGTACGTTTCAAGTCAACAACCCTAGTCATCTGACTTGGCTTGAATGAAATGACCAGACTCATGTACAGACAGTATCAGTGTTTGTACGTGGGTTTTTTTTATATTCATTTGAGCCTGCGAGATAAAATTTTTTAAGAAAGGAAAATCTTTTATGAAATTTTATTGCGACGAAGTGCAATCGGTGCTTGATGAAGTGAAAAGTACCGCCACAGGTCTTTCCTCTGATGAGGCGTCAAAGCGTCTTGAACAGAACGGAAAGAACAAATTAGCGGAGGCGAAGAAAGTTCCTCTTATTGTGCGATTCTTTAAGCAAATGGCAGATCCCATGATTATTATTCTTCTTGCGGCTGCTGCTATTTCTGCCGTTACTGCCGTAATCGAAATGAGAGGCGGCGGAGATGGAGAGGGCTTTACAGACGTGTTCATCATCCTTGCAGTTGTTCTTCTGAATGCTGTTCTGGGTGTGTTCCAGGAGAGCAAGGCTGAAAAAGCTATTGAGGCACTTCAGGAGATGTCTGCGGCTACCAGCAAGGTGCTTCGTGACGGAATGATTAAGATTGTAAAGAGCGAAGATCTCGTAGTGGGTGACGTTGTGCTTCTTGAGGCAGGTGACGCAGTTCCTGCTGACGGAAGAATTATCGAATGCGCCAGCATGAAGATTGAAGAGGCGGCCCTTACCGGAGAGAGTGTTCCTGTTAATAAGGCGATTGACGTTCTTGAAATGAAGGACGGCAAGGATATTCCTCTGGGAGATCGTAAAAATATG
>JAGAKK010000056.1 GCA_017625675.1 Clostridia bacterium | reverse complement strand
CAACTGTGAGTTGAATTTTGCTTTTGTGTCTACAAAAGCAGTGCTTGTAAAGAAAAATGACAGAGAATACAAATCCATCCTCTGTCATTTCCCGTCGGTAGGTAGCGTATCCTTAAAACTGTCCTTAAGAACACGCGCCATAAGGGCGTTTTTTTATGAGAGTGGCACTTCGGTGGCACTTTGAGTCAGGGGGCAGGTCTCTGACTCACTTTTTTTTGAGTCAGTGACCTGCCCCCTGACTCATTCCGACCTGCCCCTTGACTCATTTTCCTTGACAAGAGCAACTTAAAGAACGATAATGTAATTAACAAATATTTACAAATTACATAGAAAAAACAAAGGAGCAATAAAATATGAAAGACTATTTCAGACCCCTTAAAATAACCCACGAATGGCTTGGCTATTCACCGGACGATGCCTTTGAAACAAAAGTGCAAAGAGCAGAAGCCCGCATAAAAGAAATCAAGGCAGAAGGATACGGCGGTATCGTCACAAACGTTCACTTTGTGCGTTACCTGAAAGACCCTGACGAATGGGCCTTGATGAAAGAAAAAGTTCGTCTTTGCAAAGAAAACGATATGCGTATGTGGCTTTACGACGAGGACGGCTATCCCAGCGGTTCTGCAGGCGGAGAGACCATTGCCGCAAATCCCGATTACGAAGCAAGAGCAGCCGTTGTGGTATCAAAAATTCTTGCGCCCGGTGAAACCTGGACGTCAACCGTTCCATACGGCCACGAAAAACCTATTTCCGCCTTTGGTTATTATATGCAGGACGAAAGCATTACCGACGAGGAACTTTTATCCAAAAACGTGCAAAAGCCTGACTATGACGATGGTTTTGCATTTAATGATGACTCTGACAATAAAAATCTCCTTTGCCTTGCTTTCTATCAGAAGCACATGTTCGAAGGAGGCCATTGCGAGCACAACTGCTGTTCTGCCCGCAGATATTTTGACATCAGCAACGGTGACGCCGTAAAGGAATTTATAAATAACACCTACAAGCGCTATGCAGAAACTGTTGGAGAGTTTTTCTCCCCCTTTATCGGCCACGAAGGAGAAAATTCAGTTATTGAAGCAATCTTTACCGACGAGCCTTCATACATGGGCTTTTACCTTAACCATGCACTTATTGCGCCCCGTACCACAAACGAACCGGACAAGGAAATCGTGTTGTATCCCGTTATCCTTTGGGGCAAAAATTTTGCAAACAGATTTGCATCAATCAACGGCTACCGTATTGAGGACAATATGCCTGCCCTTTTCCTTGGCAACGGCGAGGCTTTCCGCAAAGTGAGAAAGGATTTTTACGAAATATCCACGTTGCTTCTTGAAGAGAGCTTTTTTGCTCAGATTTCCGACTATTGCGCATCAGCTGGGCTGTCCTTTTCGGGACATATCCTCTTAGAAGATTACATTCACGACCACGTACCCTTTGAGGGCAACTTCTTTAAGCTTTTGCGCCACATGCATATCCCCGGAATTGACATGCTTCACTCCCTGCCGGAAAGTGTCTGGTGCAGTGCATTTACGCCCTTATTGGTAAGCTCCATTGCTTCCCTTTACAACAAGCCTCACGTCATGGACGAGGTTTCAGCTCACGCTCAGGGCGGCAACGTCACCATTGACCAGATCTATATTTCGTTAATGTTGCAGTATGCACTGGGAGCAGACGTTTTCACGTCTTATTACGGAGAGCACTACCCCGTAGAGGCACAGCAGAAGCTTTTTGACTCAATTTCATTTGTACAGCAGGAAACACAAAACAAAGCATACCGCGGCACGACACTTCTCTATTATCCCATCGAAACGATGATGCAGTTAAGGAAGCCGGACCACGACATAAAAGAAGCGGAAAATTCCAGCCCGGCCCTTATCGACAATTGCGAAAAAGCCCTGTTTAAAGCGATGTACAGCCTGCTTTCACATCAGGTGCCTTTCCATTTCTGTGACACGGACACGTTGAAGCTTGCCGCAAAGAGGGACCCCAAGGCATTTATTATCAGCCCCTGCCTCATTGACGATGCGCTTGTATCAGCCGCAAAAGCCCTGCACGATAGTGGCTGCCGCGTAATTTATTATTGCGACCCTGCCGCCGACAATGCAGAATTTGCAAATGAATACGACAAGATAAAGGACTTTGCCCTTCTCGCAAAATCCTCAGAAGAAGCCACGGCAATGGCAGCAGATGCAAACGACGGAGCTCTCACCTCAGGCAACACAGACGGTGTGGCTGCAATGTGGCTTACGGACGGAGTTTTCCTTGCCAACAGCACCTGTGAAGAACGAACTGTAGTTTTGGAAAAGCTTGCCCCTGAAACGGCAACAGACCCTCTCACAAAGGCTACTTCCAAGGTTTCATACACAGACGGCAAGGCCACCGTAAAGGTGCCTGCCTACAGCTCTTTGATAGTAAAATAAAAAAACGTGACAGGGGGCAGCCCCCTGTCACGTTTTCCGAAACAATAAAGGGACCGCGGATGCGGTCCCTTCGTGTTTTTATCAATCAATTTTTATTAATCAGTTTTTTATCTTCCCATCTCAAGAACCCTTGCCACAAAATCATCAACAGCCGTTTCCTGAGGAAGCTTTCCGCAGATAACGCCCTTTTCAAACATCAAGAATTCTCCCTTTCCGCCTGCAAGGCCTATATCTGCGTTTTTGGCCTCTCCGGGGCCGTTTACGGCGCATCCCATCACCGAGACGTGTAATTTCCTTTTTATTTGGCCCTGAGCTTCTAAAGCCATCAGACGGCGCTCTATTTCCGCCGCAGTTCCTATAAGATCCACACAGCACCTTCCGCAGGTGGGACAGGAAACGAACTCAATCATTCTGTCACCGCCAAGCTCCAGCGCCTGCAAGAGCTTTCTGCCTACCCTTACCTCCTCTGCCGGGTCACCGGTAAGAGAAACTCTGATAGTGTCGCCAATACCCATTGCAAGAATTGCGCCCATACCTGCGCAGGACTTTATGGTGCCGCCCCACACTGTTCCGGCCTCGGTAATTCCCACGTGAAGAGGGTAATTCCGCTTTTCAGCCATCAGCCTGTAGGCCTCAATTGTCATAGGCACGTTGGAGGACTTTAACGACACCGCAATATCATAAAAATCCATTGACTCCAGAAGTTCCACGTGACCCATTGCGCTCTCAACGATAGCCTCAGCCGTCACTCCGCCGTATTTTTCGAGGAGAGATTTTTCAAGAGAGCCGCCGTTAATGCCGATTCTTATGGGGATATTATATTTCTTGCACTTTTCCGTAACAGCGCGTGTTTTTTCCTCGCTTCCGATATTTCCGGGATTTATACGAATCTTGTCCGCGCCGCCGTCCACGCACATTAACGCCAATTTGTAGTCAAAGTGTATATCGCACACCAGCGGAATTGAAATGTTTTTTCTTATATCGCCAATAGCCCTTGCCGCCGCTTCATCCGGCACCGCCACACGGATAATCTCACAGCCCTCTTCCTGAAGCCTTTTAATTTGCTCAACAGTTGCCCTTGCGTCCCTTGTGTCAGAGGTAGTCATAGATTGCACGGGGATTTTGCTTCCTCCGCCTATCATAATGCCGCCTACGTTGATTTTGCGTGTTTCATTTCTCAAATACATATCAAAAGTGCCTCCACGTTGCTAAATAAGGCTTTCGCCGTTAATTATCCTCATAATATCTGCGCCCATTATCACCACTGCCAGCAATATCAAAAGGCCCAGACCTATCATTGAAATAAGGCCCTGCTTCTCAGGCGGTATCTTCTTTCCGCCCCTCAGAAGTTCAATTACTATGAACAGCAAATGACATCCGTCAAGGCCGGGGAACGGCAGGAAATTCATTACGCCTAAGTTCGCGCTGATAAGCGCCGCCATGTTTACAAGCTGCAATGCCTTGATGCCCAAGTTTACGCCCTCAGTGCTTACAACGTCCTCTACCACAGTGGTAAGTCCAATAGGTCCTGAAACTGCGTTAAGGCCCACCTGACCGGTGATAATCCAGTAAAGTGATATATACACGGACTTCACCATTGAAACCATTTCATTAAAGCCCCGGTGAATAAGCTTAAAGGGGTTAAAGGTTTTCTCATAGAAGAAGTCTGAGTTGCCAAGCGTATTTACAAGGTATATATCAAGGGTTTCCTGTCCTTCATACACGGTCTTTCCGTCTACAATTTTCTGAACGTCACAAACCACGTCTTTTTCGTTAATTGTCACAGGAGTGTTCTTGTATACGTATTCAGTGCTGTTGCCGTCGGGATTTTTCACAACGGTATACGAGTAAGTTACAAGGGTCTGTTTTTTTTCGCCGCTGTCAAGTGCTTCAAACTCGTACTCAGCGTGCTTTTTGATATTGTACTTAACTTTCTTTCCGTCAGCCTTTTTGTACACCAAGGTGTACGCAGAATCCATTATCTCTTCTGCAGGGTTTCTGTCCTTGATCATATAGGAAGCAAGACCCTCGTCTGTATAAGTAACGGTTCTCATGCCGTCAAGGGAATAAAGCTCATCCCCTGCTTCAATACCCACAAAGGCCGCTGTGGACATAGGGTCAACCTTTGCAATTTCAGTAGTGCTGTAGCCGTTTATCATAATAATTATTATGCAAAGAACAAGGGCCAGCACAATGTTCATAATAACTCCGGCAGAAAAAATTATCGCTCTCTTCCACCATTTCTGACTGTTTAAAGAATCAGGGCTGTCAGTATTTCCGTTGTCGTCTTCAAAGGCGCAGAAACCGCCTAAAGGAAGGCAACGAAGGGAAAACACCGTTCCCGTCTTCTTGCTGGTCCGTGAAAAAATCTTCGGACCCATAAAAATTGCAAACTCAGTAACCTTTACTTTAAATATTCTGGCCGCAATAAAATGCCCCCACTCGTGCACGATCGTAAGAACACTGAGTATGGCAAGCATTATAAGTATACTAAAAAATACAGACATTAAAATCCTCCGAAATTAAACGGCAGCATCCTTAAAAACTTTATTGTAAGTTTCATTGCTCACCGCAAGAATTTCCTCCGCTGTGGGAGTGTAAATAGTTTTGTGAGAAGCCATAGCCTTCTCCACGGTTCTGCTTATCTGGGAAAAGCCAATCTTCCCTTTAAAAAACAATGCAACTGCCGCTTCATTTGCCGCATTCATTGCCGCCGGCAACGTGCCCCCTGTACGACCTGCCTCATAGGCAAGCTTCAGGCACGGAAAACGCTCCGTATCAGGCTTTTCAAAAGTAAGTGTACCAATTTCCGAAAGGTCAAGAGGCTTCACTGTGGATACCACCCTTGAAGGATAAGTCAGGGCGTACTGTATAGGAAGCTTCATGGTAGGGTTTCCAAGCTGTGCAATAACACTGCCGTCACGATACTTTACCATGGAATGAATAATGCTCTGAGGATGCACCACCACGTCAATATCATCGTATGACGCATCATAAAGCCATTTTGCCTCAATTACCTCAAGGCCCTTGTTCATAAGAGAGGCGCAGTCAATGGTTATTTTTCCGCCCATATTCCATGTTGGATGCTTCAAAGCGTCCTCTGCAGTAACCTTCTCAAGGTCCTTTTCCGGCATCGTCCTGAAAGGGCCACCTGATGCTGTAAGGATAATTTTATCAACTTCTGCTCTCTTTTCGCCCTGCAGACATTGCAATATAGCAGAGTGCTCGCTGTCCACGGGAAGAATTCTCACGTTACGGCGCTTTGCCTCCGCCATAACCACCTCTCCTGCAGCCACAAGTGTTTCCTTGTTCGCAAGGGCAATCTCAGTACCCTCAGCAATAGCTGCTAACGTAGGCTTGATACCTCTCATACCCACGATAGCAGTAACAAGAACGTCCATAGGAGATGACGCAAGGGCACAAAGTCCCTCTTCTCCCACAAGTATTTCAGGATTCAGGTCTTTAAGGGCTTCCTTAAGATATTGAGCGCCTTCTTCTGTGTCAATACAAAGAAGCTTTACCCCGAATTCTCTGGCCTGCTCAGCCAGAAGCTTTGCATTATTACCTGCAGAAAGAGCAGTAACCTCGAAAGAAAACTGCCCCTCACTGTTTAATTCTTTAATCACTTCAAGTGTTTGCGTACCGATAGAACCGGTTGAGCCGATAATTCCTATCCTTCTCAATTATATTACCTCCGCATTATTGAAATATGCTTAATATCAACGATAAAGAATAAATTTCATAAAAAATACATAGTAGTAGTAAACCACAGGCACTGCAAGAAGATATGCATCAAATCTGTCAAGTATACCGCCGTGTCCGGGAATGATTTTTCCAAAGTCCTTTATGCCGCAATATCTCTTCATTGCAGACGCACAAAGATCGCCTATCTGAGCCACACCGCCAATTATCGCGCCGATAATCATGTAGTGATAAATAGGCATCTGAGGGAATCTGTCAAGGGCCATAAGCAAAAGACCAAAAGCAAGGCACGCCACGATGCCGCCGCCAAATGCCGCAATGCTTCCTGCAACCGTCTTATTCGGGCTGACCTCGGGGATAAGCTTCTTCTTTCCGAATTTGCAGCCAATAAAGAAAGCCGCAGTGTCAGCGCCTATGCATCCGATAATTGCAAGCAACGTCATATACGCGCCGGCCTCAAGGTTTCTTAGTGTCACAAAGAAGCTGAAGAAGTACACGATATATGCTCCGCCAAAGAGGGTAAGCGCACCGTCCACCAAATTATATTTTTTATGTTTCACGACCATGGCTGTCAGAACGTAAATAATCGCAGCCACCATTACAGGCGCAAAAATATTCACATTTCCGATATCTCTGAAACGAATAATCGCAGGAGCTGTGTATTCTGTCACAATGGGAGCAACGGATACCAGAAGCATAATAATGCCGGCACCCACGATAGGTGTATGACCCTTTTTCTTCAACGCTCCGAACAATTCAAACAGCGCAACAACAGTAAACAACGCAATGGCAATGGCAAAATAAATGCCGCCGGCCCATATTGCGCCAATTGCAATGGCACCTAAAACCAATCCTGAAACAACCCTTTTAATCATTCCAAAAACTCCTTAATACTATGTAAAACTATCACGACGCGCCAAAACGTCTTTTTCTGTTTCTGAAAGCCTCAACAGCCTTCTCCAATTCTCTTTTATCAAAATCCGGCCAAAGCACGTCAGCAAAATAAAATTCAGTATATGCAAGCTGCCATAAAAGGAAATTACTTATCCTGAGTTCTCCGCTGGTCCTTATCAAAAGGTCCGGGTCAGGAGTGCCCTTCGTAAATAAAGCTCCGGAAACAACGTCCTCATCAATATCCTCAACACCCAGCTTACCTTCAGAAACTTTTTCAGCCAACGCCTTTATTCCTTCTGTCAGCTCATCTCTCGAACCGTAGTTTATAGCAATATTAACGACAATATCACTATTCTTCTCCGTGGCCTTTTCCACTCTTTCGATCTCTTCAATAAGCTCCGCAGAAAGACCCTTGCGGTTTCCTATAACCTTGATTCGTATTTTATCACGGTCGCTCCCCAATTCCTGCTCGAAGTTCTTGAGAAAACCAATCAGCATATTCATCAAGGTGTCAACCTCGCTCTTTTCACGCTTCCAGTTCTCTGTGGAAAAAGCATAAAAAGTAACGTATTTTATTCCCATATCACCGCAATTTTTAACGGTTTTCTTAAAACAGTCAGCACCTCTTCTGTGGCCTTCTTTTACAGGAAGGTTTCGCTTTCTGGCCCATCGTCTGTTGCCGTCCGGAATAATCGCCACGTGAAGAGGGACTACTCCGGATTCAAGGTCGTTTTTTTTCTTTTTCTTAAAGAAAGTCATAAAGACTCCTTTCCTTATCCGCAGTCATTACCTGAATAAAGTATAGACGGCCGCAGCACGCCGAAACAAAGACAATAACTGCGACCGAGTTCATCATTTACACAAAAAGAGAAAACGGTTTTACTAAAAACCTCAGATCTCCATAAGTTCCTTTTCTTTCTTAGATACAAGGACATCAACCTCATCAATATGCTTATCTGTAAAGTTCTGAATGTCCTTCTCTGCTACCTTCTGGTCATCTTCTGTGATTTCAGTCTTTTTCTTAAGATTTTTAAAATACTCAACTGCATCACGTCTGATAGCACGGATAGCAACTTTACAATCCTCGCCGTGCTTTTTAACCTGCTTAGAAAGCTCAATACGACGCTCCTCTGTAAGTGCAGGGAAAATAAGCTTGATGGTCTTTCCGTCGTTATTAGGGTTAATTCCCAGATCAGACTTCTGGATCTCTTTCTCTACGTCCTTAAGAACTGTAGCATCCCAGGGCGTGAACACGAGAAGTCGCGCCTCGGGAACAGTAATATTACCTACCTGTGTGATAGGCGTAGGAGTTCCGTAGTAATCCACCATGATTTTATTGAGCACAGAAGGATTTGCTCTGCCTGCCCTGATTTCAGCAAGGTTCTCTTTCAGAACGTTTATGCTCTTATCCATCTTATCTGTAAAATTATTGTAATCGCTTTTATTAAACATATAATCAGCTCCTTAAAAAATATAAGATTATTTTAACACACCGGAATAAACTTGTAAAGACTCACGTTTTTTAATTGATGATAGTACCTATTTTCTCACCGCAAACAGCCTTCACCAGATTCTCCGGCTCGTTAATGCCGAACACGTGAATAGCGATCTTATTATCCATACAGAGTGACGTAGCAGTGGTATCCATTACGCCAAGGCCCTGGTTAAGCACGTCAATATATGAAATCTTATCGATTTTCTTAGCATCAGGATTTACCTTGGGATCGCTGTCATACACCGCATCAACGTTTTTCGCAAGAAGAATTACGTCAGCGCCTATTTCCACAGCTCTCAGAGCCGCCGCTGTATCCGTAGTAAAGAAGGGGTTACCTGTTCCGCATCCGAAAATAACTACGCGACCCTTTTCAAGATGCCTGTCAGCCTTATTTCTTATGTAGGGTTCAGCAATCTGACGCATCTCAATGGCAGTCTGCACTCTTACGATAAGTCCGTGCTCCTCAAGGCCATCAGCCAGAGCAAGAGAATTCATAACTGTAGCAAGCATTCCCATGTGGTCAGAACGGGTTCTGTCCATGTGTGTGTTTCTCGCGCCTCTCCAGAAGTTTCCGCCTCCGACTACGATAGCGACCTCCACACCCATATCTGTCAACGTTTTAATATTTCTGCTGATATTGTCAATAGTCTCGTGGTCAAGACCGGTCTTTTTACTGCCTGCAAGCGCCTCTCCGCTTACCTTAACTAATACACGTTTGTAAATAGGCTTCATAATGTTCCCCGCTTTCTTTTTATTATAAATCCATTATATCTTAAAAAAAGGGGCTTTACAAGTAAAGCCCCTAAAGTTTTGTGTAAAATTTTTAAATTAATCAGCCGTTAACCTGCTTCATAACTTCCTCAGCAAAGTTCTCCTCTTTCTTAGCAAGACCTTCGCCCATCTCATATCTTACAAATCTTCTGATCTTGATGTTCTCGCCGAGAGTAGCAACCTTATCAGCCAAAAGATCCTTTACCTTACGATCGGGATCCTTAACGTAGCTCTGCTCAAGGAGACAGTTCTCCTCGTAGTACTTAGAGATACGTCCTGCAACGATTTTATCAACGATCTTCTCAGGCTTTCCTTCATTGAGAGCCTGTGCACGAAGAACAGCAGCCTCTTTCTCAAGAGCATCAGCAGGAACGTCCTCCTGAGCAACGTAGAGAGGGTTAGATGCAGCAATGTGCATAGCAATATCTCTTACGAAAGACTTAAATACTTCGTTTCTTGCAACAAAGTCAGTCTCACAGTTAATTTCAACGAGAACGCCGATTCTGCCGTTTCCGTGAATATAAGACTCAACAACACCCTCGGAAGCAATTCTTCCTGCTTTCTTTGCAGTAGCAGAAAGACCCTTCTCTCTGAGGTAGTCAGCAGCCTTATCCATATTTCCGTCGCAAGCCTCAAGAGCCTTCTTGCAATCTGCAATACCTGCCTGAGTTCTCTCACGAAGTTCCTTTATCAACTTAGCGTCTACAGCCATGGTAGTAACCTCCTATTATAGTATAATAAATTAAGCTTTAATTAAGCCTCAGTTGCCTCTTCAGCAGCCTCTGCAACCTCAGAAACTTCCTCAGCAGCAACACCCTCGCAACCTTCGATGATAGCGTCAGCCATCTTAGCAGCGATAAGTTTAACAGCGCGGATAGCGTCGTCATTTCCGGGGATAACGTAATCAACGTCATCAGGATCACAGTTTGTATCAACGATAGCTACTACGGGGATACCGAGCTTCTTAGCCTCAGATACAGCGTTCTTCTCAACCTTAGGGTCAACTACGAACATAACGGAAGGAAGTCTGTCCATATCCTTGATACCGCCGAGATTCTTCTCAAGCTTCTCGCGCTCGCCCTTAAGCTTAATAACTTCCTTCTTAGGAAGCACGTCGAATACGCCGTTCTCTTCCATCTCGATGAGCTGGTTGAGCTTTGCAATTCTCTGCTTAATAGTCTTAAAGTTTGTGAGCATACCGCCGAGCCATCTGTTATTTACGTAGTACATACCGGATCTCTGAGCTTCCTCAACGATAGAATCTCTAGCCTGCTTCTTTGTACCTACGAAAAGAACTGTGCCGCCCTCTTTCGCGATGTTCTCGATGAAATAATAAGCCTCATCGATTTTCTTTACTGTCTTCTGGAGATCGATAATGTAGATACCGTTTCTCTCTGTGTAGATGTACTCCGCCATCTTGGGGTTCCATCTTCTGGTCTGGTGTCCGAAGTGAACACCTGCTTCAAGCAACTGCTTCATTGAAATAACAGCCATTTTAATTTCCTCCTTTTGTTTTTTAGCCTCCGGACTTCTCATCTGGACTCAAGAGATCTCCTCCGCCAGGGCAAAACCACGACACAAAAGACCCAACCTTAGCCCATCAAAACCCGTGTGAATTTCAACAGCGTCTGTCATTATAACACGACATTCTCGCTCAATCAAGTATTTTTTCTTTATTTTCAGATTATTTTTACAATATATGATCATTTGTTTTAGTATTTTCAGCAATGCAACTTATGACTCTCCGTCAGCCTCTTTTATTTCCTTGCTGTACGCCAGAACGTTGATCATAGGCAATAAAACGTTGCCATTAAGCAAAGTCTGAGAAGTAGTGCTCTGCACAAAGCCTCTTGCTATTGAATACAAGGAAGTCACCCCGTTTACTTCCAACATATTTCCAAAGACCTCTTCTCCTACTTCTGACGGCGCATTAAAACATCCCTCTATATCCATATCCAAGGTATATTTTTTCTTGTTATCTGAAAGATTAATTTTAATATTCAGGAGCACCTTTCCTGTTAAAATTTCACCATTTTCCAGTCTTTCGATATTTCCAACCAAATGGGAAATATCTATCCTTTTTTTTAGTTTTTTATTGTTTTCTAACGATACAAAATCGTTTTTTATATTCAGATTTTTTACAGTACTGCCTATAATCTGAAAATCTGATAAATACTTATTATTCATAACAAACTCCTTATGCTGCAAAAAACGGATTGCCTTTACTATTCTCGTCTGAACTCCAAATATAATCAGAAGAGACGTTTTCATAATCATTACTCAGGCTGCTTGCCATATATTCGCTTTCACTCTTAAACTCAATATCAAAAGCAGTATCCAGTTTTTCACATATCCGTGCAATGGTATCAATGGTAAAGTTATATTCAGCGCTCTCCCATTTAGAAACCATAGCCTGCGTTACACCCATTTTCTTTGCAAATTCCTTTTGAGTCATATTTGCATCCTGTCTGTACTTAAGAATAAATGCAGACACCTTAGCAATGGCTTTCGCTGCATACACATCACCCTTTGAAAGATATGCTGACAACATGTCAAACATTTCATTAGCATTCGTCATAAAAACACCTCCTACTCATTATCACGACGTTCTATCGCTACAGGCACGTGCTTTTCGTAAGATGTCGCACCCTTACCTGATTTTTCAAAAAACAAATGCAAAAAGTATTTCTTCTTTGATTTTTTTGAAAACAACAATCTATAATTTTTATTATTAGTATCTATGTGCAATGAATACATATTTCCATATTCTTTAAGATGTTCTAACCACTTAACTCCGTAATCTCTATCTCCTAATTCTATTATGGCGTAAAGTTTTTTGATAAAGGCCTTGACAATTTTTGTTTCTTGACCTGATTTACTGATCAATTCAGAAAACTCATCATAAAATTTCGGATGAAACTCAAAACGATCCCCAAAACTTATTTTTAAGATCTCTTTGATATATATTTTATCCATATCTCACCTTTTCGATACATATTATATAACTTATAAGTTATATTTTCAACTATTTTTTAAATTTGTTAGTAGTTTTCTGATATATCGTTAACTATAAAAAAAGGCAAAAAACCCCCTCTGCCGGAAAACCTGCAAAGGGGGTTAGTTAATTTAGTATTTCAAATATTACTATGTCTTTTATTCAGCTAAGAAACTCTTATTATTCAACAAGTGTCTCCCACATACCGTTTGCCTGCTGCTCAAGAGTAGCAATGGTGGTATCAAGCTCGCCTGTATTGTTAATCTCGTTAGGAACGATATTAGCCATAGCTTCCTTGATGATTGTAGCAATCTCAGGAGGAAGTACGCACTCAACCTGACCGTATGTATCAGCCTCAGGATGTGAGATGAATGCATCATAGTAGATACCGTCATCACCTGTTGCCTTATCAGCAAAAGGAACTCTCCAGAAATCGTCCTCAGCAAGAGTCTTTACGTTAGGAACGGATCCGCCCTCCTGACCGTTGTATGCAAGCTGACCTTCCTCTGTGTAAAGAGACAAGCAAAGCGCTGCAGCAGCGTCAGGGTTGTTATTTCTCTTAAATACAGCAAATCCGGAAGCACCTGTTCCTACTCTGTGCGTAGGAAGTGCAGGGAAGGAAACTACGTCCCACTCAATGTCATTATCCTCATAGGTCTTGCCCTTGGAAGCCATAAGAGGGAACTGAATATCCTGGAATACAATCTGTGAAGTAGGATCCAAAGTACCGTAAACAGGGAGACCTTCCTTGGTTATGTCAGCAGAGTGGATCTCACCGGTAGGATTAAATACTACTGTTCCGGACTCTACTACGTCTACCATTTCCTGGATACCGTCGATAACGTCTTTATCAGAAGTAAATGTAATCTTCTTATTAGCAGTGTCATACCACTTTCCGCCGAAGCCCTCCACGAAAGGAATCCAGATAGGAGAATAACCAAAACGCATACTTGCGCCTACCTGAGTAATAACGTCATCCTCTATCTTAGTAAGACGCTCACAGTAGTCCTTAAACGTATCCCAGGTCCACTCGCCTCTCTTGTCGAGTTCAACGGGATCCTCAAGGCTCGCGTCTCCCTTAATAAGCTCCTTATTATAACACATAACGATATGGTTATAGTCTCTCATAACAGCGTACATACGACCTTCAACGCGTCCCATCTCAAGGATAGCAGAAAAAACATTCTGTGTATCGATTTTAAGTTTCTCCGCATAATCGTCAAGAGCCATCAGTGCATCCTGAGTAACAGCGTAATTATATACGTCAGTATCTCTTACGAAAAATACATCTGCAACTGAGTTTGACGCAATCTGAGCATCAACAGTCTCCTGCGACAGAAGAGCAATTTCAGTCTCAACCTTTACGCCGGGATACTCTCTCTCAAAGTTTGCAACCCAGTTCTTAACTGATGCTTTTTCTGTATCTGTCTGTGCTACGTGGAAAAGAACAGAAACCTTTCCCTCTACCTTAAGTACGTGGTCGGGAGCAAGAACACCGTCATGGTCTTCTCTCTTATTACAACCAAAAGCAGAAATAGCCAAAACAGCAACGAGAAGAAAAGCAACTATTACTTTAACTTTCTGTTTCATAAAACTAAATCCTCCATACAAAATTTAGTGCAACAGGGCGCAATAGCCCCACACTTAGTTAGATTGAGTTTAACACAGTCTTTCGTACTTTTCAAGTACTTTATTGTTGACAAGAAAAAATTATTCATATATATTTTTCATTACTTACGTATCACTTGCAAAGGACAAAGACAAAATGACACATTTAAAATCATATTTAAAGAAAAAACATATAATTATCCTATTGTGCTGCTTTGTCTACTGTGTTTTTTCTTTTCTTATATACGGCATCTCCCGATTTTTCCCTTCTGTAGTGTACAAAGTCTACACATTGAACATCTATAGAGTCCTCACCCTGCCGCTTAAAGCAATCGCCTCAGTTCTCCCCTTTTCCGTTGCGGAAATACTGCTCCTTATTTTAATTACGGCAATCATCCTTGGACTGTTCATATCTCTTTATCTGAAAAAAATCAGACAATACGTTGCGTTACTTTTTTGCATTATCTTTTTTATCGGTGGAAATTTCGTGTGGCTTGGCGGCATGAATTACAATGCTCTCACGTTTAAAGACCTTGCCGGTTACAACGTAACAAAGCCTGAAGCCAGCGATCTGGAAAGGCTTTGTCTCCTGCTCGCAGAGAAAGCATCCGAATCAAGGAAAGCATTGAAAGAAAATTCTTCCGGCATCGTTACTGACAGCAGAAACGTAAAAAACATATTAACTGAATCTGAAAAAGGTTTCAAAGAGCTTAGCGCTTCTTATAATTTTTTCAATATGTATACTACTACGCCAAAGGCTGCACTTTCCAGCAGCCTTATGTGTTACGAACAAATTTCCGGGATTTTTCCCATCGTTTATACAGAGTCATTAATCAACAGCAAAGCGCCTGTATACTCTATCCCTCACACTGCCTGTCACGAGCTTTCACATCAGTTCGGATTTATGCAGGAGGACGAAGCAAATTTCATAGGATTTTTAGCATGTATAAACAACAGCGATCCCCTATACGTTTACTCCGGCTATTATTCAGCACTCATCAGCGCAATGAACAAGCTTCACACGTACAATTATGACGCATGGCTCCGTATCAGAAGCACTGCAGACCAAGGGGTTTTTCGCGATATTTCCTTTGAAAGTGAATTTTGGAGCTCTTACGAAGAAAAAGCACCCGGCATTTCACAATTATCCCAAAATGTTAACGATAAATATCTTCAGGCAAACAACGTAACCGACGGGGCAGAAAGCTACGGCCGTATGGTAGACTTATTACTTGCCCATTACAGAACTCAAATTTAAAAAGCAGAGCTTTTTGTAAAGCCCTGCTCTAAAGTGTTATGTCATACTATTAATTTTCTTCGGTTTGCGAAGGAGGAAGCGCTGTTTCAGAAGGTGTTTCCGTAGGCTCTTCCACGTCGGGAGTGCCCGTCTCCGGATCATCCGTGGTGGGCTCTTCTGTTACCTCCGGCGTTGGCTCTGCCGTAGGCGCAGGTGTAGGCGTTGCCTTTGTAGCCACTTCAACATCCGCAAGATATTCCCCTATTAGCGTAACACCCTCGGGAAGCGTAAAGTCCACCGGAAGCATATTAAACGTTCCGAACTTGTCCGTCAGGTCAAGTGTCGGTCTCAACGAGCTGAGAGACACCTCTGCCAAAGCATCCGCACGGCCCTTTACCTTCACGATGATATTTCCTGCGGAATCTGTATCTGACTGGCTGAAATCAATGTCATAATCATACAACGCATCATTCTTGCCGGGATAACTGATAGACGCAGGCGACAACACATATTCCTTTGTCTCAAACTTAGATATCTTGGCAGTCACGTTTACACTCTGAACACCAACAGAATAGACTGTGCCGGTAAGATAATCAGAAAGCTTATAATCACGAGAAACGTCCTTTTCTGCGCCGTCAATATTTATCACACCAAGGTCTATTGACTCAACCTCAGCCAGCTCCTTATTCGTTCCATCAATCAAAACCGTAGTCTCAGAAGAACCCGCCTCTGTAAAATAATGGTCCTCTGCAGGCGCTCCCTCTATGGTATACTTTATCGGAACTCTTTTAGCCACGTCTATCTGCACGGTAATATTCTGCGTATCAAAATTAGCGGTAACGTCGCCGCCGGTCTTCGTAATAAAGCGACCTATAAACCTAAGGGTCTTATCGCCGTCCACACCGCCGCCTGCTCCGTTTTCGGACACGTCAACACTGATATATTCAAGATTTTCAATAGCAGACTCAAAATCACTTATGGGCACCTGGTCAGGCTCCGCTATTACCGACACTATTTCATAGCCTGATTTCAGCAGCTCCTTGTCAAAATCCACCTTGACAGGCAAATAAATTTCAGCCTTTGCATCGTATGAAACAGCAATTTCCTTTGGATAATAATCCAGCACCTTAACGCCTATTTTTTCACACTCCGGCGCATCCACGGTAATGTAAGACGTACCCTTTTCCTTCACTTTTGAAAAATCAACTTTAAGACTAAGATCACTGGGAATGACGTTATTTACAATATCTTCTCTTCCGGAAATTTTTATATTAGCCGAAATAACACCAAGCTCTGACACAAGTGTAAGGTTATTTTCTGCCGGCTCATCAAAATTCACAAATTCAAGCTCTACAGCAATGGTTCTTTCCGTAACGGGATTTTCCGCATCCAGAACAAAAAGCCATGCTACGATGCCGCACACGATAGAAAACGTAATCAAAAAACCTTTTCCGGAGCTGATTTTCTTCACAGTCTCAAAAAACTTATTTATTTTCCTTGTCATTTGAGCCTCTCTTTCCGAAAAAGCGTACCGGGGACTTTTTCTCTTTCACATTCTGCTCAGGCATTTTCTCCAACAAACAATCCTCAAGAAGACTTTTAAGTGCTTCTCCCGTCATGTTTCTCATAATAACGCCGTTTTTCACAAATGAAACAATGCCTGTCTCCTCAGAAACCACCACTACTACGCAATCACGCTCTTCCGTAGCGCCAATGGCAGCCCTGTGTCTCGTACCAAGCTCTCTGCTTATGGTAGTATTTGAAGTAAGCGGAAGCACGCACTGCGCGGCATATATTCTGCCGTTTCTGATTAAAACTGCACCGTCGTGAAGCGGAGTATTGTGTACAAAAATCTGCTTCAGCATTCTTGAAGAAATCTCCGCATCAATAACAGTCCCCTGGGCATCCCAGTCCTTCAGGTCATCGTGTCTTTCAAACACGATAAGAGCACCTGTATAGGTCTTGCTCATACTGAAAACTGCATCTACGGTAGCCTCAATAATGTTTCTGGTTTCATTATTTTTCGTTTCAACTGCTGCCTCATCCTGGACCATAAACAGATTTCTCAGAACTCCCGCAACACTGTTTTTTCCCATATTCTCAAACATTTTGCGAAGCTCAGGCTGAAACAGCACCACTACCAACACGGGCAGAATGCCAAGAACCGTTGAAATAACCGTAGACACCGTATTAAGCTTTATAGCGCCTGCAATATACGAAAAAATAAATATAAATATAATTCCTTTAAGAATAGCTACAGCCCTTGTATTTTTCAGCAGCTGTATCAATTTATAAACCGCAAATGAAACGATAGCAATATCCAGCACGGTAATAATAGCGCCCCAGACGCTGTCAATGCCCAGATATTGAGCAATAAATTCCACCATTCTGTCAAGCTTGCTCTCTGCAGCCAACATAAAGCTATACATTTCATTCACCCCATTTCTTAATAATTTAATTTACGATTACTGTGTTTTCATATTCAGACACATATATTATGCGCCTAAAGCGGCAAATAAATATGAAAGAATATAAAAAAGCGTAGAGGCAACCATTGTCAATGCCAACACAAAGCAAACAACTCTGATTGCGATTTTTTTCTTTGACTCTTTTTTATTTTCGCTCAAGATGTCAATCCTCCGTTTCTCCGAAAAAGCGAATTGTCTCTTTTCCGTCAAGTCCCATTTCCTTGTAATTTTCTTCTGCATCGGCATCATCTACACCGTCATCAAGGGACTGCAGATCAGAAAACACGGTACTCTT
>JAGAKK010000055.1 GCA_017625675.1 Clostridia bacterium | reverse complement strand
GCTTGAGATTACAAAAACATTTTTCTTCTTTGCCGCCTTGGAAAGCATATCGTCGAACGCCTTCCTATCTATCTCTGTAGAGAATGCAGGCGCCTTGTCCAGTAAAATGAATATATTCTGCTGAGCAGAATTCAGTGCCTCGGAAAGTTTTGTCCACTGAGTACCCCTTGAAATAACACCATTATCCATCTGCATAGAAACGAACTTGCCGTAGGATTGAGTTCTCTCAATATAATTTCCTGCAATAACAGGTGTATTTTGGGGAGTAAGGTCTGCAGGCTTATCTCCGCCAACGATAGCGGAAATGTCGGATTTTTCCAGAACATCCATAGCATTTGCATATACAACACGGTCAAAAAGTGTGTTCATATCGGAGGAGCTATATATGTTGAAGGTGTTTCCTATTTCTTTTTCATTGTTAAGAAAATCTGTCGTCACAGGAGATGGGATATCCACATCGTATCCGGGGGAAACCACCTTGATACTTCTCATTGCTCCGCTATGGGAAAGAGTCAACACTCCGCCTCCTTGTGAGGTCATCGTTATTGTTCCGTTGGAAAAGCTGAAATTACCGCCTGTCACCGATGGCGAAAGCAGTGCAAGGTTATTTACCGTTGCAACATTTCCCGCCTCGTCAAAAACCTTTACCTTTCCGGAAAGGGAAACGGAGCTACCTTTTTCAAGGCTCTGTGTTTCGTCAGCTATAATACCTGTTACATTCTCTATAATATTAACGGTAAAGCTGTCCGTCTTTTTTCCGTTATAGAGAGCCGTTACCGTAACCTCTCCGCTACCGTAGGGGTAGAATATATTGTTTTCCACATAACCTCTGCCATGGGGAACTTCCCAGCTCACCGTACCGTCTGTAAATGCGGGGGGATTATAGTTTTTATCGTAGGGAGTGACCTTTATTGAGATGCTGTCACCGGAAAGAACACTCTTTCCCTCTACATCACAAAGGACACCTACTGCAGCACCGCTTTCTGCACTACTGGTTACTGCCAGAGCGTTTATAACCTTTCTGTTTTCCGAGGGGGAATTAACGTGGTGAAGTGTATTGTTTTCCAGAGTTTTTGCCACCATCTGTGTAGAGCCGCCACCGTCAAGGTTTATGGCATTTACCATACCGAATTCCTTACAAATATCGGCAAGCTGAGAGAGGGTGACACCCTTACTTACAGTCTGTCTGCCGTCTACTGTCATAAGGTAGATAACAGTTCCGTCAGAGTTCGTTCCGACAACACTTCTGGGGTGAGTACCGCTTACATCGTGAGTGATGGCGGTTTTCTGTCCATTCTGGAGAAGCAGTGTACCACCACCGAAAGCCGTAGTCACATCCTCTATGGAGGGGGTAACATTTATATCGATTTTTACACTGTCGCCTATGTTGAACTTGGAGTCCAGAAACGGAGTCATATTGTCGTTAATTGCCAATATATAGCCATTTTCGGGGATAGGAATTATTCCACCGACACTTATACCCTTTGCAGTAACGATATCATCCACAACGGTTACTGCCGTTATACCACTGGGGAGATTGGGAGAAACCGCACCGTTAAAGTCGGGAGTATACATCAGCACTGCACCGTAGTAGTCGGTGGGCTTGTTAATATGCGCCAAGGGCATCTGTGTACCGTCCGGTGCAGTAATTGTGGCGGAAAAGTCCACATAGGAAAGGGAAAGGACATTATCCTTTAAAAAGCCTGCCGCCATCTCCGGCTTTATATGAGATTGGAGAAGCTCTCCATCCTTGATTTCTATTCCCAGAGAGAAATTCTGTGTACCTTTATAATAGGAGAAGAAGTCACCGTTAATTGCAGCAACTGTATCCGCCTCTCCTTTTGCATGATTCATAACAGTGTCGGTTTTATCAACTCCGCCACTGTTTTTGAGAAGTTCGAAACTCAAGTCGCTGTTTTTCAGATCCGCCTCAACTACCGTTATACTAAGGGCTGAATCACCAAAAAATCGCTGTTCTTTTTTTACAGTTACACCCTCGGTTACTTTTTCCTCCGAAATATCGGTATAAAGGGGTGCCGCCATAGCGGAAACTGAAAAAACAAGAACAAATACTGTCAATAATAAGAGAAGTTTTTTCATATAAATCACCTCGGTTGTTTCGCTTTCTGAATTTTATATAGGATTCTTACGGATATTGCCTCGGGAATAAATTTGGAGAAAAATCGGGAACATTTCATAGTGAATCCGGGTACTATAACAGCTTTCCCCTTGAATGTACCTCGGAGCGCCACTCTTGCCACGGTGTCTGCATCCAATGCATTTTTTCCTAAATCAGAGCCTGACACCTCGCCAAATTCCGTTTTCACGGGACCGGGACAAAGTACGCTCACCGTTACAGGGGAGCTTTTTCTGCGCAGTTCTTCCCTTACCGCCCGGGAAAGCTTCAGCACATACGCCTTGGACGCATAGTACGAGGACAGAAAAGGACCTGTGAAAAATGCCGCCGAGCTGGAAACATTCAGAATTTTTCCACCGCCACGCTTTTCCATAAGGGGGATGTACCTTTTCATAAGATAATGAAGCGCCCTGATATTAACATCCAGCATGGTGCTTTCTCTTTCAAAATCCGTTTCGGTAAATTCTCCGTAAACGCCCAATCCTGCATTGTTTACCAACAAATCAATATCGGGATAATTTGCAAGGAGTTTTTCCAGCTCTTCCGGATTTTCCAGATCTGCCACAAAGATTTCTGACGATGACGGAAGGGTTTTCTGCAGCGAAAGAAGCCTGTCTTTCCGACGGGCTACAAGAATAGTTTCATACCCCATAGAAGAAAGCTCTTTCGCAATGGCAGCCCCTATGCCCGAGCTTGCGCCTGTTATAAGAGCCTTGGGCATAGCTTACACCTCGAAGCTTTCTTCCGGAAGCACACGGATTGCAACATTAAGCTCCTCGCCTACCTTGTCAAGCTCCTTAGTAAGATCGTCCAGTGAAAGCTCACTCTTTTCCATGTCAACAAGAGCAATCATTGTAAAAAGATTCTGCATAAGCTTCTGTGAAATATCCAGAATGTTTATGTTCTTTTCATAAAAAAGACCGCTTACCCTCGCAATGATACCTGTTTTATCCTTACCTACAACTGTTACTACTGCACGCATAATAAATCTCCTTTACATTCTGTTTTGCCTTACCGCTTCATATATAAAAAGTGCCGCCGCTACGGATGCGTTAAGGGAATTGACATCGCCTTTCATAGGGATTTTTACCTTGAAATCGCACTTTTCAAGTACAAGTCGGCTTATTCCCTCGCCCTCGGAACCGATTACAATGGCAATTGCACCCTTAAGATCGGATTCATAAATATCCTTTTCTCCGGAAGCATCTGCACCGGTTACCCATATATTCTTTTTCTTCAGCTCGTCGATTGTTTTGGCAAGGCTGGTTACCCTTGCCACGGGAGTATATTCAACAGCGCCTGCACTTGCCTTTGCACATACTGCAGTAAGCCCCGAGGACT
>JAGAKK010000054.1 GCA_017625675.1 Clostridia bacterium | reverse complement strand
GATCTGTGAGAGCTTTATGCCTGTTGCTTTTTCGAGATAATATTCCGCCGCCTCGGGGCTGAACATTTCAAGGCTGTCCTCGTAATCCTCCTGTGCCTTTTCGCTCATTTTACCGGGGTCAACGTTTTCACCGTTTTCTCCGGGCTTTGCCGTACAAGCTGCAAGTGTAAGTATCATAAGGGATGCGAGTATTATAGTAAGTATCTTTTTCATAAGTAAATCCTCCGTATTATATAAATTTATTGTTTATTTGTTGTCTTGATTTACAGCTTTGCTCCGCAGCCTCCGCAGAAGCCTGCATTTGCTTCGTTTTTAGCGCCGCACTGTCCGCAGAATCTGGGCTTGGGTGCGTCTGTCTGTGTATTAGGTTGTGCCTGATACTGTGGCTGTACATTCGGCTGTCCTGCTCCTGCGTAAGCCATCTGCGGCTCTTCCGCCTTGCCCTTGTTAAAGAGCTCCTTGAACTTGCCGGAGATCTTAGAGAGCTTGCCGTAAAGGTCGAAGGTAATTTCTGTTGTGGGGGCTACCTCCATATAATTCGACATTGTCTGACAAAGTATGTAGCTGTCAAGGAATGCAAACTTTATTACCCAAGTAATGAATACTGCAAGCAAGAAGCCGATAAATGCGTTCCAACTGAGAAGCCTGAAAAGAAGTCCTATGGGCACGAATACAAGCACAAGCACCAAAAGCGAGAGAAGTATAACCTTCAGCATTGTCTTTGCCGCATTTTTAAGAAGATGCTTGATGTTCTGTGCGTAGATTACAACGCCGTCGCAGGCACTTCTGAATGCGCCCTGCTCCTTTTTGTAGAAGGTGTAGCCGAGACAGCACTCGTCAACGTAGCCGAGGGAAAGCTCAACGAAGAAGTTTGCTATTCCCGTTACTGCTCCCATACCGGGGATAAAGTCAAGTGCATTACCGAGCTTTGAGATGCCTCTCTGAATCTGCTTTACCGCACCCGATACCAGCTTATCTACTGCGAAATATACGTTTGAGGTTGCAAATCTCTTTTTAACGGCTTCCTTGCCGTAATTCACCTGATTGTCAGGAACCTTACCTGTTGTCACCGCTTCGGCAAGCACTGCAACGTGTCCTGCTTTAACAAGATAGCCGAAGTAGTGCATAATTGCGAATCTCACGACTCCCGTTGCACCTATCCATATAAAGATACAAATTACCATTCCGTTTTCGCCAAACAGCCAGCCGATACCGAGTAGTATTGCGAGCAGCACTACCGAGATAAGCACCGTTGCCGCACCGAGTACCAGCTTTGCTATTGCGAAAGGCATTGTTTTTCTGAAAAGTTCACCTGATTTCATAATTTTTATCTCCTTTACTTGTTTTTCTTGAATTTCTCATTCATACAAATTCCGATTATGTCTTTCTCATCCTGCTTTAACATAAAACTGCAGGTTCCGCAGGTTTTGTCATCACCATCAGCGTATGGACAGTCTTCTGTAATGACATCTACCCATTTTCTGCCGCCCGGGGTTATTCTCGGACATTCGATAAAATCGGGGAATTCTCCGAGATGCTTTCCGCTCAGCTCATCATATCGGAAATTCACCTCCAATATGTCGCCGTCGAGCAGGTAAGTCTTTTTTACATCATGTTTCATATCATAGGCTCACCTCAACTTTCCTTTCGTTGTCTTTATTTTATACTAAAAATAATCTTATTGTAAGTCACGTCTGATAGGTGAAAAAGTATAATTTTTTGCATAATTCTGAGTCTTTCAATAGGCAAAAAAATTGAAAAAAGCCTGTAATATAGCGTGTTTTGGGGCAAAAAAATCCCGTTCGCGTGCGAACGGGACCTTTAAGCTTTTGTCAGTCTTCAAGATATTTCCGAAGCTCTGTCTTTTTGCTGATACAAAGCTTCTGATAAATAGAGCGTATGTGATTTTTTACCGTACCCTCGGATATATCTAAGTGTGCGGCTATTTCCTTTGAACTCCAGTCTCGGTTATACAGAAGGGTTATGCTTATTTCAATGGGTGTTAAGGTGTGAAAAAAATCGTTTTCCTCCGGCTTATGCAGTCTGTACCAGCCGTCATTAAATTCCTTTACAACCTTCATTATCTTTTTATAGTCTTCGGGATAGTCTGTTTTTAAACACTGTTCTGTAAGACCTTGAAGCAGATTATGGTGTATGCCGAACAGCTTTATAAAGCCGTCGTGCCTTGCAGTTTCCCACGCAATCATAAAGTGCTGTCGGGCAAGAAGAGGCTTTTTAAGTCCCATAAAGGATGCTGCCGCAACTATAAGCACATAAATTGCCGCAACCGGATAAAAGCTGTTGCAAAAAGCAAGGGCTGTATCACATATACCGATTGCTCTTTCAAAATTCTTTT
>JAGAKK010000053.1 GCA_017625675.1 Clostridia bacterium | reverse complement strand
GCCGCCGACCTGGCGGCGGCATCGGCCCTGCTGGCGCGGCTGCACGGAGCCGCTAAAGGGTTTACCGAGGCTCGTGCAGCGGAGGCGCTGAAAGAATATGAACCGTTGCTGCAAGAAAAAAACAAAAGAAAACCCGAGGATAATAACGACGAAGAAAACAATACCATTAGCGACTCTGAAGATGTCTGCATCGACAGTTCTTCCGAAGAAACCTGCAGCAATAGTACGCTTCATTTCAAGTGCGACCTTGGAAAAACCCCTGAGACTTTTCACAAAAGATCAGGAGAGCTCCACCGTTTCCGAAAAGTCGCAAAAAAAAGAAGAGAACCCTTTGACTATGAATATGCCGCCATTGCCGACTATTATTGCGAAAAAGCAGAGGATATCTGCAAAAAGCTGGACGAAAGCGACTACATAAACATTGCCGACCAATACAAAAAGGAAGGTTGCCTTTGTCACAGAGAGTACACCTCCCACAATATTCTTATGAAGAAAAATCCTGAAGAAAAATTTTCCGTACCATCTGCGGTTCTGGGCTTTGACAGTGTTTGCATCGAAATGCCCGTATACGACCTTGCCAACTTCATACGCAGGCGAATGCGCAAATGCGGCTGGAACGCAGAAGATGCCGAAAACATTGTGACAAATTATGACAAAGTGCGGAGCATCTCCAAAGAAGAACGACAAATTTTGTGCCTTTTATTGCAATTTCCTCAAAAATTGTGGCGCATTGTCAACAAATATTATAACAGCAGACGGACCTGGTGCGAAAAAAATTGTCTTGCAAAGCTGCAGGAAATAAAGAACGAAAAGGACCCCCTGGAAGAATTTTCACGGTTTTTTTTATAAAAAAGTTATACAAAGAGAATTGATATCATATAAATTGACTGTATCCCCCAAAAATAAAAATAAGGAGGCAAAATCATGCCGGAAATAGTAAAAGAGTTTATAAAAACAAATCAACTGGTGGAAACCACGAAACAGCGCAGCATAATTGACTTTGACTGCAACGTTCCCGACGGACTTCCCGATATTTCTTCCATACTCGCTTTAGACGGGGCCTGCAACGTCGATGAAATAATTGCAGAAAACGGAAAGATCACCGTTAATTACCAGATCCACTACAAAATTCTTTATCTTGGCAATATAGTTTCAGAAGATGATATTGCAAATGGTTCACTATCCCCTGAAATCAAGGCAATAAACACAAGCTCATCCCACAGCATTACCGTGGATATGCCCCAGATTTCCGAGGACTCTTCGGTATTCGCCCGTTGCGCCCTTGAACACATTGAGTACAGTCTTGCCGGCGCCAGAAAAATATCAATAAAAAGTGTTGTAAAAATTCTTACGGACGGCCACAACAATACGGAACTTGCCATTCCCGTTTCCATAAGCGATATGCCCGGCTTGCAGACACGTTCCTCAGATTATTGTTTCAGCGCCATAACCGAGTGCATTGACACAACCCTTGCCCTTGCAGAAGCCAGCGAGCTGGGCGGCGGAAAGCCATCTATAAGCACAATTCTGCGAAGCGACCCCTCCATCTGCGACATCACGGTATCAAAAACAGAGGATACCATTACCGTTAAGGGAAATCTTACGGTATGCACGCTATACGCAGCAGCCAATGCCTCAAAAACACCTGAGATAATTGAAAGTCACATTCCTTTTACCCACGTTGTTCCTGCCTCAGATCCTTCAGGCGACCCTGCGCTGACCGTGAGAAGTGAAATAAAAAGTTTTCGCACCGAGATTGGAGAAGACAGCGACGGCTTGCCCAGAGTTATTGACATCAGGGCTGATATAAGATTCTGCATCGTAGGCTACACCACAAAATGCGGAGAAATGCTTGGCGACGCATATTCCCTTACAAAGGGATTCTCTCTTACAGAAACCACAACAGAGGCTTTTATCAGAAAAGACGACATTACCGCCCAATTTGTACTTAAAGAACCCCTCAGCATTGAGGAGGAGCTCCCACCCGTAAAGACTGTCGTAGACATTACCGGTCAGATCGGTCAGGCTGATATTACCGTCAACAATGATTATATCGCAGTGGACGGATACGTGGTTTGCAGTGTACTTTACCTTACCGATAATGCTACAAGACCCATAGTTTCCTGCAAAAAGCAAATACCCTTCAGCCATACCATTGAGAGAAGAGGTCTTAAAGAAAACGCATCAGTTCCGTTAAGGTTGTACGTAAGCCACACAAGCTTCAGCCTGCTCTCTCCCTCGGAAATGGAGCTTCGCATTGCCATTGCCGCCAGAGGAGAAATTATTGAAAAAATCACATTCCCTGTAATTTCCGGAATCACTGATATTGTTGACGTTTCAGACGCCACAACGGGCAGACCCTCTATTCTTGTATATATCGTCCAACCCGGTGACACTCTCTGGAAAATTGCCAAGCGCTACAATGCTCCTATAGATGCTCTCATTGCTATAAATGAAATAACTGAGCCGGATGTTTTAATGCCCGGAGATAAATTGTTGATCTCCTGTTAAGAATTAAATAAATATTGTTTGCCGGAAAGCATACGACTGATAGGTCTTCGCCTATTTTTAAACTGTATGCTTTCTTTTTTATGGTTTTTCTTTTTTTCTTGCGCAATTGGTGTTGACTTATAGTATATTTTTGTTGTAAAATAGTTCTATTGTTTGCAATATTTGTAGTAAAAAATTACGATGCAGATTGCGAAAACTTGACAGAATTTATTATTATCCAGGATGCTCTCGGTATGTTTTTTGTATCCATACCGGCTATTGGTGTGTTCTCCGAAAATTTTTTCAAAAAATTTTAAAAAAGTTGTAAGGTTTTGAAATTTTTTTCGTCAATACTAATGTAAGGGCTTCTTAGGAGTGAGAGGAGGGCCTTATGTTAACAGACGAAGAGATAGTCGAACTGTATTTTGGAAGATACGAGTCCGCTATTTCTGAAACTGCAAACAAATATCGCAAATATTGTTTCACCATAGCGAACAATGTTTTAGATGATGCCCAAGACTCAGAGGAATGTGTAAACGATGTTTTATTAAAACTTTGGTACTCCATTCCCCCGGAAAAACCCAAGAGTTTCCGCGCATATATTTCAAAGATTACGCGTAACGTTGCACTGGATAAATACAGAATGCGAAATGCTGCCAAACGAGGCAGTTCGGCAGTTGACGTTGCTCTTAGTGAGTTAGAGGAATGTCTTCCCGGCGGACCGAACCCGGAACAGGAAGTTGAAAAGGAAGAATTAGCAAAGATTATTAATTCTTTTCTCAGAAAAATTCCTACCCGCGATGCAAACATATTTATTTGCAGATATTTTGAAGTCAACTCGGTTTCTCAGATTGCCGAGAAGTTCAGAATAAGCGAGAACAACGTCACAGTCATTCTTTCACGTGTGCGCAAGAAACTACAGAAGCACCTCACGAAGGAAGGTTATTTCAATGAAAGCTGAAGATATTTTCAATGCCCTTGGCTACATCGACGATGATTTGTTAGAGGCCGCCCTTGATGAACAACCTAAAAAAAGAAATGTTTTCCCGGAGATGAAAAGAGCAGTAGCCGCCGCGGTTATCGTAGTTCTTGTATGCAGTGTGATTCTTTTTATTTCCTTCATTTCCGGAAAAAAAGAGGGACAGAGAAAGCCATCTCACGATGATATACTCTCCCTGATAACACCTACACCCGAAACAGCGGAAACAGAAGTCCCACACTTTTACGTTGACGAGAACAATGCAAAGGTTTACATGAAGATTAACCCTTACGTATGCTTTACCGTCAATGAAAAAGGCGACATTGTAAATATCATCGCTCTTAACGATGAAGGCAATACACTGGTTAGTGATTACTCTTTCACGGGAAAGACGATGAAAACTGCAGTCACGGAGCTTATCTCCGAAGCGGAGGATTTAGGCTTTTTATCAACAGAAGGTCAGGTAACGTTCTCAATTGATGCTGCTGATACTGATATAGCAAATAATATTGATAAGGTTCTGGATACCGTTAGAAAAGACAACGAAGTCAACTTCGATATCAACGTTCGCAGACTCCTGTCTTTGAAAAACGTGAAAACTTCATGTGCAGACCATTTCGGAATATCGCCTGACATAATACATTTCAAGGAGTTAGAATGTCACGCAGACCATCAGGTGGCCAGATACTTAGCAGAGTTTAAATTAAACAACAAAATTTACTCCTGCAAAATCAATGCCGTTTCAGGCGAGGTTTACGATATTGAGATCTATGATCCCGATACCGAAACAGCGACACCTACTCCCGTGGTTACAGTTGCACCTACAGCGACACCGAAGCCTACAGCAGCACCTGTCACGGCAAAACCCACAGCTGTTGCTACAAAAGCACCGACTGCTACTAAGGCACCGGTTGCAACAAAAGCCCCGGCTGCTACTAAGGTTCCTGCAGCTACAAAGGCACCGCCGGCAACAAAAGCCCCGGTAGCGACGACTGCTCCTTCTGATATGATAACAGAAGAGGAGGCACTTAAAATAGCACTTGCCGATGCCAAGGTCACAGATTACGATTTCGAGAAGATAGAGCTTCGCGGACATACCTGTGATAAGCACACGGCAATGTACAAAGTCGAATTTATCTCAGGCGCAATAGAGTACAAATACGAAATCAACTCTATTACCGGCGAAATTAAGAAAGCTGAGATGAAAGACAACTCTGCCAAGCCCGCAGGGCCGGCAGCAAAAAAATAGCAGTTTCTTTATTGTAAATCCCATAAATTTAATGCACTGGGGAAAGGGGCTGGTTGCCGACGGGCGACCAAGCCCCTTTTTCCCATACAAAGGCCCCCTCCTGCTGTGCTGAATGAAAATTGCACAGCAGGAGGGGG
>JAGAKK010000052.1 GCA_017625675.1 Clostridia bacterium | reverse complement strand
GTGGCTCAAAATTTTAAGGAGCCACGGCGTCAGACGCTCCGGCTCATTCTCAAATTTTTAAACGGAAGTGATTGGTTGTGAAATTAAGCGAATTGTTTAAAGAGAATAAATTATTGTTGTCATTTGAGGTTTTCCCTCCGAAAACTGATATGGCTTTCGACTCTGTGAAGCATGCTACCGAAGAAATCGCAAAGCTTCGTCCCTCTTTTATGAGTGTGACCTACGGAGCAGGCGGCGGCACCAGCAAATACACTCTGGAGATTGCAAAAAATATCAAGGAGAGCTACGGCGTGCCTACCCTGGCGCACCTTACCTGCGTTTCCTCTACCAGAGAGACTGTCAAGGCGAAAATCTGCGAGATAAAGGAAGCAGGGATTGAAAATATTATGGCCCTTCGCGGAGATCTTACACCCGAGCTTGAAAACAGCGACAGAAGCAAGTGGGCTTACCGCCACGCCGTTGACCTTATCCGGGAGATAAAGGAAGTTGACGGAGACTTTTGTATCGGCGGAGCTTGCTACCCTGAAATTCATCCGGAGAGCACAAATCAGGCGGAGGATATAAAATATCTCAAGGAAAAAGTTGACGTAGGCTGTGATTTTCTCACTACTCAGATGTTTTTTGACAACAATCTTCTGTATAATTTCTTATATAAAATAAGAGAGGCAGGCATTACCGTGCCTGTTATTCCGGGCATTATGCCTATTACCAATGCAAATCAGGTGGACAGGGCGATTAAACTTTCCGGCTCTTTTATGCCCCAGCGCTTTAAGAGTCTTGTGGACAAGTTCGGCTCTTCTCCTGCGGCAATGAAGCAGGCGGGCATTGCCTATGCCACGGACCAGATCATTGACCTTTACGCCAATGGCATCACTAACGTTCACGTGTACTCTATGAACAAGCCTGACGTGGCGGAGAAGATACAGAGCAATTTGTCGGATATTCTGGGATAATTTCAAGCATCGGTCGAAGGAGTTAATTATGGACACTTTGAATATTATAGATTATTTAAAGGGGAACGTGGTGTACCTTGACGGCGGCATGGGAACCCTTTTGCAGAAGCAGGGGCTTGAACCCGGTGAGCTTCCCGAGAGATGGAATATTACAAAGCCGGACGTTATCAAGAATATTCACAAAAGTTATTTTGACGCAGGCAGCAACGTAGTAAATACAAATACCTTCGGAGCAAATTCGTTGAAGTTTTCTGATGAGGAGCTGGAGGCAATAATAAAGGCTGCTGTGGACAATGCCGGAAGGGCTGCTGCAGAGAGTGTTGGCGGTCAGCCTAAGTGGATTGCCCTTGACATAGGGCCAACGGGTAAGATGCTTGCGCCCTACGGAGATCTTGATTTTGAGGATGCCGTAGAGATTTTTGCAAAGACAGTAAGACTTGGATACAAGTACGGCGCAGACCTTATTTTTATCGAGACCATGAACGACAGCTATGAGACGAAGGCGGCGCTTCTTGCGGCAAAGGAAAACTCTGATCTGCCTGTTTTCGTGTCGAATGCTTACGGCGAGGACGGAAAGCTTATGACCGGCGCAACACCCGGCGCAATGATAGCAATGCTTGAGGGCATGGGGGCAGATGCCGTTGGTATAAATTGTTCTTTAGGGCCGAAAGCTCTTTTTGAGGTGGCAGAGGAGTATCTTAAGTATGCCTCAGTGCCCGTGCTTTTTAAGCCCAATGCAGGCCTTCCCAAGGCGATGAACGGTGAAACTGTTTTTGACGTTCTTCCGGAGGAGTTCGGAGAGGACGTGGCGGCCCTTGTTAAAAAGGGTGTACGGATTGCAGGCGGTTGCTGCGGAACTACGCCTGAGTATATCAGCGCAGTTGTTTCAAAGACGAAAGGCATTGTTCCTGAAAAAATTGAGAAGAAAAAACTTACCTGGGTGTCCTCGTATACGCACCCGGTGATTTTTGACGAAAAGCCCGTGCTCATAGGGGAGCGCATAAATCCTACGGGAAAGAAGCGCTTTAAAGAGGCTCTCAAGGCCAACGATATTGATTATATTCTGAAAGAGGGCATTGCCCAGCAGGAGAAGGGCGTTGACGTTCTGGACGTTAACGTAGGACTTCCGGATATTGACGAGGTGGCAATGCTGAAAACTGCGGTATGCGAGCTGCAGGCCATTATCGACCTTCCCTTGCAGGTGGACACCTCTGACCCCGTGGCAATGGAGAACGCCCTCAGGCGATACAACGGCAAGGCCATGATAAACTCTGTTAACGGAAAGCAGGAGAGTATGGACGCTGTGTTCCCATTGGCGAAGAAGTACGGCGGACTTGTGGTGGCGCTTACCCTTGACGAAAAGGGCATACCTGAAACTGCGGAGGGCAGAGTTGATATCGCAAAACGCATTATCGCAGAGGCTGAAAAGTACGGCATTGAAAAAAATGACCTGATCTTTGACCCCTTGGCGCTTACTATCAGCGCTGACAATAAGGCGGCTAAGGAGACCCTTCGCGCCTTGAAAATAATTAAAGAGGAGCTTGGGTGTCACACGTCCCTTGGCGTTTCCAACGTGTCCTTCGGACTTCCCCGACGGGAAATAATTAACGGCGCATTTTTCTCGCTGGCAATGTGGCAAGGCCTGTCGGCGGCGATAATGAATCCCTACTCAGAGGATATGCTGAGAGCATATTATGCATATTGCGCTTTGGCGGGTATTGACGACAATTGCGGAGATTATATAAGTTTTGCGGAGAACCTGCCTGCGGCAGCTCCGGGAACCGTACAAAATGCGACAAACGTTTCTTCCGGTACGTCTTCATCAAAAGCAACTGAATTTAAGTCGGAGCTTCAGAAGGCTGTTGTAAAAGGCCTCAAGGAGCAGGCGGCTGCCCTTACCGGTGAGCTTATCAAGACTGTTCCGCCCCTTCAGGTGGTGCAGGAGGAAATTATCCCTGCCCTTGATATTGTGGGGCAAGGCTTTGAAAACAAAACTGTTTATCTTCCCCAGCTTCTTATGAGCGCAGAGGCGGCAAAGTATGCTTTCGAAAAGATAAAGGAAGCAATGCCCGGAGGCGCTTCTGACAAGTGCGATTTTGTAATTGCCACGGTAAAGGGCGATATTCACGATATCGGAAAGAATATTGTAAAGCTTCTTTTGGAAAACTACGGTTTTAAGGTTACGGACCTTGGCCGTGACGTTGCCCCGGAAACTGTTGCAGAGAAGGTAGCGGAGCTTCACGCGCCTTTGGCAGGGCTCAGCGCTCTTATGACGACGACCGTTCCTGCAATGGAGGAAACTATAAAGCTTCTCCGTGAAAAAGCGCCTTGGTGCAAGGTGGTTGTAGGCGGCGCAGTGCTCAATCAGGAGTACGCAGACCGCATAGGCGCTGACAAGTATGCAAAGGATGCAATGGAGAGCGTCAGGTACGCAGAGGAAGTAAACTCGAGTCTTTAAAAACAAGTAAATCACATAATTTTAACGAAAAGTGTGAGAATTATCACATAATTTTATAAAAAAGTGTGAGAAAAATCACACAATTTTATGAAATTATGTGATTTTCTTTTAATGCTTCATTGACAAAAGTTTTGTTTTTTGCCATAATAAAGGCACAAAAGTGAAAGGGGCAATGTCAATGAAGCGTTTTATTTTAGAAAAATTGCAGAAGTGGAAAGATTCTCCGCGAAGAAAACCTCTTATATTAAAGGGTGCCCGACAAGTGGGAAAGACCTGGGTGCTACAAGAATTCGGGAAAGAGTTCCCGGACGGTTGTGCATATTTTAACTTTGATAAGGACATTGAGTATAAGCAATTTTTTGAAAGTACTAAAAACGTTCACCGCATAATGAAAAATTTGTCGATGGCAAGCGGACAGAAAATTACTGAAAAAACCCTGATAATCTTTGATGAGATACAAGCTTGTCCGGAAGCACTTAATACTCTTAAATATTTTTGCGAGGATGCTCCTGAATATTACGTTGCAAGCGCCGGCTCGCTTTTGGGCATTTCTTTGACACAGGGATTTCCCGTTGGAAAAGTGGATTTTCTGGAAATGGGGCCTATGACCTTCACAGAGTTTTTGTATGCCTGCGGCGATGACAATTTTGCGGAATATTTAGGCGAAGTGGATGATTTTGAAAAGATTCCGGATGCATTTTTCAATCCTTTGATAGAAAAACTTAAAATGTATTTCATTATAGGCGGAATGCCTGAGGCGGTGGCTGTATGGACAGAAACAGGGGATATCGCGGAGGCCGAGCAGGTACAGTTGAATATTTTGTCATCTTATGAAAGTGATTTTGGAAAGCATGCACCTGCAATTGACGTTCCAAAAATCAAATTGATCTGGGAATCGTTGCCCTCGCAATTATCCAAAGAAAACAAAAAATTCCTATATAGCGCAGTGAAAACAGGGGCAAGAGCAAGAGAGTATGAAAACGCATTGAATTGGCTGAAGGATGCCGAGCTGGTTCGTAAAGCAAGCCGGATATCAAAGCCCGGGTTGCCGCTTTCTGCGTATGATGATCTGAACGCATTTAAAATATATATGTCCGACGTGGGCTTGCTGAGAAAACAGTCGAAATTGAGCTATTCTGCTTTTGCGGAAGAAAATCGTTTGTTTACTGAGTTTAAAGGAGCGTTAACAGAGAATTTTGTATATCAAAGTCTTTTGCGACAATTTGAGGTAAAGCCGAGATACTGGGCAGATGCGCCTTATGAAGTGGATTTTATTTTGCAATACGATAATGATATAATTCCAATAGAAGCGAAAGCCGGAATTAACGTAAAATCACCAAGTTTAAAAAAGTATGGTGAACGATACGGAGAAAACACACCACTAAAAGTACGATTATCATTGCGTAATCTTACGTTTGACGGAGACGTGCTTAACGTTCCGCTTTTTATGGTGGATGAATTAGCAAGGCTGTTAAATTTATTGAGGGAGGAAATTCTATGAGAAAAAACTTTGGGGCGAAGCCCTATTTATATCCTATGCCGGTGTTTATCATTGCGGCATACGGCGAGGACGGCAAGGCAAATGCTATGAATGCGGCCTGGGGAGGCCTCTCTGAGGAAAATGAAATATCTGTTTGTATAAGTCCCGACCACAAAACCACGGAGAATATTTTAAAAAGCGGCGCATTTACGGTTAGTATGGCAGATGCGGCCCACGTTAAGGAATGTGATTACGTTGGCGTGGTTTCAGGCAATAAAGTTCCCGACAAGATGGAGAAAGCAGGCTTTCACACCGTAAAGTCGGAGTTTGTGAATGCTCCCGTTATCGAGGAGCTTCCCATGGCAGTGGAGTGTATATTAAAAAGCTACGATGAAGAGACCTGCAGACTGGTGGGAGAGATAGTTAACGTCAGTGTTTCGGAGGAGTTTCTGGACGAAAAGGGAAAGGTAGACGTTAAGAAGATGCGCCCTATTACCTACGACCCGATAAACCACGAATACCTCGTTTTAGGCGAGAAGGCGGGCAATGCTTTTAAAGATGGATTGACGATATGAAATTGATACACATTTCAGACCTTCATCTGGGGAAAAGACTTAACGAATATTCCCTTATTGAGGATCAAAAATATATTCTGAATAAAATATGTGAGGTTATAGGTGATGAGAGGGCGGATTGCGTTCTCATTGCAGGGGACGTTTATGACAAGGCCGTGCCCTCTGCTGAGGCGGTGCAGCTTTTTGACGACTTTTTGACAAAATTGTCGAAATTAAAGGTGCAGATTTTTATTATCAGCGGCAATCACGACTCTCCCGAAAGACTTTCTTTCGGCGCGGAGATAATGGAGCACAGCGGTATACATATTTCCCACGTCTATGACGGCGTGGTGGAGCCTGTTATCCTTAGCGACGAATACGGCGAAGTCAATATATATATGCTGCCTTTTGTAAAGCCCTCCCACGTGAGAAGATTTTTTCCCGATGAAGAGATCGAAAGCTATACTGACGGTGTGCGCGTTGCCGTGGAGAAGATGGGCGTAAAAAATGATGCCAGAAACATTATCGTTGCCCACCAGTTTGTTACGGGAGCAAAGACCTGTGAGTCAGAGGAGATAAGCGTGGGCGGCTCCGATAACGTGGATGCAGAGGTGTTCAAGGATTTTGACTACGTGGCATTGGGGCATATTCACGGCCCCCAGAGATGCGGCGAGGAAAGGATAAGATATTGCGGCACGCCGTTAAAGTATTCTTTTTCCGAGGCCAATCACAAAAAGTCCGTAACGGTGGTGGACCTTAAAGAAAAAGGCAATGTGACGCTGAAAACAGTGCCCTTAAAGCCTCTCAGAGATATGAAGGAAATTAAGGGTAAATATGAAGAACTGGTTGCCAAGGATTTTTATGACGGGACAGATTATGCCACGGACTATATGCACGTAACACTTACCGATGAAGAGGATATTCCCGACGTTTCGGCAAAGCTCAGGGCTGTGTACAAAAATCTTATGAAGGTGGACTACGACAACACCAGAACCCGTACGGAGTCTGTAATTAACGGCGCAGAAAATATTGAGAATAAGTCACCTTTCCAGCTGTTTGCGGAGTTATATCAGCAGCAGAACGGCAAGGATATGAGTGAAGAGCAGGCAACTTTCCTTAACGGAATTATCGAAAAAGTATGGGAGGGCGAGGTATGAGACCAATAAAACTTACAATGTCGGCCTTCGGCCCTTATGCAGGACAGACCGTGCTGGAAATGGATAAGCTGGGAGAAAAGGGACTGTACCTCATTACCGGCGACACAGGCGCAGGAAAGACCACAATTTTTGACGCTATAACCTTTGCGCTTTACGGAGAAGCCAGCGGCGACAACAGAAGCCCGTCTATGTTTCGCTCAAAATATGCAGATGAGGACACCCCTACCTTTGTGGAGCTGGAGTTTCTTTACGGCGGAAAAAAGTACAAGGTAAAAAGAAATCCGGAGTACTTCCGTCCTGCCAAGAGGGGCGAGGGTCTTAAAAAGCAGGTTGCTGATGCGGAGCTTACTCTTCCTGACGGCACTCCTGTTACAAAGAAAAACGAGGTGGACAAGGCCATAAGGGATATTGTGGGCATTGACAAAAATCAATTCCTGCAGATATCAATGATTGCCCAGGGGGACTTTATGAAGCTTCTTCTGGCGGATACGGAGAGCCGGACCGCTATTTTCAGAAAGATATTCAAAACCGAAAAATTTCTTAAAATTGAGAATGCGCTTTGGCAAGAGTCCAACGACCTGAGAAATCGTTGTCGTGATCTCAGGGGAAGCATAAACCAATATATTGACGATATTGATTGCGGCGTGGACGTTAAAAGCCTTTCCGTGGAGGAGACGGTGCTTCTGACGGAGAAGGTTATTGCCGAGGATAAAGCGCGTGAGGAAGAAGAGAAGAAAAAACTTGAGGAAATTGATAAACTGCTTCTTGAAAACAGCGCGTTGATAGCAAAGGCAGAGGAGTATGAAGAGAGCAAGTCCGCCTATGATAAGGGCGTTAATGATATTGCGTTGCTTACGGAGAAGCAGGCAGCGGCTAAGGAAAACCTTGAGAAGGAGCAGGCAAAGAAACCTGAAACTGAAAAGCTTTCAAAAGAAATGGCAAAGCTTGAGGCGGAGCTTCCGAAATATGACGAATATGATGCGTTAAAGGGAAAAATAGAAACTACCGGACGGGAGATATCATCCCTGGAGGCTTCTGCAGAAAGAAAAAAGGAGACTGCGGCAAAGAATGACGAGCTTCTGGAGAAACATAAAGAGCGAAGAAAATTGCTGGAAAATGCAGGGGAGGAAAAGAATGCACTGCTGAGAGAAAATGACGCCGTAAAGAGAAATTTGGCAAGGGTTGACGAGATAAGAGATATGGCGGCGGAATGTGAAAAGCTTTTTTCTGAGTACGATGAAAAAAGAGAGATTTTTGAGGATCGCTTAGCAACTATGGAAAGCCTTGAAAAGCAATATTCCGAAAAAAACAAAGCGTTTTTAAGGGAGCAGGCCGGAATTATGGCAGAAGCCCTTGAAGACGGTGCGCCCTGCCCCGTGTGCGGTTCGTTGACCCATCCGAAGCTTGCGGAAAAGGCGGTGGATGCGCCTACCGAGGCGGAGGTTGAAATTGCGAAAAAAGCTTTTGAGGATGCCAACAAAAAAGTTCAGGACGCAAGTGTGCTTTGCAGCGAGATAAAGGGAAAGGCTTACAATGCAAAACTGGCCGCAGAAAAAGGTCTGGCAGAGGCCGGATATGAAGGTTTTTCTTATGAAAAGGCGGAGTCTGTTTTGAAGCCTGTAAAGGAAGAGTTAACGGCGAAAAAGAAGGACCTTGACGAAAAAATCAAGGGCGAGGAGAAAAAGCTGGAAGAAAAGGGCGACCTTGACAAATTGATACCCAAGGAAGAAGCCGCAGGCGCTGCAATCAAGGCAGAAATTGAGGGGCTGGCTACGTCAATATCCGCAAAGCAGGGAGTCCTCACTCAGCTCACGGCGCAACTGGAAAAACTCAAAGGGGAGCTTCTCTTTGAGGGAAAAGGCGAAGCGGAGAAGCATATAAAGGCCCTTGAGGAAAAGATAACGACGCAGGAGAAGCAATTGAAAGATGCGGAGAACACATATAACAGGTGCAAACAGGAGCTTGCCACCGCAGAGGGACGACAGGAGCAACTGAAAAAACAACTTGCGCAGATGACCTCTGACGTAAACAAGGAGGAGCTTCTTCAGAAAAAAGATGAGGCGGAGCTTGAAAAGAAGCAAATCAGCAAGACGATAAACGACGTTCTCATAAGGATAAACCGCAACACAAGCGCATTAAAGAACATTAAGGAACGAGAGAGCGAGCTTTTATTGGCGGAGAAGCAATATCAGATGGTGGAGGCATTATCGTCTACGGCATCGGGAAGCATTAACGGCAAGAAAAAAATAAAGCTGGAGACTTACGTTCAGATGACGTATTTTGACAGAATAATTGCCAGAGCTAACACCAGATTTATGCTTATGTCCGGAGGACAGTATGAATTGGTGAGAAAAGAGGACGCGGAGAATAAAAAGTCCCAGAGCGGACTGGAGCTTGACGTAATTGACCACTACAACGGCACGAAGAGAAGCGTCAGATCTCTTTCCGGCGGAGAGTCCTTTAAGGCATCGTTGTCCCTTGCGCTTGGTATGTCTGACGAGATACAGGCCTCCAGCGGCGGAATCCGTCCTGATACAATGTTTGTGGACGAGGGCTTTGGCTCTCTTGACGGTGAGTCACTTGACCAGGCGATGAAGGCGCTGATGCAGCTTTCCGAGGGCAATAAGCTTGTGGGAATTATTTCCCACGTGGACGAGCTCAAGCAGAGGATTGACAAACAGGTTGTAATCACAAAGGAAAAGACCGGCGGAAGCAAGATTGACCTTGTGATTTAAGAAGTGCAGGAGGAGAACATCCTCCTATGCTTTTTGCCGTTATCGGCAAAAACCGTAGAATTTTTTGAATAAAAATATTGAAATTTTGCCGATAATAAAGTATAATATATTTTGTGAAAAGGAGGACGCAGAGATGAACTATATTTCCGTAAAAGAAGCGGCAGGCAAGTGGAACATTTCAGAGCGAAGTGTGAGAAATTATTGTGCGTTGGGTCGGATTGACGGCGCTTTTCTTACGGGAAAGACATGGAATATACCTGAAAACGCAGAAAAGCCGGAACGACTGAATAAAAGTTGTGAAAGAAGAAATCTGCTTGAGGTTTTAAAGCAAGAGAAGGATTCTCAGGCAAAAGGCGGAATTTATCATAAAGTTCAGATAGATCTCACGTATAATTCAAATCATATTGAGGGCAGTCGTCTTTCTCACGATGAAACACGTTACATTTACGAAACGAATACTATAGGTGTTTCTGCGGGTGCAGTTAACGTGGATGATATTCTGGAAACAGCAAATCATTTTCGCTGTGTGGCAGAGATAATTGACGGAGCCGGATTGCTTCTGACAGAAAAATTTATTAAGAATTTACACTTTATGCTTAAAAACGGTACGTCTGACAGTCGGAAGGATTGGTTTGCAGTTGGTGATTACAAAAAGATTCCTAACGAAGTGGGCGGAATGGATACCACAGCCCCCGAAAAAGTTTCTGAAAAAATGAAGGAGCTTCTCTCGTCGTATAATGCAACAGAGAATAAAACCATTGAAGATATTATTGCGTTTCACGTTAAGTTTGAGAGAATTCATCCTTTTCAGGACGGTAACGGAAGAATTGGCAGACTTATTATGTTTAAGGAATGTCTGAAGTATGACATTGTGCCGTTTATTATTGAGGACGATATGAAATATTTCTATTACCGGGGTTTGAAAGAATGGGACACGGAGCAGGGTTTTCTTACGGACACATGCCTTACGGCTCAGGATAGGTTTAAGAAGTATCTTGATTATTTCAGAATAGATTACGAGGTGTGAATTATGGAGAAAACATTTGATAATGATTGCAGCAGGCCTTACGTGATCTGCCACATGGTAACATCTCTTGACGGAAAGGTGACAGGGCCGTTTCTGGAAGAGGAGGCTTGTGCAGAGACTACGGAGCTTTATTATGAGATTAACCGCGAGTTCAAGGCGGATGGCTTTGCCTGCGGAAGCGTTACCATGGAGGGAAGCTTTACCGGAGGTTTTTATCCGGACCTTAGTGAATTCAGGGAAATAAATGTGCCGCGGACAGATCATATTGCCGATAAGACTGCCGGCTATTTTGCAGTAAGCTTTGACAGAAGAGGGCTTTTGGGCTGGCAGACGTCAAGAATTGAGGACGAGGACCCGGGGTACGACAACGCCCACGTTATACAGGTGCTTTGCGAGGACGTAGCAGACGAGTATCTTGCGTATCTGAGAAGTGTTGGCGTGTCCTATATTTTTGCCGGAAAGAGCAGGGACTGTTTTGACATCAATAAAGCCCTGGTGAAGCTCAGGTCGATATTTGGTATAAAGTTGCTCCTTCTTGAGGGAGGAAGCGTCATTAACGGCGCATTTCAAAGGGCAGACGTTATTGATGAGCTGAGCCTTGTGGTTGCCCCCTTTATAGCAGGCGACACGGGAAAACCATTGTTCACAGAGGGTGATTTGCAAAAGTTCAGCCTTTTTCAAGCGGAGAGGCGAGAGGGCAACGCAATCCGGCTGAGATACAGGAGGTAATTATGGATTTTTTGAAATTGGCGGAAGAACGCTATTCGGTGAGGAGCTTTCAGGACAAAAAGCTTCCCGATGACGTAATTGATAAAATAATCAAGGCAGGCCATCTGGCGCCTACAGGCTGCAATTACCAGCCCCAGAGAATATTGGTAATAAATTCCGACGAGTCAATAGAAAAGCTCCGCAAGTGTACCAAGTGTCATTTTTTTGCGCCGACGGCAATGCTTGTGTGTTACAATAAGGGCGAGTGTTGGGAGCGAAAATACGACGGCGCCACCTGTGGCATAATAGATGCAAGCATTGTTACTACCCACATGATGCTTGAAGCCCACAGTATCGGCGTGGGATGCACCTGGGTGATGCATTTTGACCCCGGGGCAATGAAAAAGGCTTTTAATATCCCTGATAATTATGAGGCGGTGGCCTTGCTTGTGATGGGGTATCCTGCGGAGGACGCAAAGCCTCTTCCTTTGCACAGTCAGTACAGACCCGAAGAGGAAGTGGTTTTTTACGAGAGCTTTTAAGGAACTGCGGGGAAGAAAGATAATAAAGGAGAAGTCTGTATGATACGAAAAATAATAAAAATTGATGAAGAGAAATGCAACGGTTGCGGCGCCTGCGCGGCAGCCTGCCACGAGGGTGCAATAGAGATGATAAACGGCAAGGCGAAACTTACCCGTGAGAATTATTGCGACGGCCTTGGAGATTGCTTGCCGGCTTGTCCCACCAATGCAATTTCCTTTGAAGAGAGGGAAGCGCCTGCCTACGACGAAACGGCGGTAATGGCCGCAAAGCAAAAGAAGACGGATGAGCCGTTGCCATGCGGTTGCCCCGGCACTGCGTCCTGTACAATAAAAAGGGAAGAGCCTGTTGTTTCTGCAAAGGTTACCGGTCAACTTAACAATTGGCCCGTGCAGATAAAATTGGCCCCAGTCAATGCGCCTTATTTTGACAATGCAAACTTGCTTGTTGCGGCAGACTGTACGGCTTACGCCTACGGCAATTTTCACAATGAGTTTATGAGAAATCACGTGACGCTGATAGGCTGTCCGAAATTGGATCAGGTGGATTACACAGAAAAGCTTACGGAAATCATTACAAGAAACAACATCAAAAGTCTTACAATTGCACGTATGCAGGTGCCATGCTGCGGAGGACTTGAAAATGCCGCCAAGCGTGCTTTGCAGGCCAGCGGAAAGTTTATTCCCTGGCGCATAGTAACCATTTCTACAGACGGCAGAATCATTGAATAAAATCATAAAAAAATATTGCCCCGGGCCTTGAAATCAAAGGCACGGGGCAACTTATTTATTTGCAGTATTTTTTTCTTTTCGCCACAAGTGAAAGGGCAATTAACGCTGCTGCCGGCAACATAATCGTTAACGTTCCGTTGTTTCCGGTGGCAGGGTTTTCTTCTGTGGGAGGTGTTTCTGTGGGGGCCTCGGTGAGGATTGTAATTCTGCCGTGTCCCTCAACGTCGCCGTACATATCTTCCGTAATGTGGCCGCCCAATATGTCAGTAAAATATTGCACAAGGATGTCCGCATCCGCAGGAAGGTCCGTTGTAACAATCTCGCAATCCTTGAACATTGTGTAGCCGTCACCGCCGCTTAAAAGCATATATTGGCTTGCGGCAACGGTGTAAAACCTCTCGGGGTCGATATCATTGCCGTTTATTTTCACGTTGGCAATTCGTCTTTCCATAGTGTCGTCAATGCTGAGGAAATTGTCCTTGTCGTCGGTGGAAACAGGGGTTTCCTTCCAGGCGTGTATCTCGTAGGTTATCCCCGCTACCTGAGGGAATCCGCCCGAAGTTTCGGGGTATTTGCGTACGCCGTGCTCCAGCGCATCTAAAATCTGTTGACCCGATGCCTTGATAACGCACATTGCATTGCTCCAGGGGTTTATATCCATAAGGGCTTTTCTCGTAACAGTGCCCACGGGAAGCTCCGCTCTTATTCCGCCGCTGTTGGCAAGGGCTACGTCTGCGCCGGTAAAGGCCTTGTACGCATCTGCAACGAAGTCTCCCATATTGGTTTCTGCTTCGCGGATTATCCAGTTGCCCTCTGCATCGTTCAGGGTAAGGTAAGCGTCCGTAGTGCCGAGTTCTTCATAGAGATAGGCCAGTTCGTCATTGTACCCGTCGAGAAGTGCTTGCACCTGAGAAGCTTTTTCCTGAGCCTCCGAAGAAAGCTTCGTTACGTCAATTGAGTCAAGACTCACAAGCTCCGTGGCGATATTGCCGTCTGCGTCAATAGTAAGCTTTCCGATGTTTGCAAATTTTGTACCTGTGGAGGAAAGAATAACGGCATCTCCGTTCTTGTCCTCGTACTGTTCGCTTGCGATAGTCTGGTGAGCGTGGGCGTCGATAAAGGCGTCAATGCCTTCCGTGTTTGCAATTACGTCTGTTGACTTCCAGCCTTCCGTGGTTCCGTCAATTCACAGATGTCCTACGGCAATAACCTTTGTGGCGCCGTCTGCTTTTGCATCATTAACGGCCTCCTGAATAACCTCATAAAACTCATTTTCGCAAAAACTGTAAATATAGTTTCCGTTCTCATCCTGAAAATACGTTGGCGTTGACTTTGTGTATGATTCGGGAGTGCAAAGGCCCAGCACCGCAACCTTTTCACCGTTTGCCTCGCAGATAACGTAAGGCTCAAAAACCGTATCGTCAGTCCGGATATCAATGAAATTTGCGGAAATATATTGATAATTTGCCTGCTCGGCTGCAAGCTCAAGGAAATTGTCCATTCCGTAATCAAATTCGTGATTTCCAGGCACTGCAAAGTCATAGCCCACGTTATTCATAATGTTGGCAATGGCAAAGCCCGTGGTGAGGGCGCCGATAATTTCGCCCTGTATAGCGTCACCTGCGTCAACGGTAATCACATTGTGGCCTTGGCCGAGAAGTTCCGCTCTGTAGCCTGCAAGGGCGGTGTAGCCGTCAATATTGCAGTGAACGTCGTTTGTATAAAGAATAATAATATCCCCTGCGCCGGAATTCTCCGCAAAGGCATTGACGCCTGTAAAGCAAAGAAAACACAACACAGCAAGAAATAAAGAAAGTATTCTGTTTGTAGACTTTTTCATATAGAAACCTCCTGTTTTTGTCGGGGATATTTTACCACGGCATTGGGCTGTTTTCAATACTTGTGAAAAGAGAATTTGTGTAGTACAATAAAAGACAGTCAAGTGATTTACAAAGGAATGAAGCATTATGAGTATTTCAGAAGAGTTATCGGCAATGGAGGGCTTGTTTCACCGAGAGGTGATGAAAGGCGTTTACATTATTTGTACGACGCAGAACGTACCTACTGACGACCCGTTTTCTTTGGCGCCGGGTATGCCCACGGGAAATTGTTATCTTGTGACAGGCGAGGAAAAGGCAATATTGTTTGATCTCGCTATTCCTGATACACGGGTGAAACGGTATGCAGAGCTCCTTGCAGGGAAGCCTGCAATGCTGGTGTTGAGCCACGGCCACAGCGACCATATATTTTGTCTTGATATGTGGGAGGAGGTATGGCTTCACAAGGAAGACGTGCCTATCATAGTCCAGGGATCTTCGTGGCAGGCGCCCTTGCCGGAGGAACGTTGTCCGACGTTTAATTTCCTTGAAGACGGTGACGTTATTGATTTGGGTGGCAGGCGTCTTGAGGTGATACACATTCCCGGTCATACTCCCGGAAGTATTATGCTTCTTGACAGTAAAACCCGCACGCTTCTGTCCGGTGATTCAGTTACGAGGCGGTTGCTTTACGGAGTCAGCGGCTTTGTACCTTTTGACGTTTTTTGCAGGTCGCTGGAGTCGCTGAAGAAAAAAGAATTTGACACGATATACTCTGCTCACGACCGTTGCAGCTTGCCCAAAAGTCATATTGACCTTATGTTGTGGCAGATACGAGACTGTTTTTTGTCAAATTACAAAATTTACGACAATCCGGTGTTTGGGACGTTGGCGGACACCTCCTACGGAGATATGTATACGAAACACTATTTTGATATGGCGGTGCCGGACTTCTTGACAACATAGTAAATTTTTTTATATACTTTGGTTATTGTTTGGTTATTAATAGTAAAGGACGGTAATTTTTCTATGGATCAGAAATATGAGGCGCTGTTTACGCCTTGGAAAATAGGCAACGTTGAGATAAAGAACAGAATAGTTCTTTGTCCTATGGGCGGAACATCCCTTTTCGGCTGGATGGAGCACACGGGCAACCATTTTGACAAGGAGGCTGCAAAGTTTTTCCTTGAAAAGGCGAAAAATAACGTGGGACTCATTATCCCCGGCATTGCCCCCATTAAGAGCACTTTTATGGGCCAATGGCTCTACCAGAATAAGAAGATGTTTGAAGAACTCAAGGAGTTTATGGACGAGATACATAAGACCGGCGCCAAGCTTTTTGTGCAGATAACTGCCGGAATGGGTCGCTCCTGGGCGATTCCTACTCCTCTCGTTATGCTTCACAATGCGCCTGTTGTGCGTGATATTATTAAACCTATTATCAACATCCCTTACCAGAGCGCCAGCCCCAGCGAGCTTCCCTCAAGATGGTCTGACAAGGTGACTTGCAGACCAATTACCGTGAAGGAAATTGAGGAAATCGTGGAGGCCTTTGCGAAAACTGCCGCCCTTTGTAAAGAGGCTGGGGTTGACGGCGTGGAGGTGCACGCTGTTCACGAGGGATATCTGCTGGATCAGTTTACATTGAAATATACCAATAAGCGTACTGATAAATACGGCGGATCTTTTGAAAACCGTTATCGTTTCGCAACGGATATCGTTAAGGCTATCAAGGCGGCTTGCGGTGAGGATTATCCCGTGTCGCTCCGTTACTCCGTTGTGTCAAAGGTTAAGGACTTCTGCGTGGGCGCTGTTCCCGGCGAGGAGTACGATGAAATCGGAAGAGATATGGAGGAGAGCGAAAAGGCGGCTAAGTATCTGCAGGATGCGGGCTATGATATGCTTGACGCTGACAACGGTACTTATGACTCCTGGTATTGGTCGCATCCCCCTATGTATATGCCTCAGAACTGCAACCTTGAGGACGTTGCTCACATAAAGAAATTCGTGGACATTCCCGTGGTGTGCGCAGGCCGTATGGAGCCTGACGTAGGCGCAAAGGCTGTAGCGGAAGGGCTTATCGACGGCGTGGGCGTTGCCCGCCAGTTCCTTGCAGACTCTGAGTGGGTGACGAAGCTTATCGAGGACAGAATGGAGGACATAAGACCTTGTATCTGCTGCCACAATGCGTGCTTCAACATGGCTCACTATAAGGGTGTTGCCAATGCTCAGTCCATTTACGATGCGAGCCACATTGCAAGGTGCGCCCTTGACCCAAGGGTAATGCAATCCGACAAGTACAGCATAAAGCCTGCGAAGAAGGCCAAGAAAATTGCAGTTATCGGCGGCGGTATCGGCGGTATGGAGGCGGCTCTCGTTTGTGCGAAGCGAGGCCACAAGGTTGCCCTTTACGAGAAATCATCTGAGCTTGGCGGTGTGTTTATTGCGGCTGCGGCACCTTCCTTCAAGGAGAAGGACAAGGCGCTCATTGCCTGGTACAACCGCGAGATCAAAAAGTATCCTATCGAGGTGCATCTGAACACGGAGGTTAAAGACGTTAAGGCTCTCGGCGCTGACGAGGTGATAATAGCCACGGGCGCTGTTGCAAACCGTCTTCCCATAAAGGGCGGCGAGCTTGGCATTCAGGCGGTTGACTATCTCCTCGGAAAGAAGCCTGTGGGCGAAAACGTGGTAGTAGTAGGCGGCGGTCTTACGGGCTGTGAAATTGCATACGACCTGTATCTGCAGGGCAAAAAGCCGGTGATAATCGAAATGCAAAACGACCTTATCGTATCCGACAAGATCTGTCTTGCAAACACAAGCTTCCTCCGCGACTTCTTTAACGCAAACAAGGTGCCCGTGTACCTTGAAACCCGCACCGAAGAGATCAACGAGAAGGGTGTGGTTGCTGTGTCCAAGGACGGCAAGCGCATAGAGCTTCCTGCCGACAACGTAATTCTTTCCGTAGGCTACAAGCCTGCGCCCCTCGCAAAGAAGGGCAAGAACGTTCACGTCATAGGCGATGCCTCGAAGGTGGGTAACCTTCGCACGGTAATCTGGCAGGCATGGGACGTTGCAATGAAGCTGTAACAGCCACAAGGTACTGATATTTTTAAAAGAATAACAAAATAAAAGAATAATAAAAGTTGTATACCCCCACCACCGAGGCCCTGCCTCGGTGGTGGGGGTTTTTTGATGCGTGAGGCAGAGTGAGTCAGTGACCTGCCCCCTGACTCACGCAATAAAACACGATATTTATCGTGTTTTATTATTTCAGGGTGGCAGTTTGGTTCCGGAAGGGGCCGCCCTGAAATAGCCTGTATCAAGTCCGCGTTAACGGACTCAATGCAGGGTATAATCATTATCGTAAAGAAAATAATTGAGGAGGTAATGATTATGAAATTGGTTATAGTTTGTATGCTTTTGATAGTTGGTGCAACGTTGGCGGCTTGTTTTTATTGTGACAGCGTTGAGAAGGGCCGTAACGGCTCTGAGGATGAAAAGGGCGCAAAAAAACCGCCCCGTGCAAAAAGTGATTTGCTGAGGCGGGTAATCTGACAAAATAAATATAAACGTGTTTGTTATTGTCCTGTTTTCTCGTAGTTTGCTTTCTGGATGGCGTTGTACTCCCAGCCGTCTGCGAAGTTGTAGCTCTTGTAAATGGAGGGGGTGATGCCCTTTGCTAAAAGAGCGTCTACTGAGTGAGCCACAACGCTCCACATAATGAGCGCCGCAGAGATTCCGGAGGCCGCTGCGAAAGGTGCGTCAATACCCTCAACCTTCATCATACCCTCCGCCGCAGGAGCGCAATTGTCGAGAACATAGTCTGCGCACTCGAAAAGTCTTTTGCCGCTGGAATGCTTGCTCTCCACCTGCTTTGAATATTCAAGAGAGGTCATTGCCACCACGGTAAGGCCGAATTTCTTTGCCTCGATGGCAAGGTCTACCACGTTCTGATTCTTTCCGGAAACAGAGCCGATAATGATAATATCTCCGGGAAGTGCCTCGGACTGCTTGAGGGCGTATGCCGCAAGGCCTGTCATATCCTTGTCCACACCGCTTCTGTCACGGGGGCGCACGTCGTTGAACACGTCCAGATTGTATTTGAACTTTTTGAGATAATACACACCGCCGCCTCTTTCGATAAGCTCGCTGTCGATAATGTGACCTGTGTCAAAAACGTGTACAGCGCCGCCCTTTGCCACGCACTCTGCAATAGCATTGCCCACTGCAACGATATTGTCATACTGTGTTTCCTCAACGGTCTTGATCTGTTGATTGATTCTCTCATGATAACGGTCAAGTAAATTCATAATTTTCCTCCTGATAAATAAGTTATATTGTGTTTCATATCTTGTACTCACGGCAGGTCGGTTCAATCATTGACATAATCTCTGATATGTCATTATCGTTACCGGCGTTGTCGCTTTTTTCTTTCAACAAACAATAAATCACGCCGCCCACCACGGGAAGGTACTCAGGTGGCGCAAAGTCTATTTCCGGATAAGTCTTTTTCACGTTTTCAAGAAAGCTTTCCCTCATAATGTCACAAAAAGTGAACACGCTTCCCGTAACGCAAAGCTTCATATTTCCGGGCAGATCGTGCTTTTTCATCATGTCAACGGTCTGGGCCGCCAATTCTCTTCCGGCAGATCTTAATATCTCCGGAGCTTCTTTGTCGCCCTGCTTCGCAGCCTTCTCAACGGTTTTGCAAAAAGTTCCCGTGTAGTAGGCAATGGAGGACTGTCCGTAGATAAGCTCCAGCACGTCATTTTCGGTGCGGGCGCCGCTTTCCTCCATGATGAGATTATGCATTGTCGTAAACGGAGCAAGTCCGCTGAGTGCCCTCATAAGAGAACGAATCGCCTTGCGGCCGATCCACGTTCCGCTGCCTTCGTCGCCGAGATAATATCCCCAACCGCCGATAACGTCAATCTCTTCGCAGTCTTTTATGTAAAAAATATCGCTTCCCGTGCCGGAAAGAGCGCAAAGAGCCGTGGTCCTTCCTGAGGTAAGCACTCCCAGAAGTCCTTCGCTGGTGTGGAAATGTTCCCGACAAGGTACAAAGCGGTTCACCGACTTAAAATAGGAGTCCCCTGCCCGAGAGGCTGTAACCATCTGTATTTCATTGATCCGGACACCTTTTTCAGCGCCTTGGGAAAGAAGGTCCTTTACGCACCCGTCAATCCTGGCGTTAACGGTCTCTTCGGAGTGGACGGTGGTATTGACACCTCCCGCCCGGGTTTTTCCGAGAATATTTCCGTAGGAGTCAAACAGCAGTCCCAGAAGCTTGGTGCCGCCGCCGTCAAAGGATATGTAATATTTTGTATCTGCGTTTAAAGCTTCCATAAAATGCCTCAATTATAGAAAATACTGTCCTTGTATTCTTCAAAAATCTTCTTGTTGTGTTCGTCACCGCCGTCAAGGTTGGCGCTGAGAAAAACAGGAGGGATTTTTCCTTCCTCAAGCATTTTTCCTACGGTCTCAATAACAAGGGCGTTAATGAGAGCCGCGCCGCAGGCAGTAGAGGTGGGGCCGATTTTCTCGGGAAGCCCCTCAAGGGTAACTGCAGCATCGCCTACGCAACCCTTGTTGTCAATAACGATGTCGCACACCTCAAAAAGCCTTTTTCCGGAAGGGTGCCTGGACGTAACTGCGGAGGAATAGGCAATATTTGTAACGGCAATGGTTTTAACTCCGAGGGCCTTCGCTTCCTCTGCCATCTCCACAGGCACGTTGTTTCTTCCTGAAACTGAGTGAATAATAAGCACGTCGCCCTTTTTCAGACGATTTTCCTTAACAAGAATTTTTCCGAGGCCGTCAAGCCTTTCAAGCTGGCTGGTCATGGTAATAGGCCTTGTGTTCAGCATAAATCCCGGAAAGAAGATAGGGTTTATAACCGCCAATCCGCCGGTTCTGTAAAAAACTTCCTCTGCAAGAATACCTGCGTGGGAGCACCCGAAAATAAAAACGCTGTGCTTCTCCGTCAACGCGGTTTTAACAGCCTCCGCCGCCTCTCCGATAATATCCTTCTGCTCGTCCCATGCTTTCTGAATGGTTTCTTGTAAAATCGTGATGTAATTGTCTGCAAACATTTTATTGCACCTGCTTTCCGGATTTCGCCGCGAGCCACAGCGTCTGACGCTGTGGCTCACTTTTTTAAAAATTATAGTATAAATTCTTCAGGAAATCAAGGGTTTGCACCAGGGGGACAGACAACCGGTGCAGTTTTTCGTGGCTGAATTTCTGCACCGGTTGTCTGTCCCCCTGGTGCACTAAAAAAAATAATTGCAAAATTTAAAAAAAAGTGATATTCTTAATAAAAGCAAGCACCACACTTGGCCCGGGAGGCAGTTTGGGGCGATTTATGGGCGTTTGTTACTAAAGAGAAAGAAAGTGAGGAGAATAATATGAAGCGTATTGTTAATATTATTTTGACGTTATGTATCGTTGCTTCTATGCTTGCCGGAGTGAGTATCAATGCTTTTGCGGCAGAGACTATCTCTGAAGTAGTCATTGAAGGAATTCCTGAGGAGATTGAGGCAGGTCAGGCGTGGTCTGAGATTGAGTTTTCAGTGTCTGAGGATGCAAATTACCGCGTGGAGCGTGAGTGGGCTGTGTTTGATCCTGAGCTGGAACAGTACACGGGCGTGGACTCTGCGACAGTAGGTGAATTCAACCAGTATATGCTGTCTATATATTTGTATCCCAGAGACGGATTTGTTTTTCCCGACGCGTATAGTTTAGATTGGGATTTAGGCGAAAAGGTCGTTGAAGATTGGGATGTTTGGGAAGATGAAGCATATTTTTCCTTTGTTTACTACGTAGGCTTTGAGGTTATTACAGAAGTAGAGATAACTTCAATTGAGGCGCCTGTTGTCGGCGAGATGCCTTCGCTTGACGGAATAGTGCTTCCTGAAGGGGTTCCGTATTATATTAACGAGTCTGCCTCCAAATGGGTTCTTAATGATAATGACAGCTGGGAGGCCATCACCGGAGCCTTTGAGAAGGGACATAATTACGAGCTTGATTTATATTTGATTCCTGAGTATGGTTATATATTTGATGAGGATGCGGAAAACATTTTTCCTGTAGTTGAAAATTATAGACAACAAGACCCTGACTTCGTAAATTATGAGTTTGAATTTACGACCAAGGAGCTCATTACAGAGGTTGATATATCAGGAATACCTGAGATGGCTGTTGGCAATGAGTTTTCCTGGGATACCGTTGTGCTCTCCGATAACGTGGTTCTTTCAGAAGACAGCGCTCTTTTCAAAGACGGAGAAGACGATGCATTTGAGGGAACGCTTGTTGCGGGACATTATATGTTGGATATTTATCTTGTGCCTGCAGAGGGCTATGCTTTTGCGCCGGATATTGAAATTACCATTAACGGCGAGGCGGTTTCTGCATATTGGCATGACAGCATTTCGTTAAGTAGCTTGAACGTTTACAGAGATTATCAGATTGACCTTCCCGAAATAGAGGAGGTTCATTTTGACAATGTTCCCGGAGCAGAGCTTGGCGGTGCGGCCGTTATCGGCGGAATTACAATTCCCGAGGATGCAAATTATGTAATCGAGTACGTTCAGTGGTGCGACAAGACATCAGAGGCTTGTGATATTACTACATTCGAAGCCGGTCATAAATATACGTTCAATATCCGTGTTATTCCTCTTCCGGGATACCAGTTTGCAGGTGCGGTTGATGTGTATGTTGACGGCGAATATATAGGTGATGAGTGGACGGATATAGAATACTATGACTATATTGTAGAATATTCTTTCCTTGAGAAGATTGATACAGTTCAGGTTTCCGGAAGCACTTATGCCGTAATAGGAGAGGAGCCTGTTATCGAGGATATCCAGACACCTTCCGGTGCAAACTATCAGCTTTCCTGTGTTGAATGGTACAATGTTACCGATAAAACATACGACATAGAGAAGTTTGAAGACCGAAAGAAGTATGAGGTATATATCGAAATTAGCCCTGATGAAGGCTGTGAATTTGCGGAAGATGCGATTGTTATATTGAATGGCGAAGAGTATGATGTCTTCTATAATGATGGTGACTATATCGAGGTTTACGTGGAGACTTCTTTCCTTGAGAAAATTGATACTGTAGATCTCCCTGCATTCCCTGAGGTTGAGGCAGGCGATGAGGTAGGAACTGTTGTTCCCGACCTTGGTGAAGAGGAGGATCCCTACACGGTAGTAGGCGTTTGGGTAGAATCCGAGTCCGGTGAAAACGTGGAAGGCGCTCTTGAAGAAGGCAAGCTTTATACTTTTGCATACGTGATTATGCCTAAGGAAGGATATGAATTTTCCGATGACGTAACTATTTTGGTGGAGGGTGAAGAAACTTCTGCATTTAATATGAGCCTTGCCGAAATGTTAATTGTCTTAAAAGCTTACGGTATTGGCGTAGAGGCTTTGGATAAGATCGAAATTACAATTCCCGAGCCTGCAGAGGGAGAGGAGCCTGCTTCCATTGAGGACGTAGTTATTCCTGAGGACGCAAAATATTCTCTTGTAGAGTTGGAGTGGGATGTTTCTGACGATGATAATCTTTATACCTCTGAGGATATGGAAGGTGTGTTTGAAACAGGAAAGTACTATTTTATCAGCATGACTTTTGAAACAGCTGAAGGATATTTTATCTCTGAGGAAACTGAAATCTACATTAACGGTGAGAAGTCTTCTGATGCGATGATCTACTTGGATAACGTAATCTGCGGCTTGGGTGAGCTTAAGGAAGAGGCGGAGCCTGTAGAGCCTACGGACCCTGTAGAACCTTCAGAGCCTACTGAGCCGGCGGTTCCTAACCCCGGAACAGGCGACAATGCAGTTGTAATTTGTGCCGCAATTGTGATGCTTGTGGCTGCTGCATTGGTTATCCTTCGTCGCAAAGAGGAAAGATGATGTGAAACAAAATCGAAAAAATAATTAAATGATTTTGGAAACCCACCCCGGGCCGCATGGCCCGGGGTGGGTTTTTTATATAGAATGAGTCAGGATTGACGGGTGCGTAAAGGACCTTCTTTCCCAATGTCTCATTTTTATGCCCCCGTGAGTCAGTGACCTGCCCCCTGACTCATTTCTTGCAAGAAATAGCAGCAGGTGGTATAATGAAAAAAATTATATAAAAGAAGGAGTTTAACGAAGATGCCGGCAAGTGCAGGAATACTTATCGGAATAATATCGGCAATAGTTTTATTGGCGGCATTGGCGCTCCTGACAGCGTATATTTGCTTCAGAATGGCCTTTTATGCCCCACAAAAAGGATCTGCAATGAAATGCCCCGTGTCTGTGGGCGAAGAGGTTTTTGACTTGCCTCCCGATGATATTTACGTGCCTTTTCACGAAAAAATGAAGGAGTGGGCAAGGGAAGTGCGGAGCCTTCCTTGCGAGGAATTTTGCGTAAAATCTTTTGACGGGTTGAAGCTTTACGGAAAATATTACGAGTGTGAGCCCGGGGCAACCATTGAGCTTATGATGCACGGTTATCGCGGAAGCGCAGAAAGGGATCTTTGCGGCGGAGTGCAAAGAAGCTTTGCTCTGGGGAGAAACGTCCTCATCATTGACCAGCGCGCCTGCGGAAAAAGCCAGGGCAACGTTATCACCTTCGGAGTAAACGAAAGCCGCGATTGTCTGACATGGGTCAATTTTCTTGTGGAGCATTTCGGAAAAGACGTTAAGATTATTCTGACCGGAATATCCATGGGAGCTTCCACGGTAATGATGGCAGCGGCAAGGGGCGTTCCGTCAAACGTGATAGGAATTCTCGCCGATTGCGGTTATTCCTCTCAGGAGAAAATTATCAAAAAAGTAATAAAAGATATGAAATTACCTGCAAACCTTCTGTACCCCTTTGTAAAAATGGGTTCGAAAATATATGGCAAGTTTAATATTGACGAAATATCTCCGCTGGAGGCAGTCGGAAAAATCAGCTTGCCGATAATATTTTTTCACGGCGAGGACGATGCCTACGTGCCTTGCGAAATGAGTCTTGAAAATTACGAAGCATGCAAAGCCCCGAAAAGGTTGGTAATGGTGCCGGAGGCGGGCCACGGCCTTGCGTACCCGGTGTTAAAGGGAAAGTACCTTGATGAAGTCGCATTGTTTTTCACGGAAAACGGCGTGCCTACGTCAATAAGAAAGGAGTATTAATATGCCTCTCGAAATTGTAAGAAATGATATAACGAAAATGGCGGTAGATGCTATCGTCAATGCCGCAAACAATGAGCTGAAAGGTGGTGGCGGCGTAGACGGATGTATACATCGCGCCGCAGGAAAGGAGCTGCTGAAAGAGTGCAAAACCTTGGGCGGCTGTGAGACCGGTGACGCGAAAATAACCGGTGCGTACAAGCTTCCTTGTAAGTACGTGATCCATACTGTAGGCCCTGTATGGAACGGCGGCAAGAACAATGAAAAGGCGCTGCTGGAGTCGTGCTACAGAAAATCTTTAGCTCTGGCGAAGGCTCACGGCTGTGAAACCGTGGCGTTTCCTCTGATTTCGGCAGGGGTATATGGTTATCCTAAAGACAAAGCCCTCAGAGTCGCAGTAGATATAATCAGTGAATTTCTCCTCAACTGTGATGACGATATGACGGTGTATATAGTCATCTTCGACAAAAAAGCATTTACTATAGGAGAAAAGCTTTTCTCTGACATTAAGGAGTTCATCGACGATAATTATGTAGAGGAGCATTCCGACCGCGATAGTTTCTACAGTCGCCGACTGGGCGCAATGAAGCTGTGCGACAGAGAGGCTTCGGGAAGCCGTGTCTCGGAATTCTACAGCTGTGATGAAGAATGCAGTGTGTCTGATAGACCCTATCCATCCACCTCCAGCGACAGCCTCGATGACAGACTGAAGGTGCTGGATGAAAGCTTTTCCGAAATGCTCCTTCGCAAAATAGACGAAAAGGGCATGACAGATGCGCAATGCTACAAAAAAGCCAACATCGACAGAAAGCTTTTTTCTAAAATACGAAGCAACCCTCTGTATCGTCCCGGGAAAACAACGGCGGTGGCTTTCGCAATAGCCTTAGAGCTTTCTCTCAAGGAAACAGAGGAACTCCTTAAAAAGGCAGGCTTCGCCCTGTCCCACAGCAACAAGTTCGACGTCATCATAGAGTTCTTCATACAAAAAGGAAACTACAATATATATGAAATAAATGAGGCTCTGTTCGCATTCGACCAATGTTTATTGGGAGCGTGATTATTATACTTCATCCTCATCAAAAAAATGTCGCTTCCCGTGCGACCTTTTGAAAACGTAAAACCTCTATAATGCGGTTGTAAGGTTAAGAAAAACACTTACAGCCGCATATTTTATATTATTCAGGAGGTTTTAATTATGAAAGCACATGAAGAAAAAGTTGAAAAAAGAAACGATATTACAGAGTTGGTATTTATTCTTGACAGAAGTGGATCTATGCAGAATCTCGTAGGAGATACTATAGGCGGATTTAATTCTATGATTGAGAAGCAGAAGACACAGCCGGGAAAATGTCTTGTTTCTACCGTGTTATTTGATGACGTCAGCCAGGTGCTTCACGATCGTGTAAATCTGGAGAACGTTCCGGAGATGACCAGAGACGACTATTTTGTAAGAGGTTGCACCGCTTTGATAGACGCTATCGGCGGAGCTATACACCATATCGGAAATATTCACAAGTACGCACGTCCTGAGGACGTACCTGCTCATACTATGTTTGTAATTATGACAGATGGTATGGAAAATGCCAGCCATCGATATACCAGCGATGACGTAAAGCGTGCTATTAAAAGACAGAAAGAAAAATACGGCTGGGAATTCCTTTTTATCGGGGCGAATATTGACGCCGTGAATACTGCGGCCCGCTATGGAATTGATGCCGAAAGGGCTGTGAATTATCATGCTGACAGTCAGGGCACTGCTGTGGTTTATGATACTGTGGCTGAAACTGTTTGCACAGTTCGTTCCGGGAAAAAAGTGAGGGACAGCTGGGGTGCGAGAATCAATGCCGATTACGAAAACAGAAAAAACAAAAGATAAAACTCGCGTTTAAAGTCCCTTTTATGGTACGGATACTGTTGTATACTATTATCGTAACGAAAGGAGATGCTTAATTATGAAGTTTAAGATTGGTTTCGATATTGATAAGGGTAAAAACAGTGAAGAAGTAAAAAATGAAAAAACTTTCAGTTCTGAAAATTCTGATAACGTAGAAAATTTCGTTTATATGGATAATCATTCATCCGGGACTGTTGCGAAAAAATCTGTTGTAGAAGTGTACTTTGAAGATAGAGGAATAAGCTGTTCGTACTATAATGATGCTTTCGATTTAAAGCTTGGCGATATTGTTTTTGTTGAAGGGAAACTTGAAGGTCTGCCCGGAAGAGTAACTGACATATCATATTCCTTCAAGATAAAATTGTCAGAGTATAAAAAAGTGATTCGTGTGGCGGACACCACCGTGAAAGGAACTTTCTTGTTGGGAGGACGATGCTTATTCACTAAGCAGGAGAATGCATTGCCCTTTGAAAAGATAAGAGGCTGGTTTATGCCCTATACATATTCCGAAGAGGAATATGTCATCGGTTCTGATGATTTTTCTTTCCCTCTCCGTGCCCCCGGTGCAATAAAAATAAGTAAGGACGTTGGCGGAAGGGGTGTGGATTATTTTGAAAGCGGAAGAGTTTTATATATCGAACTGAAAAATAATCACGGAAGGGCCCTTGTAAAAGGAAGTCGTATATATGAGGTGGAGTTTGATTATAAAAACGGTGAAATCAGCAATCCGAACTGTGAGTGTTTTTGCAGCGGAATTTGTAAACATATTTTTTCTGTAATTTTGCAGTTGAACGAGCTCATCTTGATTGCTGAAGATAATTATCCGGAACTCGACATAATGGCGGGATACCTTGCCATAGTGAATAAAGAAGTTTTCTATGGATACGCACTTTCCGAAGACAAATACGGTGCCTTGGTTTTAAAGTAAGCATGTAATCACGGAATTACCAGGTCCGGACACCGTCTATGCGGAGAAAACGAGTTTTAAAAAAGTTGTAGGAAGAGAGCGGTCTGTCTAAAGCGTCAAAGGTGTGGGCAGACACTAAAATGCCGGGAGAAACTGCGGTAACTACAAGAGTGTGATAATACTTTTCACTTTCTGTGCCAAGTTGAACAAAATCTCCCGGTTGTATCTCTTTGGCCGCGGCAATGTGCCCGTAAGGGCCTACTGAACGATTACTTATAATGAAGTTACAAAAGAATTCTACTCCGCTCCAGGAGGCAGTCCGATCAGAGGCTGACCTATAATACCATCCCATTATGGGGGTGTAATTCATTACAGAAGCGCCTGCATAAAGGCATTGTGATGCAAAGCTTGTGCAATCACCGCCAATGTTTTGAAAATCATAAAAAGCCGGATTTCGTGACAGCGCCCACTTGCGTGCGTAAGCGACTGCAGCAAATCTGTTGTATTCCATATTGCGCATAGAGGGTTTCTCTTTCTTGTTATTTCTTTATCATATTCTTTATCCTTGTGATAAATTCAACATATTTTAATTCCTCAAAAAAAGAAAACAGGTTATGCCGCTTAGCATAACCTGTTTTCTTTTGGCGGAGATGAGAAGATTTGAACTTCCGCGCCGGTTGCCCGACCTACACCCTTAGCAGGGGCGCCTCTTCAGCCAACTTGAGTACATCTCCAAAGCCTACTTTGTAAGTATACCACAAAAATTGTTGCCGTCAAGTAGTTAAAACAACTTTTTTTGCAAACGGAACTGAAGTGCCACCCTTTTTTTCGCAAACCCTTTCAGGGAAAGGGTTTGCGCCCTATGAGTCAGGGGGCAGGTCCCTGACTCATTTCGAGGTCCCTGACTCATTTTTGAGGTCCCTAACTCATTTTGAGGTCCCTGACTCATTTTGAGGTTCCTGACTCATTTTGAGGTTCCTGACTCGTTTTGAGGACTCTTGACTTATTTTACAGCAAAAAATCCATTAGCAGCATTACGCAAAAGCCTGCCAGCAGAGCGTACGTGGAGGCGCGGGCGTTGCCGTGGGAGTGAGTTTCGGGGATCATTTCGTCGCAGATTACGTAGAGCATCGTGCCGCCTGCGAAAGCAAGGGAAAAGGGCAGGATTGCAGCGGAAAGCTGGATTACGGTGTAGCCGAGGAGTGTGCCAAGGACTTCTGTGAGGCCTGTGCCAAGGGCGATGAGGAAGGCTCGTTTTTTGGTGATGCCTGCGGATAGCATTGGCGCTATTATTACCATGCCCTCGGGAATGTTCTGGAGGGCAATTCCGCCTGCCACGGACAAGGCGCCTGCGGTGTTGTCGGTGAGAAAGCTTACTCCGGCGGCAATGCCTTCGGGGAAGTTGTGAATTGCGATGGCGAGAACAAGGAGCATTACGCGGTTGTCGGAGCCCTTAATGCCTGCAACGTTGTGAAGAAAGGGCAATGCCTTGTCGGCAAGGACGAGGCAAAAAGCTCCGCACATTATGCCGAGAAAAACTATGGGAAGTTGTGTTGCGCCGCCTGCTTCCATTGCGGGAACAATGAGACCCAGAATGGCGGCTACCATCATTATGCCTGCGGCGAAGCCCAGCAGGAGATCGTTGAAGCGGTGGGGAATTTCTTTCAGGACGAAGCCGATAATGCTGCCAAAAACGGTGGCAAGACCTACGCCCAGAGCTGTTAAAATTACTATTTCCAAGGGAAAACTCTCCCTGTATTAATTCGTTGGTATTATTATGGTATTCATATTGGAGTATATGGGTGTTTTAAAGGGCCTTGAAAAGGGAAAAAATTTAAAAATTTTTGTTTTTGGTATTGACATAACTGTTAATATTGTGGTAAGATAGTCCAGCGTTCAGTGAAACGCATGGTTTTGGCTGCGTAGCTTAGTTGGTTAGAGCGTCCGGTTCATACCCGGAAGGTCATGGGTTCGACTCCAATCGCAGCCACCATTACGGCCCCTTGGTCAAGAGGTTAAGACATCGCCCTTTCACGGCGGCGACACGAGTTCGATTCTCGTAGGGGTCACCAGAAACGACAGACTAATCCGGTCTGTCGTTTTTTTTGTGCAAAAAATATTGACATTGAGGGACGGGAGTAATACAATACCATATTATCGTGGTAAAGCGATTGTGCCCGATAATATGACTATTTTGTGTTTATATTTTTATTAAAGGAGTTTTATTATGAAAAAAATAGTAAGCATCGTCCTTGCAATGGTAATGTGCGTAACAATGTTTGCTTTGACAGGCTGCGAAGGCGGAAGCAAAGATGACGGAAAATATACTGTAGGTGTTTGCCAGTTGGTTCAGCATCCTGCTCTTGACGCGGCCACACAGGGATTTATTGACACTCTGAAAACAGAGCTTGGCGAAGAGAACGTAGAGGTTCTTAACGAAAATGCAAGTAACAGCCCTGAAACATGTACAACGATTGTAAATAACTTTGTAAACAAGAAGGTTGACCTTATTATGGCCAATGCGACCCCTGCGCTTCAGGCGGCTGTAAACGGAACTGAGACGATCCCTGTATTGGGAACATCCATTACCGAGTACGGCGTTGCTTTGGGTATTGACGATTTTGACGGCCTTGTAGGCGGCAACGTATCCGGAACAAGTGACCTGGCGCCCCTTGACAAGCAGGCTGAAATGCTTGTAGACCTTTATCCCGAGGCTGAGAAGGTTGCGCTTCTTTTCTGTAGCTCTGAGCCTAACTCCGCATATCAGGTTAAAGAAGTAAGAAAATATCTTGTAGAAAAAGGTCTTAGCAACGAAAACATCAAGGATTACTCCTTTACAGACTCCAACGATGTTGTTTCTGTTGCATCTGCTGCAGCAACCTTTGCTGACGTTATCTACATTCCTACTGATAACACTGCGGCAAGCTGCACTGAGACAATCAGCGGTGTAATTGGTGACACTCCCGTTATTGCAGGCGAGGAAGGCATCTGTAAGGGTTGCGGTGTGGCAACACTTTCTATCAGCTACTACGACCTTGGCGTGGCGACAGGAAAGATGGCTGCGAAGATCCTCAAGGGTGAGGCTAAGGTTTCCGAGATGAAGATCGAGTATGCTGCTACGTTTACTAAGAAATACAACGCAGACAGATGCAACGAGCTCGGCGTTGACACAGAGGCTCTTGAAGCTAAGGGCTATACAGCGATTGCTGCTGAGTAATAAAAAACTAAAAGGGAAAATTTGATTATGGAAATTATCATGAATTGGCTCGGTACGATTCCCGGTGCTGTTGCGCAGGGACTTGCCTGGGGCCTTATGGCAATAGGGGTTTACATTACGTTTAAAATCCTTGACGTTGCCGATCTCACAGTAGACGGTTCTATTTGTACCGGTATGGCGGTTTGCGCTGTGCTTATAACCAATGGCGTTAACGTGTGGTTTGCGATTCTTTGCGCGATGGCGGCGGGAATGCTGGCAGGGCTTGTAACGGGGCTTTTACATACGCTTCTTGGAATACCTGCGATTCTGGCGGGAATATTGACCCAGCTTATGCTCTGGTCCGTAAACCTTCTGATAATGGACGGCAAAGCAAACGTTGCCCTCAGCAGATTCAAGTATGCTGACAAGGTGCTTATCTCCTCGGGAGAAAGTGAGCGCGTTAAGTCCTTGATCATTTTAATCGGTTTTTGCGCTGTGGTTATTTTGATATTGTATTGGTTCTTCGGTACAGAGCTTGGAATGTCTCTCAGAAGTACCGGCTGCAACCTTGAGATGAGCCGTGCCCAGGGCATTAACACAAACTTTACAAAGGTGCTTGGCCTTGCGTTGTCAAACGGCGTAGTTGCCTTGTCCGGCGCGCTTCTGGCGCAGCAGCAGGGAGCATCTGATATCAACTTCGGAAGAGGTGCAATCGTAATTGGACTTGCCGCGGTTATTATCGGTGAAGCATTGTTCCAGCGAAAGACCACAAATTTTGCATTGAGATTGTTGTTTGTAGTTTGCGGCGCAATTATTTATTGGCTGGTATTCCAGACCGTTGTATTCATAGGACTTCCCACAGAGCTTCTCAAAATGCTTTCGGCTATTGTGGTAGCGCTTTTCCTTGGAATTCCTCATCTTAAAACCTACCTGGTTAAAGGAAAAAAGAAGAAGGGAGGGGCGCAGAATGCTTGAGATCAGAGACATTCATAAGACCTTCAATGAAGGCACCGTTAATGAGAAAAAGGTGTTCGACGGACTTTCTCTTGTTCTGGAAGACGGTGATTTCGTTACCGTTATCGGAGGCAACGGCGCAGGAAAGTCAACTATGCTTAATATTGTTGCCGGCGCATATCCCGTGGATGAGGGCCAGGTAATAATTGACGGCGTGGACGTAACGAGGCTGCCTGAGTACAAAAGGGCAAAGTTTATAGGACGCGTTTTTCAGGATCCCAGAATGGGTACTGCGTCAGATATGTGGGTAGAAGAAAATATGTCGGTGGCAGACAGCAGAGGCCATTGCCGTGGTGTACGCTGGGCCATTACCGGAAAGGACAGAGAGAGATATCGTGAGCAATTAAAGATTCTTGATCTGGGCCTTGAGGACAGACTTACCACAAAAATGGGCTTGCTTTCAGGCGGTCAGCGTCAGGCGATAACACTTCTTATGGCGGCAATGAAAAAGCCTAAGCTCTTGCTTCTTGACGAGCATACAGCGGCTCTTGACCCAAAGACTGCGGCAAAGGTGCTTGAGATTACCGACAAGCTCATAAAGGAAAACGGCCTTACCGCCCTTATGGTAACCCATAATATGCGTGATGCCATTGCCCACGGAAACCGTATAATAATGATGAACGCTGGCAAGATTGTCCTTGACATAAAGGGCGAGGAGAAGCAGAAGCTCACCGTTGAAACGCTCCTTGCAAAGTTTACTGAGGCAAGCGGCGCAGAATTCACAAACGACAGAGCCTTGCTCAGTTAAGTGATATTTGATGATTAAGTAAAAAAATGCTCTTTACCGGTTTATGGTAAAGAGCGTTTTTGTTTGTTCTTATTAATTAATTCTTAATTCCAATATTCGTCAATGGGTTGGTCGCCCTTTGCGATAAAGTCCAGATTTACTTTTTGGAGTATGCGGAGCTTTTCGCCGTCAATGCCATTGTCGTTGGCAATGTTGTTATTTGTCATAAATTGCCATGTAGAGGCAAAGCCAATGCCTGCGTCAAGGCAGGTGTTTACCAGATTGTCAAAATATTCCGGCGCATCAGGCGCAGTTTCCTTCCATATCAGATCACCAAATTCGCCAAAATAAAGAACCTTGTTTGTTTTTTTTGCTGCATTGACAAATGCTTCCAGATATTCCTTTGTGGAAATAACTTTTCCGAAACGTCTCCAGGTGTCAAGATAGTAGGCATTGCCCTCGTCATCTCTTTGGGAGTGCTGGATGTGGAAGCACATTGCATCAAAGGGGTCGGGGGTGAAGTAGGCGCACATTTCGTAAAAGTCGTCAATGGTGTCCTGTGTCCAGTCGTTTTCCCACAGATGGTCCTCGTCGTGCTTTATGGCTGCGTTGTGGAGAGCCTTTGAGGCATCTCTCATATCCCCGTGACCTGCAGAAATGATTCTGTAAGGGTCGTATTTTCGGATTTCTTCGCCCACAAGGGTCATGTATGTCACAAGCTCCTCAGAGGTGTAAAAATCGAATCCTGAGGGCACTGCAGGGGTGGCAGGGCCTTGTGGTATGAAGCTTTTAAGAGATTTGTCGCAAAGGTCTGCGTCAAGGTTGTATTCGTTGCCGATTTCCCAGCCCCAGACAGCAGGGTGATCTTTAAATTCGTTTACGATTCTTGCCACGTACTTTCTTGTGTACTCAGCAGTTTTACTGTGGGGGTCGCCCATTGCGGAACGCTTTTCACCTACGTGGTAGGAAATTGCGCCGTCATACCAAAGAAGGGAACAGATAAGTCCGATTTTATGGCTTTGCGCACTGTCAAGGGCGTCGCGCATTTTTGAAATAATTGCATCGGGGTCCTTGTCAAAGCGCTCGTAATACTCCGGCCAATATCCGCCGAAATTTACGCGAAGAAAAGGAATATTGTAGCTTTTCAGCAAAGTAAACTGCTCTTCAAACGTATTTGTGCTGTGGGCATCTACGTAATACGTAACGGCGGAAAAGGAATTAACGCCGTAGCCCTTAAAAGGCTTTTCGCCAAGGTATAAATTTCCTTGGGCATCCTTTGACAAGCCGAGTTTTTTCTCACAACAGCCTGCATTATTTTTTTCAGTTATCAAAACACATACCTCCGACTCATAGGTCAATAATATTGTTCTTGCATTTGGGAAGTATATCCAATTAATGTAGAAGTGTCAAGGTCAACTTGTAATTAATTTACAAATATTTTTAATGATTTAATTTCGCTTCAATTATTTTTAAAACTGCATCATCAATTCTGCTCTCACTTATGCGGCCGCTTTTTACGGCGTTAATGAGGCCCTCTGCAGTGTTTTCCGGGTCCAAAGGCATCAAAAGAACGTCGTTTCCTGCCTCTACAGCTTTGATCGCCGCCTCCGCAGGGGTATAGTTTTTCGAAATTGCCCCCATGTTAAGTGCATCGGTGATTACAAGGCCCCGGTAGCCAAGCTCGCCCTTTAAAATTTCAGTGACCATTTTGTAGGAGAGGGAACAAGGCGTGTTGTCGCCGATAACGTTGGGTACGGAGATGTGGGCAACCATTATTGCGGAAACGTTGTTTTCTGAGGCATTGGCAAAGGGGATAAGGTCGCCTTGCTTTAATTCTTCGTATGTTTTCTCCGTAACGGCGTAGTCCGAGTGGCTGTCGGCGGTGGTGGCGCCGTGTCCGGGGAAATGCTTGAACGTACTCATAATATTGTTGCTTTCAAGGCCTTTTGCCGCGGCCGCGGCAAAAGCAGACACCCTGTGGGGGTCTGTGCCGAAGGAACGGTCGCCGATAACGGCGCTTCCTTCCCTTGAAAGCACGTCTGCAACCGGCGCAAAGTCAAAATCAAAGCCAAGCTCCGCCAGATATGCTCCAATGGTCTTTCCTATGTTATATGCTTCCTCTTCTGTCGCCACAGCACCCATTCCGTCAAACTTTTCCACATTAAAGGCACTGTTATTGGCGATCCTTGCAACTCTTCCGCCCTCTTCATCCACACAGGCAAAAAGAGGCAACCCAAGGTTATCTTCTGAATATTTCCTGATGGTCTGCAGCATATTTTTCGTCTGCTCAGGATTTACGATATTGTTCTCAAAATATATCACACCGCCCACCGGGTGCTCCTTCAAAAACTCCATATCAGCGTCCGTATAGGCGGTAATACTTCCTTGCCCTACGCTAAGGTCCTCCGGAGATACAATAAACATTTGGTAGATTTTTTCTTCAAGGGTCATTGTCGACAATATTTGCTCCGCAGTAACAGGCTCTTGGGTAGGTGCCTGTGTGGGCGTAGCTGTCGGCTTTATTGTGGGTGTAGGATTTGGCGTAGCCGACGGCGTAGGGGTGCTTGTAGGCGCAAGAGTAGGCGTTCCCGTGATAACAGGTGTTGCTGTAAGCACTTCTGTAGGCATGGGAGAAGGTGTTTCCGTCGGCAAAATTGTGGGTGTATGTATCGCCGCAAATGTTGGCAACAGCGTATGGCTTTCGGTCACTTCCGGAGAGGAAGAGGCAACACCTTTGTCAGCCTTATTCTGACAGCCCACCAACACCAAGGCTGCGCACATTATCGCAACCAACGTTGCTATAGTAATTTGTATTTTATTTTTTTCAAAATAATTTATTTTCGGGTTTCTCATAAACAATATCACCGCGGTAATTATATCGCATTATTTAAAATTTGCAAGGAGCCACAGCGTCTGACGCCGTGGCTCCTCCCTAATAAAACAGTCCTTGAAAACCGCAACGGGTTTCAAGGACTGTTGACAATCAGAAGTCAAACAATCTGCTTTAAAAAGGCAACTTAAGGTTTTGATGTCTGGCAGCCGCCCCATTCTACTGCTGTAAATCCTTGTCTTGTAAAGTTATCAAAAGATTGAGGCGCAAGCTCCACTTCATTATCGGAGGGGTAGTACGCCATAAATACGCGAAGGAGGCTGTCGGGTGTTGGTGATATTTCCAAAACTGCGCCATCCGTGTAGGCGGTGGTCTGGAAGGAAATAACGTTGTATGGATTGTCTTGCATAAGTGGCAACCAATAAACGATAAACTCGTTGGCCTCGCGCTGTGTTAACCCTTGCTCAGCAAGAGCCCATTCAAGAAATTTTGCAGTGTCTTCTCCTCGTACACACCAACCCTCGGAAAAGTCCCATTGTGTATTTTGGAGGCCTTCCCAATAAAGAGCATAATATTCCTTGCCATCAGGAAATGTCAATGTGCCGTCAGGATATGCCGTAAATTTTTGCCAACCGTTAATGCCGTGATCCGGGTATGTGCATGTCAACTGCCCGTTAAGAGAGACCTCGACTGAACACTCTGTCGGAGCTTCGGGGTATAGGTAGATTATGGGCTTAGCGACATACGAGGGCGCTTTAATCAAGTTTGCAACAACGGTCATTGGTTTACTTTCGTCATGAGGTATTTTAGCTTCGTAAAAATCTACGACAATTTCATCTTCGACACACCAGTCCGTTTCATCGGTAATAACGTACACGATATCTCCGGAATATTCAACTTCATCGGTGTTACAACTGGAAACTTTCATAGATAGTCCGTCTGCAAAAACTTCTACCACATCGCCCTGTAATTGACCGGAATGTTCAAGGCGAATTGTTTCGGCGTTATTGTCCGACACACGGGGAACCTTATTACAGCCGCAAATACTTAAGCAAAGCAATAATGCAAGCCCAATACAGTACAATTTTTTCATATCGTATCCGTCCTTTCCACTTTATAAATTATTTGTTCCTCTATGTCTATAGTATAGCATATATATAACGAAAATCAAGGGAGGAGCCACAGCGTCTGACGCTGTGGCTCCTCCCTTGCAAATTTTAAGAGCTTAGGGTATAATGCACTTAACGTTTTTGTGAATTATCGTGTGTTAACAAGGTGGTGGTTTTGTGGCAAAGCAGTATACGTTTGAATTTCCGGGGACAAAAGAAATGTTTTTGATGCAAATAAAAGGCCCTGATGACAGACGCCGGATATTCTATATTGACGACTATATAGTTGAACTTTCTGAGAACGAAATTCGTTTTGGTGTTGCTCGCGGCGGTCATTCCGGCGGATATTGGTTTATTCCGACCATAACAGAGTTTGCTGACAAAATCACCTTTTGCGGCACCATTAAGTATATAGACCCGTATACAAATGAAACAGGAATAAAGAGAATTATTAATAAGATTGAAGAAGCGTTTATTTTTATAATATTCCTTCCCATATTAATCTTTCTTGAGGTGTGTTTTTTCTTTTCTTGCGTTGTGCGAAGGATCTTAAAGAAGCCGATTCCAAAGGAAGAAACAGATGAAACTAGATTGTGTAATTTAATGGAAAATCACCTGGGTTGTAAAAGAGTTTATAGAAAGGCGAAATGAGTGATGGAACAGAAAACCTATACGCATATTGATACAGATGATTCTGTCTTATCGTTACACGATTGCTGTGCCGGCAGAACTCGGTATGACAATGGAATCCTTTCCTTTTATTTTGAAAAAGGCTTTTGGGTTACTCCGTTACATCACGCAAACTATTCTTCCGAAACGGTGCGCACAGATTGTTCACAAGTTGACTATTATTTAGAGGATGACGTCAATATCTATGTTTTCCGGAAAAATATTTTTGGAAAGATTATTCGTGAAGAATGGACTCTTGAAGAATTAGTCCGTCTTATAAACAACAATACTTATAGTCTTGAATTTTTATATCAATATCAATATAAAGGAAACAATGAGCAATTGGTAAAAGGTTGGCTTCTTTTTGAAAAAGAGCCTTTTCATTATGAGTGTCAACTCGAAATTCCTGCATCAAAAATCGTATATCGTTGGAATAACTTATGCTACGAAAAGACTTGGTAAATTAAATGGGTCACAGCGTCAGAGGATGTGGCTCATTGAAGGTTTAAATAATTTATAATATAATTTAATAAATAAATTTTTGCCTACGAGGTGCATAATGAATAACGAGTTTTATGACATTGCATTTAACGAGTCGCTGTCTTTTTTTGCTCACGAACTATATTGCTCTCCTGAAAATAAAAAAATTGTTAGTTGCGCAGAAGAATTTTTTAATCAAGGTTTTTTGAAAAATTCAGTGTGGGACAAGTATGCAGAATACCTGTATAAGTGTAAAGACTGCCCTTATTTTAGGCATAATATAGGTTTTTATTTTGGAAATGGTCATTATACTAATGATTTTTCAAACAAAGAAATATTTGTTATTAATGTTAAGAGTACAGAGGAACTGAACTGTGTTGCTGAAAATTTACCTGCCAACACCAAAACGATTTGGATAAGCAGTGCTAACCCCACAAATTATTACGCACTTGAAAAATTAACACAACTCCAGACCGTATACATTAGCCTTGGCGCAAAAGATACTCTTTGGGATATGTCAAAGACCCCTGCTCTTGATGTTTTAGAAACTAAGTTAGGCGCTAATGCCCCTGAGCTAACAGCGATAAAAAAAGCAAAAAATTTAAGGCATTTAGGCTTAACTATTCATATTTCTCAACTGGGCAAAACTGTTATCCCAACGTTTTCTTTTCTGAAAGAAATGCCGGATCTCGATAGTTTAGTTCTTTCGGGTGTTGCTGCACAGGACAATAATATTGACGATCTGATAAACATACCAAAGCTTAAACGGATATGGATATCCCCTGATATTTATACAACGGAAGATTATGCAAAGTTTGAAGCTTTGAAGTTTAAAATATATGATGAATACGGAATTTATGAATGCGACAAGGACGATGCAACAATAGAAGATATAAGACCTCTCGGAAAAGGAAAACGATATTTTAAAACTGAAAGAGCAATAGAAAAATTTATTATTCAATATAAAAAAATTATGCAGAATTTTTAGCATAAACAAAACCCCGAAAACCGTGAAGGCTTCGGGGTTTTTGAAGTTTTTGAAGTATTCTCTGAAATAATACAGATTATCTCTTTGAGAACTGGGGTGCACGACGTGCTTTCTTGAGACCGGGTTTCTTTCTTTCCTTCATTCTGGGGTCTCTTGTGAGGAAGCCCTCAGCCTTAAGGTCAGCCTTGAATGCCTCTTCGTCAACTGCGAGAAGCGCTCTTGAAATACCGTGTCTGATAGCACCGGCCTGGCCTGTGTATCCGCCACCTGTAACTTTGCAGATAACGTCGTACTTGCTCTCTGTGCCTGTGAGGGCGAGGGGCTGACGAACGATGTACTTGAGAGTTTCGAGACCGAAATACTCATCAAGGCTTCTGCCGTTAATAGTAATAGTGCCGTTTCCGGGAACCAAAGCTACGCGAGCGATGGATTTTTTTCTTCTACCTGTACCGCAATATCTGTCTGCCATGATATTATCCTCCTTCGGTCAATCAAATCTCGTAAACTTCAGGCTTCTGAGCTGCATACTTGTGCTCAGGACCTGCAACAACTTTAAGCTTCTTGAACATAGCTCTTCCGAGAGAGTTCTTAGGAAGCATACCCTTTACTGCATACTCAACAGCGTATGTGGGGTGCTTAGCCATAAGGTTCTTAAAGTTAGTTTCCTTGAGACCTCCGGGATAACCGGTGTGGTGTCTGTAAAGCTTGTCATTGTACTTATTGCCGGAAACAACAACCTTGTCTGCGTTGATAACGATAACGTAATCGCCTGTATCAAGGAAAGGTGTGTATTCGGGCTTGTTCTTTCCGGAGAGGATAGTAGCGATAACAGTAGCAAGACGTCCGAGTGTCTTTCCCTCTGCATCGATAACGTACCATTTCTTCTCCAGTTCATTTGCTTTTGCTACGAATGTCTTCATTGCTGAATGAACCTCCTAAAATTTTCTGCTTCATATAAATATGAATGTTTTTTCTGATATTTACCGCCTTTTTCAAAAGCGGCAAGTAGAATAATACAATAAAAAACCTGCATTGTCAAGAGTAAATGCAGGTTTTTTGGCGCGTTTTTTAGGTATTTTCGGGTATTTTACGGTATAATTTCAAATATAAGTCTTTTTCTCTGACTTTCTTGCTGTTTTTCTCGTTATCTCTCGGTTTCTTGTGTTTTGTTTCGTTTTTTTACTCAATCATCCTATTTCCCGTTACCACAACGTCAGGATTTATGTCGTGGCTCTCCGCAGGAAGTTTTTCAAGCATCTGAAAACTGTAAGAGACCGCAATTGTTTTTGTGAAAGCATTGCCGTGAATTGCAAGGTATTTGTCATAATAACCTGCGCCGTAGCCCAGACGATTGCGGTTTTTGTCGAAGGCAACGCCGGGTACGATAATTATGGCCGGGCGCTCGGTAGAAGGTATTGCAATATTATCATCGGAAGCCATTGGTTCCGGTATTTTCATAAAACCGGGTGTCAGCTCAGAAAGGTCGTTTACATAGTAAAATTCCATATCTGAGCAGCCTTTTTCGCTTACGGGGTAGGCAAGCTTCTTTCCGTCCGCCAATGCTTTTTTTGCAAAATTTTCCGTCGCCACCTCACCATTAACGGAAGCATAAAGGAAGACCTCCGTCGCAGCAGCATATTCCGGCATCGCGTAAATTTTTTCAAAAATCGCCTTGCTCTCAGCCTCTTGAAGTTCCGGAGGAGTGTTTTTTCGCAGGGCAAGCATTTCTTTTCTGACAGAAGAACGAAGACGTTTTCGTGAAGCAGTATTTTTTTTGCGGAAAATTACCCCTGATATTACAGCGATAATGATTGTCACCGCAGCAATGATACCAAGCGTGATAAAGAGCTTGTCATTGCCCTTGGGAATGGGGGCCGCCTCTGTTATAGGTTGCGTGGCAGAAGACTCGTCGCATATTACCGCAGAAAAGACATAATGGCCTTGACCGGGTTTTTCTCCTAAATAAAGAAGGTTGTCTTCATTGCCTACGGCATAAAATTCCTTAACGTAAGAGCCTGTCTCTGGGTCAAACCACCTGCATTTGTAGGTTTTGCCGTCCGCAAGGTGTTTAAGCGTTCCGGAGGCCGTCGAATCGTTGTAAAAATATACGATAATCATATCGTTGTTGTCGTGGGCTGCGGCGTATCTGTTGTTAATGCTTTCGTCCGGTAAAAAGTATTCCTGAAATTCAAAACAGGGGTCCAGATTCTGCCATTGATGCTCAATCAAAAAATTCTTCATATAAGAAAGTTGCGTGGCAGCAGGCAGTTGCAGACTTTCTTGCCATGTTATTTTTTGGTCTTTTGCGGTAATGACTTCTAAACCCGTATTTATCGGGGTCTCTGCATAGGCTCCGGCCCAAACGCCGTGATCGTCATTAGCGCTCCATATCTTTTGCGATCCGTAGCCATAGCCGTACATACCGTTGAGAAAAGCCATCCAGCCTTGAAGCCTTGCGCCGATGGTCCCCGTCCAATAGTGGTCGTAGGCCCCTTCGTACAATATAGCAGGCTTGCCGTTGCCGCGCACCCAATAATCTTTATAATCGTTAAAATGTGTTCCGTCACTCCAGTTGTAGTTGATCTGGGATGCCCACCAGTTATGCCCTTCAACGTCCTTAAACGCAGAGTTTGAGGCAACGGTATTACCGCTGTTTTCCTGATGCGCTGTCATAGGGTGTCCGTATGGATCGTATTTGTGCATATAGGCGGCAACATCCTTCCAGGGATTGTTCTCGTCCGTGAACTGAACCTGGGCAGAGCCGTAATAGTAGTCGTTATCACATTCCTGGGCTAAGGTCCACATTACCGGGTAGGCACTGTACCTTGCCACCCAGTAGCGACAAAGCCTTTGCAAATGGTCAACGGAAATTTTGTAAATAACGTCGCCCAACGTATCAGGGTAGCCAAGCTGTGCATTGGCGTGTACAAAGCCCATATCGGCAATCATTTTAAAATACTTGTCGTATTGCTGAAATCTTTCCAACTGGGTCTTGTTAAATTTCTTTTTAAAAATGTCTTGAAAATAATTGTTGTCCTTTACATAATGCCCCAAGGGCTCGGATTGAATTACGGTAAAGCCTTGTTCTTTTCGCTTCATCAGCGTATATTCAAACCGGCTGGCAACAGTGCCGTCTGCCTGTGTTTCGGGGTGGTCAATGTCCTCAAGGGCCATATGCCAATGGGTGTCCCCCAAATAGAAAAACGGCGTGCCGTCTGCGTAGGAAAAATATCTACCTGTTGGCTTTACGAAACCGCGCTTGTATATATCGTGGTCTCCTGTGTATGCCGTGCAGGTGACGTTTCCTTGCGCGCCGTTAAGGCCGTTGCTTTCATCAGAGCAACGTATCGTGTAATTCCATTCGCCGAGCTCCGTCAATGCAAAACGAACCTTGAAAGTGTTGTCCCCATCCCAGAACGCAGGGATTTTAAGCTTTGTGCCGCTTTCTCTGTGGGTGAAAACAAAATCAAAGTCCACGTCGTAAAAGGGGCTGTGGTAGGATATCGGAGACTGAAACTCTGCTTCTTTTGCATACCATTGCTCTGCAACGCCAACGATAATGCCGCAATCCTGCGTGATTCCTTCTGCTTTCGAGACAACGGCTCCTTGTGCTCTCGCAAAGCCGCATAGTGCAACCGCAATTCCGAAAACAATACCTGCAACGCATGCAACAATTCCGCACACAACAAATTTCTTTGACTTTTTCATCGGTAACGCTCCCACCCAAAAGTTCTTTCCTACAATGGTATCATTTCCCTTTTGTTTTATCAAGTGATTTCTTTCAGCGAATCTGCGGAACCAAAGTGCCACCCAATTTTCGCAAAACCGTTTCCCTGTAAGGCTTCGCGGCCCATGAGTCAGGGGGCAGGTCCCTGACTCAAAAGAAGCGGAGACCTGACTCAAAATTGGCTCTTGTTTTTTGTGAAGAAAGCAATTATAATAGCTTCATCAATTATGAAGAAAAAGGCGGTTTGCAAAGTGAGAACAAAAAAATATATTGCAATGTTTATAGCAATTCTGATGGTGCTTACTGTGGTATGTCAGTTTGGCGGAACAATTTCAGGAAATGCTGTACAGTTTACCCATGAAAAAGTGAAGGTTGATTTTGAAAACACTAAGGTGTGTGAAGAGTTTTCCGCCACATTTGAAGGTTCTAATGCGTCGTATATCGGAGCCGACAGCAAAATTAAAATTGTGGGATCTGATCTGGCTATCGGAAATAAGCGGTCGTTGGCGGTGAAGAGTTGTGATCTTCGTTGGTGGACCCTTGGCGTAAAAGAGACCCGGATGGGGCTTGAGTTTAAGGTTGGTATTGACGAAAATTATAACAACAATTTATCTATTGGAATTAATACCTTGCAGCCTGCCGGAAAAACTGCGAATATTGATATTATTAAAATTTGTGCAAATGGGGCCGGAGCTCAGCTGATGGATTGCGAAGGAAACGTTGTGTCGGAGTTGGAATACGGTGAATCGTATGACATTAGTTGCGAGTTTACCGCCGGGCAGGATACCTATACTATCTCCGTAGAAAAAAAGGTTGTGGCAGAGCAGACACAGTTGCCCAAAAAAGTATATAGCGTGGAGGCTTTTCACATTAACGTGCAGGAAAACCAGCCCGGAGGGGAGTCTTATATTTTAATTGATGACATTTTGTTGTGGTCAAAGGGCAAAGACACGCCTCAAAAGTATTCTACCCAGGAGACAGGCGAGCTTCCTACTGTCAAAATTCCTGAGCAGAGTAACGAAAAAATAAAGGTTTTTCTTAACGACACGAAGATTAAATTGGCAAAAGAGCCTGTGATAAAAGACGATAAAATTCTTTTTGATGCCAAAGCGTTGGCGGAAGGACTTAACGTACCCTACACCCAGGGGTCAGACGGCAGTTTTGAGTTTAAAGCCGGAGATACTACTATAAAAGGTGTTGCAGGAAGCGGTGAAATTGATATTAACGGTAAGGCTGTTACGCTTGTTGAGGGAGCGGCGCCGATAATGGAAAACGATGCTGTTCTGGTGACGGCAGATTTTATTAACGAGGCTTTTAATGCTAAAGTCTGGTGGGACGAAAAAGACGGAGTTTTCGCCATTACCGTGGGTGAATACAAGGATAACGGTATTCTTGTAAGCCTTGGCGGCAAACTGTTTATGAATGGCGAGCCCTACTACGAAATAAGTTTTAATAAATTTGATCTGTTTTATCAGATAATAGCAGAATATGAGCGCGATGGATCGTATCCGAATAAAAGATTTCAGTTTCATGCGGCAGAGGCGGCGGTGAAGCAGTTAAGCGAGGCCGGATTTAAGTCCATAAGAGCATTTGTTTTTTCTTCCCAATATAAGGATCTGATGTACAATGAGGAGCACCAGAAGACGTATTTTGAGGCAATGGACCGACTTTTTGATCTTTGCGACAAATATGATATGAAAGTTGTTGTTTGTATGGGCCTTATTGAGCCTCATCTCCTGGCACAGCAGTATATTGAAGGAGAGGGCTGGATATCAGGAGACGAGTCTGTTGTGGATATTGTGGCTAACCCTGAGGGCGAATCAAGGCAAAACGTGTACAAGTACATTGAGCTTTTCGTAGAACGCTACAAGGACAGAAAGTCCGTGCTTATGTGGGAAATTAAAAACGAGGGCAATCTGGAGCTTGATATCGGTGAGGTGGCAGGCGAGGCCAGATATTCGCTTCTCCAGCTGGCGAACTTTTACGGAGATTGCGCAGACAAAATCAGGTCCATTGATGACAAGCATCTGATAACAAGCGGCGATAGTGTTCTCAGAACTGCACAATGGAATTTGTTCAAGGCGGTAATGGAAGGAAAGCACGTCTCCTGGCAGGTAGACACTTTTGACGAGCACCTGAAGGCGGTGGCATTACTTAATGAAAAGCTCGACCTTATCAGTGCTCATATATACGGTCTTGGTTGCGGCAATACGGGAGACTTTGTTAGAACTGACGAAAACGGCCAGACTGTGGACGTTACCTGGGATATGTTCATGGAGGAGGCCGCGACTCTCGGCAAGGCTTTCTACAACGGAGAGTGTAACACGGCAATTAGCTACGATGCGGAGAATTTTGCTGTAGAGATGGAAAAATATCTTGATGCTATTATTGATGCAGGAGTCCAGCTTTCACATTGGTGGACCTTCCGTTCAGACAGAGTTGGCTTCAACGACGGACCTGCTTGGCGATGTGACGAAGGCATTCAATGGGATCTTATTATTGCCGCTAATAAAAAGTTGAAGGAAACGTATATGGTAAACGGCGTTGCTGATGCCAATGCCGCTACTTCCTGGGAGGATCCTTCTTTTGAGGTGATAAATAAGGACTCCGTCAAGGAGGATGAAACTATTTTCGAAGAGCTTCCCGGAGATGCAACGGAGGCGCCTGCTGTGACCGTGGCGCCGACTCAGGCGGCAAAGGGTGGCAAAGGTTGCGGTTCTGTGCTGTCAGGCGGCATTGCGGTAATTGCGGCTTGTGCGGTTGCCGTAGTTTTCGGAAAAAAGAGAAAGTGATTTCTGGCCCTTTGCATAGGTCATCGAAGAGATGTGTATAAATGATTACAGCCCCTCGTTTCGAGGGGCTGATTTCTTTGTGTAGCACAACAGTTCCGTCTACCGGCTACACTCTTTTTCTATTTTCCTTAAAGCTTCTCTACGGAGAACACAGCGTCCTCGCCATTGATGTTCCACTCTTTTGTGAAAGCATTAGCGGAGGTATTTGCTTCAACGGATATCTCGTCTGCAAGTACGTCGTGCTTGATTTCGTCAGCGCAAGCTTTAACGATGTCAGCAAGCTTTGCATTGCCGGAAACGGAAACCTTGATGTGATCCATTACGTCAAAGCCTGCATCCTTACGCATTGTCTGAATCTTGCTGATGATCTCGCGGACAAAGCCCTCGCGGATAAGCTCTTCTGTGAGGTTTGTGTCGATTGCCACGGTGTAACCGCCGTCGGAGATTGACGTGTAGCCCTCAACCTTGCCCGTGTCAATGAGAAGGTCCTCAACGCCGAGCACAACTTCGCTGCTGAGCGCAAGCTTCAAAGAACCTGTTTCGTCAAGTTCTTTCTTTGCGGCATTGCCGTCAATCTCGGAAAGAGCTGTGCGTATTTCGCCAAGAAGCTTTCCGTACTTAGGTCCTACAGTCTTAAGCTGGGGCTTGAAGGTGTAGGTGGAGAACTTTGACATATCGCTTACAAACTCAACGGACTTGATGTTAAGCTCGTCCTCGATAATTTCCTTATAAAGGTCATCAAGCTCCTTGGGAGCGTTAACGTACATAACGCCAAGAGGCTGTCTGTTCTTAATCGCTGCATCGTTTCTTGCGGCGCGGCCCATAACTACAATTTTGAGAATTTCTTCCATTGCCTCTTCAAGAGCGCTGTCAATGTACGCATCATTTGCAACGGGGTAGTCGCAAAGGTGTACGCTCTCGGGAGCTGCATCGTCAACGCTGCGAACAAGGTTCTGGTAGATTTCCTCTGTCATGAAAGGAATCATAGGCGCTGCAAGCTTTGCAAGGGTCACCAGAGTGGTGTGGAGAGTCATATAGGCATTGATCTTGTCCTGTGTCATCTCCTTTGCCCAGAAGCGCTCACGGCTACGGCGAACGTACCAGTTACTGAGCTCGTCAACGAAGTCCTGAAGAGCTCTTGCTGTCTCGGTAATTCTGTAATTGCCAAGGCTCTCGTCAACGTTCTTAACCAACGTATTGAGCTTTGAAAGCATCCACTTATCCATTACCGACAACGTATTGTAGTCGATGGAGTACTTTGTGGGGTCAAACTTGTCAATGTTTGCGTAGAGCACGTAGAATGCGTAGGTGTTCCAGAGTGTGCCGAGGAACTTTCTCTGTCCTTCCTTAACGGCCTCGTCGTAGAAACGGTTAGGAAGCCAGGGTGCGCTGTTTTCGTAGAAATACCAACGGATGGCATCTGCGCCGTGCTTTTCAAGGGTCTCAAAGGGATCAACTGCGTTGCCCTTGGACTTACTCATCTTCTGTCCCTCTCCGTCAAGCACCAGGCCCAGAACGATAACATTCTTGTAAGGAGACTTGTTGAAAATCAGAGTAGAGATAGCAAGCAATGAGTAGAACCAGCCTCTTGTCTGGTCAACTGCCTCGGAAATAAAGTCCGCAGGGAAGTTCTCCTCGAAGATTTCCTTGTTCTCAAAAGGATAGTGCCACTGTGCAAAAGGCATTGCGCCGGAGTCAAACCAGCAGTCAAGCACCTCGGGAGTTCTCTTCATCTCGCCGCCGCACTTTTCACACTTGATGGTAACCTCGTCAATAAAAGGACGGTGGAGCTCGATGTTATCGGGGCAATTGTCTGACATTGACTTCAACTCTTCGATAGAACCGATGGCGTGTCTGTGTCCGCAGGAGCACTCCCAGATGTTGAGAGGTGTTCCCCAGTAACGGTTACGGCTTACGCCCCAATCCTGAATGTTCTCAAGCCAGTCGCCGAAACGACCCTTGCCGATACCCTCGGGAATCCAGTTTACGGTGTTGTTGTTTCTGATAAGGTCCTCTTTTACTGCGGTCATCTTGATAAACCAGGAATCTCTTGCGTAGTAGATAAGAGGTGTGTCGCAACGCCAGCAATGAGGGTAGCTGTGCTCAAATTTCAAGGTCTTGAAAAGAAGTCCTGAATTTCTCAGATCCTCGATAATGAGGGCGTCAGCCTTCTTGCAGAAAGTGCCCGCCCAGGGGGTTTCTGCGGTCATCTCACCCTTGCCGTCAACAAGCTGAACGAAGGGGAGGTCGTACTTGCGGCCTACGTTGGAGTCGTCTTCACCGAAAGCGGGGGCAATGTGTACAACGCCCGTACCGTCGGTAAGGGTTACGTAGCTGTCGCAGGTAACGTAATATGCTTTTTTGTCAGGCTTTGCGTAGGGGAACAAAGGCTCGTACTCCTTGTACTCAAGGTCCTTTCCTACGTAGCTTTCAAGAACTTCAACGTCCTCGCCGAGAACGGAAGCCACGAGAGCCTCAGCCATATAATAAACTGTGTCGTCTTTCTTTACCTTAACGTAAGTCTCAACGGGGTTTACGCAAAGAGCAACGTTTGAGGGAAGCGTCCAGGGGGTAGTGGTCCACGCAAGGATATACGCATCTTCGCCTTTTACCTTAAAGCGTGCGATAACGGAGGTTTCCTTTACGTCCTTGTATCCCTGAGCAACCTCGTGTGAAGAAAGAGGTGTTCCGCAACGAGGGCAATAAGGAACAATCTTGTAGCCCTTGTAGAGAAGGCCTTTGTCCCAGATCTGCTTAAGCGCCCACCACTCTGACTCGATAAATGAATCGTGGTAAGTTACGTATGGGTCGTCCATGTCAGCCCAGAAACCAACGGTTGAGGAGAAGTCCTCCCACATTCCTTTGTATTTCCAGACACTCTCTTTACATTTTGCAATAAAAGGCTCAAGGCCGTACTGCTCAATCTGCTCCTTGCCGTCAAGGCCAAGAAGCTTTTCAACCTCAAGCTCAACGGGGAGACCGTGGGTATCCCAGCCGGCTTTACGGAGAATCTTGTGTCCTTTCATGGTCTGGTAACGGGGGATCATATCCTTGATTACACGGGTCAGCACGTGACCGATATGGGGCTTGCCGTTGGCCGTAGGTGGGCCATCGTAAAACGTAAATACGGGCTGTCCTTCTCTCTGGGAAATACTTTTCTCAAAGATCTTGTTGTTTTTCCAGAATTCTTCAATCGCCTTTTCGCGCTGTACGAAGCTTAATTCTGTTGAAACCTTCTTGTACATAAAGCACCTTCCTTTGTAAATATTGTTTTAGTAATTTTTTCTGATTTAATGTAACAAAAAAGGACCTTCGTCTCCTACGATGCAATTGCGCTCGGGACGAAAATCCGTTAATATTCTCGCTGTACCACCCTTGCTGCATGCTAACACATGAGTCCCTTTCACGGAGGGATTCCGGCGGGCGCTAATAATTCTTTTTCGGGGCGCCAATACCACGATAACAGAACTTTCGCGCTGCGGCTCAGGAGTGATCTTCGCTTCGCAACCATACTCACACAGGTCTTTCACTGCCACCTGCTCGCTGTAGTTTTCAACTGCGGCTACTTTCTCCGTCAATGCCTTTTTGATACATTATTCAGTTCACAATGTCAAAAATACCATAATAAACAACTTTTGTCAAGTAAATTATGCTGCGCCGGGGGTATTCTGCGGAACCGAAGTGCTACTGGTTTTTTTAAAAACCGTTTCCCCGTAAGGCTTCGCGCCCGATGAGTCAGGGGGCAGGTCCCTGACTCACCCTATATTTTTTGCTTGCCAAGGGTCTTTATATTATGGTAGAATTAAATTGTATTATGATGTTTTGAAATCACACTTATTTTTTATGAAAGGGTGCGTATATCACAAATGAAAAAGAGTCAATTTATTACAGTTATTATTATGTTTGTTATTGCATCTGTTCTGATTGCCGTTGGTGCTTTCGGAAAAGATACTGTTAAGGGTGGAGATCCGGAGCCTACGGACGTGCTTGTGGGCGGTACCATTGACCCTGTGAAGACACAGAAACCGGCTGCTACGGAAGCGCCTTCTGAAACGGCATCTGCAGACAACAGCCCTTCTTCTTCAGGCGAACCGACAGGGACTGTTGCGCCCTCTGCTACTGTTGCGCCTTCTCAGGAGCCTACGGACAAGCCCGGAGATTCTGCAGAATTCCCTGAGATCAAAAACGACGATTTTGCAGCTATAAGTAATGATTTCACATATTGGACGTCATATTGGAAGGATTCCGGAAACGGTCAGAACATTCCTGTTTTTGATGAAAACATGAAGAAAAACATTGGAGATGTGGACTATATCTTCATAAACAACTCTTCTGACAGCGAATGGGAAGTTTTTGTAACATTTACCACTCACTATGATTACGGTGAAACCGGAAAAATTCTTGATGCCTTGAAGAGCTCCAACGTGAAGGCTTCCTTCTTCGTTACCGCAAAATACATTCAGGACAACCCTGAGATCGTGAAGAGAATGAAGAGCGAGGGTCACCTTATCGGAACAAGAGGTCCTATCGGCGAGGATATTGCATATATGACCGCAGAGGAATTTGCCGCAGGTATGCTTGAGGTTGAGAAAGAGTATCAGAAGCTTTTCGGTGAAAATGAGAGAATGGATTTTTACAGACCTGATTTCTTCAGTGCACGTACTCTCAAGGTTGCCGACACGCTGGGTTATAAAATCGTATTCAGAACGTACACTTCAGTTTCTGATGAAGCGGAGTGGGACGACAATGACGTAGACTCTGCCACTATTTCCCTGAGACTCTGGGAGCGTGGCGCATACGAGGGTTCCGTGCCTGAGTTTACGGTGTCAAAGAATATCAGCGATGCATTGGCGTCATATCTGAAGGAATGCGTGGCGAACAACATTAAATTCAAGCGCCTTGGCGAGTGACGACAAGGTTTTTGATAACACAAAGATAATGATAAAGACACAAAGATATAAGGAAGGGATTTTACATTATGACAAAAGCAATTATTACAGTGCTGGGAAGCGACCGGATGGGTATTATCGCGAAAGTGAGCGCATACCTTGCAGAAAACAACATAAATATTCTTGACATCAGCCAGACTATTATGGACAATGTTTTCACTATGATTACCATGGTGGACATTTCCGCAAGCACAAGCTCCTTTGACGTTATTCACAACGACCTTCAGAAGCTTGGTCAGGAGCTGGGCGTGAAGATCCAGATCCAGAACACAGAGATTTTCAACTCTATGCACAAGATTTAATGCGGAGGTGACGCGTAATGTTTATTTCCGTTGACGAAATTGCCCAGACCATAAGAATGATTCAGGAGGAACACCTTGACATCAGAACGGTTACAATGGGTATAAATCTTCTTGACTGCGTAAGGGCTGACATAAAGGACACCTGTGACGCAGTTTATGAAAAAATCTGCCGCAAAGCAGAGCGCCTTGTGCCTGAGTGCGAGGCCATTGAGAGGGAAATGGGTATCCCTATCGTTAATAAAAGAATTTCAATAACCCCTGCGGCGCTTCTTGTGGGAAGATCCACTCCCGAGCAATGCGTTGAGCTTGCCAAGACCCTTGAAAAGGCTGCCGTTAATACAGGCGTAAACTTCCTGGGCGGTTATTCTGCTCTTGTACACAAGGGATATACAGAGGCCGACAAGGCCCTTATCGCATCAATTCCTCAGGCTCTTATGGAAACCTCAAGAATTTGTTGCAGCGTAAACGTGGGAACTACCAAGGCCGGCATCAATATGGACGCGGTAAGGGATATGGGTGTTCTTATTAAGAAGGCGGCGGAGATGTCCGCTGAAACGGGAGGCTCTTCTTGCGCGAGAATCGTTGTATTCGCCAATGCTCCCGAGGACAACCCCTTTATGGCAGGCGCTTTCCACGGCGTAGGCGAGCCTGAGTGCGTAATTAACGTAGGCGTAAGCGGCCCCGGCGTTGTAAAGTGCGCTATTGAAAAGGTTAAAGGCGAGGACTTTACAGTACTTGCAGAAACGATTAAGAAAACGGCGTTCAAGATTACAAGAATGGGTCAGCTGGTGGCAAAGGAAGCCAGCCAGAGGCTTGGAGCTCAGTTTGGTATCGTAGACCTTTCACTTGCTCCCACTCCGGCGGTAGGCGACAGCGTAGCGAGAATTATCGAGGAGATGGGTGTGGAGCGTTGCGGCGCTCCCGGTACGACAGCGGCCCTTGCTCTCCTTAACGATGCAGTGAAAAAAGGCGGCGTAATGGCATCCTCTCACGTTGGCGGACTTTCCGGTGCCTTTATCCCTGTAAGTGAGGACGAGGGAATGATTGAGGCTGTAAAGACCGGCGCTTTGTGCCTTGAGAAGCTGGAGGCAATGACCTGCGTTTGCTCCGTTGGTCTTGATATGATAGTTGTGCCCGGTGACGTTACGGCGGCTACCGTTTCCGGAATTATCGCAGACGAGGTTGCCATCGGTATGGTAAACAATAAGACCACAGCGGTGAGAATTATCCCTGCCCCCGGACTCAAAGAGGGCGACGTGGTGGAGTTTGGCGGACTTCTGGGTTCAGGCCCGGTAATGCCTGTAAATCCCTACAAGAGCGATGCATTTATTGCAAGAGGCGGCAGAATTCCTGCGCCTATTCACAGTCTGAGAAACTGATATGAACTGAAATCAGAATCAGAAATAAGTAATTGACACAAAATTTAAGAGGAAGGGGCGGCGATAATATGCGAATAGGTATTCTGGGCGGAACATTTGACCCTATACATTGCGGTCATATCCTTGCAGCAGAAAAAATAAAGGCCGCTTTTTCTCTTGATTATATGATACTCCTTCCTGCGGGGAATCCTACCCACAAGATTGCCGCAAGAGTGACTCCCGGAGCAGCCCGCGTTGATATGACAAGGCTTGCCGCTGAGGGAAAGGAAGGCTTTTTTGTGTGGGATTGCGAGGTTAAAAGGAGCGGCTACACCTACACGGTGGATACCCTCAGAGAGCTTCGTGAAATACTTGAAAAAAGCTACCCCAAGGAACGGGCTGAGGTGTACTACGTTGTGGGAACTGATGCCGTGGGCGGCCTTCACAAGTGGAAGGAAGCAGAGGAGCTTTATAAACTTTGTACGTTCATTGCCGCAAAGCGTCCCGGCGAGGATGACAACGTCTACAACGAAAGAGTTGCGGCGGCAAAGGCCTCCGGCGCAAAGGTTGAATGCTACAGAGAAGATGATCTTATCGAGGTGTCCTCTACCGAAATAAGAGAGGCAGCATCCCAGGGCAAGTCTTTAAAGGGCCTTGTTCCGGAGAACGTTGCGGAATATATTGTGAAAAACAGACTTTATCGTTATGATGAGGCTGTTTCAATAGAGTTAATAAAGGCGGACCTTTCGGAACGTCTCACTGAGGAGAAATATACCCACAGTTTGGGTGTGGCAAAAGAGGCGGCGCGTCTGGGAAAACTTTTCGGCGCGGATGAGGAAAAATGTTACCTTGCCGGTCTTTTGCACGACTGTGCCAAGTGTCTTACGAAAGCCCAGCTTGACTGGATGAACGTGAAGCTTGAGGATTATTGCTTCGGCGATCCTTATTGCGGTGTGAATCACAGAGTTCTTCACGGTTTTACAGGAAAGATATTGGCTGAGAAAAGATACGGTGTAAGTGATCCTGAGGTTTTGGAGGCGGTGGCGTGTCACGTTACGGGACAGCCGGAGATGGGTATTATCGCGCAGATAGTATTCATTTCTGATTTCACCGAAGAAAACCGTGAGGGGGCCTTTTTTGATAAAATACGGGCGGAGCTTTCGGAGCGCGGAATTGTTGCCGCAATCAGGCTTGCCTGCGACATGACGGCGGCGCTTGTTATTGACAGGGGAGAAGCCCTTGACGTCAATACCATCAGGACAAGGAATTGGGCCGTCCAAGTACTTAAGAACGGAGGAAAATTATGATGGATTCAAAAGTTATGGCAGACAAGATCGTTAATATTATTGACGACCGTAAAGGAAAAAGGATCGAGCAGATCGAAATAAAGGATATTACGGTGGTAACTGATTACTTCGTTATCGCCAGCGGTACTTCAACAACCCACGTGCGTGGTATTGCAGACGAGGTGCAGTTCAAGATGGAGCAGGAGGGCGTAAAGTGCGCTCACATTGAAGGATATGAAACGGCAAGCTGGATCTTGCTGGATTTCCTTGACGTTGTAGTGCACATTTTCCTTGAAGAGGAGCGCCAGTTCTACAACATTGAGAGACTTTGGAGAAACGGAGGCTCTTACAGACCTAAACCCCAGGAACCGGAAGGAGAAAATAAACAGTCAGAAGATAATGAATAAGGGGGTGCCGAAAAATGTACTCAATTTATTATTCAGATGAGAGCTGCCTCACAAAGGAAACCACTTTCCGCGAGGGTAGCTGGATAGATATGTTTGACCCCACGGAGGAAGAGATCGGCCTTGTATCAAAGGAGCTTGACATTCCCATGGACTTCCTTACCGCCGCATTGGACGAAGAGGAGAGAGCCCGTGTGGAGGCAGAGGACGGAAAGACCTTGGTAATCCTTGACGTTGCCATCGTCGAACCTGACAATTCCGGAAACTTTATTTACTCCACTGTGCCTTTGGCGATTATCGCTTGCCCTCAGCACATGGTAACGGTTTGCCTCAAGAAAAACCGCGTAATTCAGGACTTTGTCAGCAACCGTATAAAGACCTTCAGTACATATAAGAAGACAAGATTTCTTTTACAGATAATGTACAGAAATGCCACCAACTACCTCCAATGCCTGCGCCAGATCGAAAAGATCAGTGACAGCCTGGAGAAAGACCTCCTTCGTTCCACAAAGAACAAGGAGCTGGTGATGTTCTTGTCCCTGGAAAAGTCCTTGGTTTACTTCTCAACGTCCCTTAAATCAAACGAGACGGTGCTGGAGAGAATCCTCAAATATTCATACCCAAATATTCACGTGCGAAAATACGAGGACGATGAGGACCTTTTGGAGGATGCTATTATCGAAAACAAGCAGGCCATTGAGATGACCTCGATATACAGCAGTAATCTCAGTATTATCATGGATACCTCCGCATCTATCATTTCAAACAACCTGAACATTGTAATGAAGCTTCTGGCGGCGGTAACGATAATAATGGCTATCCCGAACATGATATCAGGTTTTTTTGGCATGAATTTTGTCGATTTACCCTTGGCAACGGTGCAGGGGGCATTCTATATTATCGGGGCAATTACTCTGGTAATTTGCGGCATTGTGGCGTTTATTTTGTACAAAAAAGGAATGTTTAAGTAACGATTATGAAAAAATTGTATGTTTTTGACTTTGACGGGGTTATTGCAGACACCGGTGATGATATTGCGGCGGCTGTAATGGCCGCCCAACGTCGTTTTAAGGCTTGCAAGGTACGGGGCAAGAAAAATATCCTCAGCTTCGTGGGCTACGGCGCAGAGTATCTTATCGAGCACACTGTTACAGGTGCGGGCAATGGGGATGCGGCAAAGCTGAAAGCGGTCGTAGCCTGGTACAAGGAATACTTTTACGAGCATTGCGCCGACAAGTCTAAGCTTTACAGCGGAGTAGAGGATATGCTGAAGGCCCTCAAGGCAAAAGGCGCATTTGTGTGTATGTTTACCAACAAGCCAAAGCGGGTTACGGAGCGCTCATTAAAGATATTTGGCATATATGATTTATTTGATCATATTTTCTGTCCGGAGGACCTTGGTGAGAGGAAGCCTTCGCCTGAGGGGATAATAAAGTGTATGGAGGCTTGCGGTGTCTCTGCTGAGGACACGTTAATGGTAGGTGACTCGGCGGCGGATATTGTGGCGGCAAAAGCGGCCGGAGTAAGCTCCTGCGGCGTACTTTGCGGTCTTGGTGACAGAGAGAAAATGCAGGCAGAGGGACCTGATTTTACGGTGTATTTTGCCTCTGAAGTTTTAAAAGAGAAGCCCTGCGCAGAAATGGTAAAAAAATCGCCGAAGAAAACTAAGAAAAAAGGCAATATTCACAAAACTATATTTTTTGCCATTCAATTGGCAGGCTATTTCTTCTGCGGCGGCTTTTTCGCAAACGAGTACGGCGAACTTTTCAGCAAAAGCATTTTATCATCGCTTATTATGTTGTTTCTGATGTTTTTCGCGGTAATCGTGTTGTCGCTGTTGTCAATAATAGTCCATGAGGCCGGCCATCTTGTTTTCGGCTTGCTTTCAGGCTATGAATTTTCTTCTTTTCGCATCGGAAGCATCACCCTTGTGAGAAGCAACGGAAAGTTCTCTTTAAAGCGCTTTAACATACCCGGCACAGGTGGGCAATGTCTTATGAAGCCTCCTGCCTACAGCGAAAATTTGCCTGTGATTGCCTACAACTTAGGCGGAGGACTGCTGAACATAATCTTCGGAGCGGCTGCTGCTGTATTGGCGCTGATAGCAACACCCCACAGTACTCTTTTCGTATTATCGGCAATGTTTTCCGCACTGAATATTTCCCTTGGCATTTCAAACATCTATCCCTTCAATCCGGGAATGGCCACGGACGGGTACAATTTGCGTGTTGTAATAAAAAATTCTGATGAAAAGTATGCATTGTGGCTGCAACTTTACTTTATGGCATTTCTGGCAGAAGGCGGCCGGCTTGATGCTCTTCCGGAGGCTGTGACAACAGTCCCTGCAAACATTGACTACGGCTCTCATTTGCAGGCGGTGGGTGCTCCGCTTTTGAGATTTGCGCACCTTGAGTCCCTGGGGCAATACGAGGAGGCGCTTTTGCAGGTCGAGGAAATCATCAACAAAGGAAATCTTGTTCCGCTGCAGAAAATTGATCTTCAGATGGAGCAGTTGCTACTGACAGCCATAACCTCAAAGGACAGGGAAAAGGTGACAAGACTCTGGACAAAGGAGCTTCAGGCTTATGCGGCGACAATGAAAAAATACAGCGTGGGCTGTCAGGCAATGCAAGCGGCATTGAGCTTTTTGTGGAAGGACGAAAGTGACGAGAGCTTGTGGCCCAAGGGTGTTTTGCCCTTGGAAAAGCAGCTGGCAGAATTTGAACGTGTGGCGAAGCGCTATCCCTACGAAGGCGAAACGGAAAACTACAGGAAAATGGTTGAGGAGTTAATGAAATAATATGTAAAACACCTGTGCATTGAGGATCATCTCAGAATCCTGTGCACAGGTGTTTTTTGTCTGTAAAAATTTTTATCCCACAGCTTCGCTGTTTTCATTATCGGTCAATGCATCTGACGAGGTTGCTTTTTCAAAAAACATATTGGGGTCAACCTTTTCGCCGTTCTGGACAATTTCAAAGTGAATGTGGCTGCCCAGCTCTCTTTCGCAGAAAATACCGTTTTCGGAAACAGTGCCGATAATGTCGCCCTTCTTGACCTGAGAGCCTGCGCTGAGGCCGTTAACGATGCCAATGCCGCAATACACCGTGGAAAGATTGTTGCCGTGGTCAATTACTACCGTGGTGCCGTAAAGCGGATCGCTGAGCACGTCGGAGACCTTGCCGTCCATACAGCAAAGCACGTTGCTGCCGGCCTCTGCTTTTAAATCAACCGCCGGGTGAATTCGCCACTCTTTAAGAGTCTTGTTGTAGATAAGTTTGTCGTTGGCAAATTCGGTTATTATTTCAAGCTTTCCCACCGGCAATATAAAATTGCTGCCTGCAGAATTTCCCTCGCCAACGGGTCTGTTAACGTCAACACTTCCGTCTTCGTCCTCTGAGTAGGAAGGCTTCGTAGTTACATTTGCAGAAGGTGTCTCCGTGGGCTTTGCCGTAGGTGCAGAAGTTGCCGGCAACGTAGGGATAACAGTGGGTGTTGGCGTCTCGTCATCGTAGTCTGCACTGCTGGGCTTCAAGGTTACAACAGGCTTTTTTGTGGGCGCTGTTGTGGGTATGTTCACGTTTCCCAGCTGTTCAGGAAGCTTCGCTGCATTGTTTTCAGCCCTTTTTTCCAACACGATAATACCGCCTACGCACACAGCCACAACACAGGCGATTAAGATAAAATAATATCCGTTTTTCTTTAAAAAGTTTTTCATAATCAATCAACCTCCGCGGTTATTATTTCCAAGAAGTTGAAATCATATACAGCGCCAAGAAATATTTTTGCAAGAGAAACAGCAGGGAGCAACAGCCTCTGAAGGAGCCACAGCGTCTGATAATGAAGGAGCCACAGCGTCTGACGCTGTGGCTCCCTTGTATATAAAAACAGGGCGCCGGAATCGGCGCCCTTAAAATCAATTATTTGATTTTTTGTTATCGTTTATTCAACGATGTAGAGTTTCAGGTTCTCATATACGAACTTCTGTCTGGAAGTGTACGTACCAACCTGGTTGCCTGTATCGGTCTGGAGTGCTGCATAGATGTTCTCCAAAGTATAACCGCCGGTGGTCTTTCCGAGAACTCTTGTTACAGCGCTTGCGCCACCCTGGTGTCTGATGTTAGCACACATCATCATAGCCTTGAGCTCTGTTACACCAAGATCTGCAGCTTCTGCAAGGTATTCCTGCATCTGCATATCAAGGAGCATATCCTGACAAGCTTTACCGCCTTCTGTTGCAATAATGTTCTTGATGATAGTAGCCTGAGTAGAATCAGTAGCAATATCATAAGTGCTCCAATCAAGGTTCTGCATATCGTAAAGGAGAACTCCGTCAGGATCGTATTGAGTAAATACCTCAGGATACATTGCGTAGATAGTATTGAGAAGTCTCAATGCCTCTGTGCCGTACCACTGTCCTGCACCGATTGTAATAGCATACTCGATGTCAGAGTTTGTATATGCTCCGATGAGGCAATCGTAAACTGCTCTGCCGTATACCTGACCGCCTGTCTCTACCGCATAGATGATGTTACGGAGAACTTCTATCTGCTCTCCTGTAGCATAAGAAGTTTCTCTTACAATGTAGAACAACTGTGTGGAGTCCGCATTGTTCTCCTGGTACGCACCAAGGACAACAGAAGTAAGAGCCTCTGTAGCGCTGCCCTGAGGCATAAGAACGAGATTGTCGGATGCAGCATTTCTGATAACGTATCCCTCTCCTGTGGACTGGATAAACCATCTCTGTGTTGCAAGGCCCTGGTCAGGTGCAATGTAAACATTAGCGCCGTCTGTTGCGCTCTCTGCAGTCATAACGTAGTAGTTCTTTGTGTTGATGAGCATGTAGCTTCCGTCATCCTGACGGTTGAATACGTACTTCTGAGCAGCTGCAGTACTCTTGTTGTAGATAATTACGTCTGTATCGGCAAGAGACAAGTTAAGGTCTGCTCCGAGATTTGTAAACTGTGCTGTGAAGTTTGTACCTAAATCAAGATGTTCGGGCTCGTCTGTAGTAGCGCCTCCTTCAGTGATGTTCAAAATGCTGTTCAGGAGCTTCGTTGCAGTGATGATATTGCAAGTTGTAAGGTTTGTTTCTTTCTCCAATGCATCCATCTGAGCGTCTGATATCTTTTCTGTGCCTCTTACACAGTTAAGAACATAAGTAACGTCCACAACGTTTCTCAAACCGTCTCCGTCAACGTCTCCGCTTACAATAATATTGTAAAGAAGTCCGTCCTCAATATCAACATACATTCCTGTTGCAGCAACTGACGTAAAGTCTGCAATTGAACCATCAGCATTGTAAATAGTTGGAGTGATGCCTGCCATTTCTTCAATATCGGAGGCGGCATCAGAAAGTAGTGTTCCTTCTACAATAAGGAAAGCATCGTCTTTTGTATATCCGCCTGTAACCATTTCTACATCGCCAACAACCTCATTAACGGAGAAGGAAGCAACTGCAGTTGCAGAACCAAGCATTACGTCAGAAATGAAGGTGTCTTTTCCTGTAGTATTGTATGTAAGATAAACTGTGTACTTGCCTACAGGAAGATCCTGTCCTGAATAAGTTCCTGTGAAACTTGTTTTAAGGTCCATTGTTCCTTCTGTACCGATATAGTTCCAAAGAACAGGACTGCCAACACCAAGACGTGTTCCTTCTTTGTAAATTGCCATATAAGGATGTCTGCTGTCAGAACCGCCGCTGTAAGGAGCCATACCTGAATATGTAATGGTCATATCCTCGCCGTATGTAATTGACTCGGGAGCTGTCACAGTGGGTTTTACAGCATCTTTAATAAACTTAATCGATCTGAGAAGAATGCTGTCGCCGCTGGATGCTGCGCCGTCAAAGTAGTCAAAACGGAAGCCGTGGAAGTATCCTGTAAACAGTGAAAGGTCACTGATGTCAATAAGGTACTCGTGCCATTGTCCATCTGCAATCCAATCAATATTTTTCGCAATTGACTCGGAGGGGTTTGTTGCTGTTCCTGCCATGAGGAACATCTTTCCGTCAATGTTACTCTTAGACGTAGTCTTTGCAACGATTGACAAATACCTGTATCCGTCAACTGTAAATGATGCAGTGTCGTCGAACATCAAGTAAACGTAAGGATCCACTGCACCTGTTGTGGTAAAGGACGTATAGCCTGCAGTATCATAAGCAACCGTTGTATTATTCGGCGCTCGGTTTGCCCATTTTGCCACAAGGGAACTATCGTAGGTTACGTCGGTAGGATCTACGATTGCGTGGTTTGAAGCCCAACCCAACTTATCCATAACTTCTGAAACGTAGTCAGGCTTAATGGAAACGTAAGCAGTCTGTCCGAAGTAATTGATTCTTCCCCATGTAGAATTTACAACTTCAAGAACGTTAAAACGCTCGCCCTGAGAAAAATAGCCAAGGTAATTTCCGCTGGAGGAAGCAGCATCTCTGATGTTAAGAGAAGAAGCAGTAACCTGCTTAACACCTGTGGTGTAGCTGTAATTAGGGCGACAGATATATCTTACGTATGTATCTGTAATGTAATATGAACGGTTTGCGCAAGCACCGCCGTCTGTTGTGAAAGCACCGCCGCTGGTGTTACCTTCAATGGTGTAAAGGTAGTTGTTAGAAAAGCCTGTAACGATACCTACGTGGTTAACTGTTCTGCCTGCTGCACCGCTGTAGAAGTATACGATATCACCGGCCTCGGGAGTATATCCTCCTGCCTGAACCGTAGACCAGTCGTAAGCTCTGCCGGCATTCTTGTAAGGGAGAATCTGAGACTCGGTGTACTGGTGATATGTAACGATATCGGAACTGATTCCTGCAACGTAAGCACACCAGGACACGAACATAGCGCACCACTGAGAGTTTATGTGGTTGTATGAACTGTTAGAATATGCAGTCCACCATCTTCCGTATTCTGTGTAGTTGTTTCCGTTGGCAACAAGAGTTCCGTCCAGCTGGGTAGAGTTTGCGCCCTCCTGGTAGCCAATCTGTGATGCTGCAACATTAACGATGTCAACTCTGGGGTTTCCCGTGAGTTCAACTTTTATGAGGTTTTGATAATACTTTCCTGCCATATAGTACGAGGAACCGCTGTATGTAAGAGCGTTTGCCTCTGTAGGCTTGGTCAGGATAACGGTAGATACTATCGTTGCAACAACTAAAATAAATGCAACAACAGCCTTAAACTGCCTTTTCATAAAGGTCTCCTTTCAGTGTCCGACAACTTTCCCTTAGCCGGACAAAAATAATAAAAAAAATAAAATAGTAATCTGCAAAGTGCGGGAATACCCCCGCCTTTTCATATATAAACTTTGATTATGAGGCCGTCGGCCGCAAATAGTTACTATATTATAACAAACATCACCCTGCTCTGTCAACTGCTTGATAAATTTTTCGTAAAATTTTCAGCAAATCTCATAAGTCAGAGCATGAGTCAAGGTCCTGTCCTTGCATGAGTCAGTGACCTGCCCCCTGACTCACGTCAAAAAACACGTTAAATATAAGATTTTTTGTTTTTTAGTAGCACTTCGGTTCCGTGTAGCCAACACAGGTGAGCCACAGCGTCAGAGGCTGTGGCTCACCTGTGTCAGAGGCTGTGGCTTACCTCTTGTAATAAATAATATTTGTGGTATAATTTGTATTAGTTATGGGTTTTCTTTTGAAAAGGAGCGATTGTCGGCGATGGATACAGAGAAGAAAATTAAAGTGCTAATTACCGGTGCGAAGGGGTTTGTAGGTAAAAACCTTGTTGCCACCCTTGAATATGCGGAGGACATTGAGTTCTTTGCCTATGATATTGACAGCGAAAAGGAATTGCTTGAGAAATACACAAAGGAATGTGACTTTGTGGTACACCTTGCAGGCATCAACAGACCTCAGAATCCGGAGGAGTTTATGACGGGAAATTACGGTTTTACCGGTGATCTTCTGGGTATGCTGGAGAAGGCGGGGAATAAATGTCCGCTCCTTATAACATCCTCTACTCAGGCGGCGTTGGACAACCCCTACGGAAAGAGCAAATTGGCGGCAGAGGATATTATATTTGAGTATGGTGACCGCACGGGCGCGAGAGTTTTTGTGTACAGACTCCCAAATGTTTTCGGCAAGTGGTGCAGACCTAATTACAACAGCGCAGTGGCTACTTTTTGCCACAACATTGCCCATGGACTTCCCATTACCGTGACGGATCCTGAAATTTGTCTGACTTTGGTATATATTGACGACGTAGTGGCAGAGATTGTGAGAGTTATCCGCGAAAGCCAAGACCCCAATGCGCCTATGACATTGGAGTACAGAGGGATAAGAGAAGTGCCTGTTACGCATAAGGCAACCCTTGGCCGCATTACACAGCTTCTTTACGGTTTTAAAGAGAGCAGGAAGACTTTGCAGGTGCCCGACGTTTCTGACAGTTTTGAGAAAAAACTCTATTCCACGTATCTCAGCTACATCCCTGATAATGAATACGTTTACGACCTTAATATGCATTGTGACCACCGCGGCTCTTTTACGGAGATCATAAGGACCCCTGAACGGGGACAGTTCTCCGTTAACATTTCAAAGCCGGGCATTACCAAGGGTGAGCATTGGCATCACACGAAGAATGAAAAGTTCCTTGTGGTGAGCGGCAAGGGCGTAATAAGGCTCAGGAACGTGCAGAACGGCGAAGTAATCGAGTTCTTTGTAAGCGGCGAAAAGCTGCAGGTGGTAGACATCCCTACAGGCTACACCCACAACATTGAAAATCTCGGTGACACCGATATGGTAACGTTTATGTGGGCAAACGAGGTGTTCAATCCTGACGTGCCGGACACATACTGGTTGCCTGTTTCTGAGAAATGATAATAAGAATTTTACGATAATTATAATAAAATTTACGCGAGGCGAAAATTATGGCAGAAACTAAAAAATTGAAACTTATGACAATTGTCGGCACTAGGCCGGAGATAATCCGCCTTTCCGAGGTTATTAAAAGATGCGACAAATATTTCGATCAGATTCTTGTTCACACGGGCCAGAATTACGATTACACGTTGAATCAGATATTTTTTGAGGAGCTGGAATTGAGAGCCCCCGACTATTATCTGGAGGCGGTAGGTAGTGACCTTGGTGAGACCATTGGCAACATTATCGCAAAGTCGTATAAGCTTATGACCGAGGTACAGCCTGATGCGCTTTTGATTCTCGGTGACACCAATTCCTGCCTTTCTGCCATTGCGGCAAAGCGTCTGCACATTCCGATTTTCCACATGGAGGCCGGAAATCGTTGCTTTGACGAGTGTCTGCCTGAAGAAACAAACCGCAGGATCGTAGACCATATTGCAGACGTTAATATGTGCTATTCAGAGCATGCCCGCCGATATCTCAATTACGAGGGCACGGCAAAGGAGCGCACCTACGTGACCGGCTCGCCTATGGCAGAGGTGCTCGCCGCAAATCTTCCCAAAATTGAAAGCAGCAATGTTCTTGAGACTCTCGGCCTTGAAAAGGGCAAGTACATTTTGCTTTCGGCCCACAGAGAGGAAAATATTGATACTGAAAAGAATTTCTTTAGTTTGATGAACGCCGTTAACGCTATGGCGGAGCATTACGATATGCCTGTGATTTATTCCACACATCCCCGCTCGGCAAACTTTATTAAAAAGCGTGATTTCAAGTTTCACCCCAACGTAAAAAGTCTTAAGCCTTTCGGTTTCCTGGACTACAACTATTTGCAGATGAATGCTTTTTGCGTGGTGTCTGACAGCGGAACGCTTCCTGAGGAAAGCGCTTTCTTTAATTCCATTGGAAAGCCTATTCCTGCAGTTTGCATAAGAACATCTACGGAGCGTCCCGAGGCCCTTGACAAGGGTGCGTTTATATTGGCGGGCATTACCGAGGAGCAGGTGCTGAGGGCCGTTGACGTGGCCGTTAATATGAATCTTGGCGGCGAGTTTGCCGTTAACGTGCCGGACTACGTGGACGAGAACGTTTCCGTTAAGGTTGTGAAGATTATTCAGTCGTATACGGGGATAGTTAATAAAGTTGTATGGAAAAAAGGGTGAAAAACGCCAAAAGTCGTTCTTTACGTGTGCGACATATAGAAAAGAGAAATAGGGAACGAGATAACTTTGAGAAACGTGCAAAGCCATCAGAAGGAGTCAAACTGTAGGAAAGTCGCACACTTTTCCGAAAGACTTCGACTGCAGTACCTACGTACAGCGACGCTCGTCTTTCGAAAAAAATAACTTCCTTTTGGCGTTTTTCACAGAGCTGTAGGAAGTCGGTTTTTATGTGAGATAAGATTGTAAAAATTAAGCGGTTGCGATGTTTTGTCGCAACCGCTTTTGTATAACTGCTATAGATTTAGGCATTTGATTCATTAATAATTTTTTGTCATTCATTATCAATCCCTCTCTTCTTTTTTAAGAAAGTCCCTACCACACAATACACCACCGCTACCGCAAGGCACACCGCTGAAATAACTGCGCCTGCTGTGAATCCCGGGGTGCGGTACGTGAAAACAACCTCGTTGCTGCCTTCGGTAAGAGGAATTGCCATCATGCCGCTGCTGTTGATGATCTCTGCTTCATTGCCGTTGACAGTTGCGGTCCAGCCGTTGTCGTAGGGGACGCTGAAATATGCAATGTTTCTGCCGGAAGAAACGTTGTCAACGCTTGCGGTGAAGCCGTTGTCGGTGTAGGTGAAATTGCTGAAGCCGAAGTTTTTGTGTGCGGAAATTGCTGCGGAGAGCTCCTCGTCGGAGACTTGAAAATCTTTTTGAGAAAGTTTTTTGTAAAGCTCCGTTGCAGAAAATTTCTCAAGGTCCGGTGAATCATTGTCGTCAATTACCGCCGCGCAGAGAAGCGCAAAAGAACGATTGCTTTCAGGAAGTTGTTCAAGCTCTGCTGAGGTCAGATAATAATTATAAGTAAGTCCCATTGGGAGAAAATTATCGTACTCGAAGCAGTATATTACCGTGCCGTCGCTGTGGGTGTATTGCCCAGTGGGGGTCTTTCCGGCCGCTGCCTCGCAAGTCGGGTTTGTGGTCAGAAAATATCTGCAGGACAAGAGCGCCAGCAATGAAGGATCGTCAAAGGACGGCGCTGTTACGCGTCTGTCAAGGCCTAAATTGTTGTAAAACTCAAAAATTCCGCCGGAAACAGTGCTTATAAAACCGTTAACGGAGGGCACGTCAATAATCATTGAAAGATTGTCGTAGGAGTGCTGGTAATAGTCAAGTCCCTCGCCGTACCAAGCGGTATTTATGCGGTAATTGTCACCTTGGGGAAGACCCAATTTCTCCGCGGTAATGTCATTGTATATCTCCAACGTGCGCTCTTCGGAAAGGGGGTTGTTAGGATTTGCGGTAATGCCGTCTGCGCCGATTGACTGAACACCGCCTCTTTTGTAGCGAAGGGCCGCCGCGCCTGTGGTAATAATGCTTACCGCCAAGGTAGCAACTGTCAGAGTGGTTATCAATTTTTTTGAATTGTTTATTCTTAAAATCAAAAGTAAAATACCACAACAACCAACCGCGAAAACTGCATAGAGCGCGGTCATTGTAATATTGATTTTCTCAAGATAAGGATGCTCCGTAATCGTAAAAAACAGTATCAAAAGAAATTCTGCGCCTACCACCAATAAGGTGATTGCCGTGTTGATAGCCGCACCGTAAACGAGTTCTTTCCGGTCTTTTCTTGCGGAATTTTCCGGAGCAGTTTCGTCAAGTATGATTGCAGACATCAAAGCAAAAATCATTGCCGCCATGTAGAACCATCTTGCGTAATATTGTGCGTTAAAAAGTGAGAATGCGCTGTTAAGGACAGGCACCGCCGCTATTAAACACATCACAAAACTCATCCACGTAAACCCGCTTTTTTTGTGTCGCAAAGCATAAGAAAAGGCAAAGGCCATTGCCACCAAGGGCAGGCACAGGGAACAGGACGTGCAGGCTTTTTCAAGAAAATATCCTTGACTTCCCATAACGTCAGCAGGAAGGAAAAAGCCCTGTATTATCGTAAAATATCGCGGCCATTGGAAAAGAATCTCGCTGACGGAGGAGTCTATCCTGGGATTTTGCATTACCGATAATGCAGAGGGCAACAAAATCACGGCGCTGATACCAAGGCCAAGCGCCCCTTCCAAAAGGCAAAGACCGACTTTTTTGAGCATTTCCACAACTGATGCTTTCTCTTTAAAATTAACTTTTCCCACGACAAACCTGAATATAAAATAAAGAACGAGGAAAAGTATTTCGCCGAAAAAGAAATAATAATTGGTAAAGCAACAAAGAGCCGCCCCGAAGGCCAACACACCGTATCGTCTGTTCTCAACCAGCTCCTCGACACCTATCAGCAGCAAAGGAAAAAGTGCTGTCACATCATGGAAGGGAAACATCAGATTCACGGTCTGGAAACCGCAAAAAGCATACAAAACAGCGCCGAAAACTGCTGTATCATAATTTTTAACAAAGCTTTTTATAAAAAAGAAGGCCGTCAATGCCGCTACACAATATTTTATTATCAGAACAGGCGCCGTCATATAGGGCACCACTGTCGCAGGCAAAAAGGCTGTCAGAAGAGTGAAGGGACTTGCCAGATTATAAAATGAGTAGCTGCCGATAATGCCGCTGCCAAGGTCGGTAACAGGGCTCCAGCCGAAGTTGCCGCTTTTATAAAAATCGCCGGTCAGCATCTGGAAGACGATTTGCTGATAGTTGAAATCACTTCTTAAAAGAAGAGCACCGCCCCCCTCAATTACAGCCGGTAAAAGCGCAAAAAACGCCGCCGCCAATGCAAAAAGCACGGCTTTGACAGCGTATCTCGCAGTTTTCTGTTTCGGAACATCAAGCCTTTGGGCGTTCATCTGGCAGGCACTCCTTTTTTCGTATCGTTACACAAAAAATCACATAAATTCCTTATGGATCATATCCTTGTCCAGCTCCGCCAGAACACCGTTGAAACTATCGTTTCGGCAGAAGGGCGGGCAGATGCTCACGTCAATACTTTCGTAAACCATCCATTTTCTGTAGGAATTCCACACCTCTTCCAAGGTTTTTCCTTCCCCTCTCATATCGCCGATAAGGTAGTCGGGGTCCTGTCTGTGATGCAGGCAAGCAAACATCTTGGCATCCGCAGTAACCACCGTGGAGAAGAACATTCCTCTGCAACGGTCGTAGGTACGAGGCGCAATATCCTCAAACTTGCAATATTTCTGCAGCGACGCCAACACCTTGAAATCATCGTCCTCATATTTTTCTTTAAGTCATTTATATTCTTCGCTGATGTCAGTAGAATCGCCGGTAAAAGGTCTGAACTGGGCCGCGCCTGCGCCGTATTCCTTAGCCGCCTTCACAAATGCTTCCATATCCTTCACAGTATCCGCACCGGTAAGGAAGCCCACAGTAAAGGACACCGCAGAGCCTGTCCTCTTCTTCGTTTCTGACATCAACATGATATTATCCAGCACACGATAATAACAATCTGCAGGCATTCCATGGGTCTGCTTGTACATCTCCGGAGATCCTGCATCAAGGCTGATTCTGAAATACGTACAATACTCCGCAATGGCATCCGCCATCTCCTGATTCAGCGCCAATCCGTTGCTGTTAAGGCCAATCTCCATGCCTGACTCTTTTATGAGCTTCAACGTGCGGATAAAATCAGGGTGCAACAAAGGCTCTCCGCCGCCGCTGACGATAACGCCGCGGTTGCCGAGGTTTTTCAGCCCTTTCACAATCATCTGAATCTCGTCCCATGTAAGCTGGGCACCGTTTTCTTTTACGCCAACACAGGCAGGGCAATTATTATTGCACCTGTTGGTAAGGTCAAACTCCGTCACCACCAAGGTTTTTCCTGCGCTGAGGAAATTGTTTACCTTGTCAATGTGGTGAAGTATTTTTTCGTTGGAATTAAATCCGTTAAAAACAGTTTTTGACATAAGAAGCTCCTTTTCAATCGGCGAGCCAAAGCGTCTGACGCCGTGGCTCAATACTACAATATATTTTAAACTATAACGAAGCGGTTTTCAAGAGGTAAAATAGGGGCTGATTTTTGGCGGTTGCCCCCTACTTTACCCTGTTCCGCTTCGAATCCGTTTGTTTTGCTACAATAAAATAAATTTGAGCCACGGCGTCAGACGCTTTGGCTCTTGGAGGTGTTTCTTATGTCAAACAGCGTACGCGTGAAAAGTAGAACAGGTACTTATCATTTGATGGTCAGAGGGGTAAATAAGCAAAGGATTTTTGAAGAGGAAGAAGATTACGAAAAATTTCTGGAATACGTAAAACATTATCGAAAACAAGAGGCCTTTGAATTATATGCATATTGTCTGATGTCTAACCATGTTCATTTGCTCGCAAAAGAAAAGGAAAAAACAATTTCCCAAAGCATGCAGAGTATTCAAAGCAGGTATGCAAAATGGTATAACGACAAGTATGAACGAGTGGGACATTTGTTTCAATCAAGATTTAGGAGTGAATGCGTTGAGACTGCCGGATCATTGTTGAGAGTGGTTAGGTATATACACAGAAATCCGGTAAAAGCAGGGATGTGTAACAGAGTGTCAGAATATAAATATAGCAGCTTTTTATCGTATATTAATGGAAAAAATGATATTGACAGTGAAGCGGTTTTTAGAAGCAAAGACATGTTAAGTTTTGCTGAATACAACGATATTGACAGCGAAGATGAGTTTCTGGATTTGCCGGAGAAAATAAAACGAAAGTATACTGATGACAAGGTAGTAAATATGATTGAGCAAATGACATGTTGCAAAAACATTACAGAATTTCAAAAGCTTGATGAAGAGCAAAAAAGAACTTGTTTGATACTGTTATCTGACAAGGGTATATCGTTCAGACAATTAAATCGCCTGACCGGAATGAGTCGTAAAAAGATACAGCAATGCTGTTCATAGGCATGTGGTTAGTATCGGGGTGTGAACACCCCGATACTTTTATATGGAGCCACAGCGTCAGACGCTGTGGCTCCATTAGACCAGCTTAAATGAAAAATCCTTGAAAATTTACACAAAAAACAGCAATACCACTTGACGGACGCGGTTTTATTTGTTACTATAGTATAAATCTTGAAAGCAAATAGTGTATAGCGTGGGATTGTCACAATCCCACAAGAGAGAAAAAATGTTCCGACATAGTGAAGAAACGATTGCCGGGGCGGATAGTTGTCTAAAAAAACGGGTGCAAAAACAGTGCGTTGCGCCTGAGAGGGCAGTGTGTAAAATATGAGGATTTTAGTAGTAACAAATCATTCGGGGATGCTTTATAATTTCCGCAGGGAGCTTATCGGCGAGCTGTTGAGAAATAATGAGGTTATCATTTCTATGCCTTTTGTGGGCCATGAAGAGGATTTTGAGAAAATGGGCGCCCGCTGCATAAATACTGACGTTGACAGGCGCGGTACAAGCATTTTCAAGGATCTTTCCCTTATAAAGGCTTATCGCAAGATATTGAAAGAAGAGAAACCCGACATTATGATAACATATTCCATTAAGGCCAACGTGTATGCAGGCTATTTTGCAGGCCGCCTTGGTGTGCCTTATTATGCCAACGTTCAAGGACTTGGCACTGCTTTTCAGACTCCGCTTTTGTCGGCTTTTGTATCGTTTTTGTACAGAAAAGCCTTGAAGAAATCAGAAAGGGTTTTCTTCGAGAATCAGCCCAATGCAGATTTCTTTGTGGAGAAAAAAATTATTCCGCGAGAGAAAACCTTGGTTCTCAGCGGTGCAGGAGTAAACAGTGAGTTGTTTGCATACCAGCCTTATCCCGAGAATGAAAAGACAAGCTTTTTGTTTGCCGGCAGAATTATGAAGGAAAAGGGCATTGATGAGCTCATTGAGTCAGCGAAGAAACTTAAAGCAGAAGGATACAACTTTGTCCTCGATATGGCAGGATTTTTTGAAGACGAATACCAGACGAAAATAGAGAAGCTTCAGGAAGAGGGAATCATTGCTTTTCACGGTTTTCAGGATTCGTTGAAGGAATTTTACGCAAAGGCAGACTGTATCGTTATGCCAAGCTACCACGAGGGTATGAACAACGTTATTCTGGAGGGTTCTTCTTGTGGACGAGCTGTTATTGCCTCTGATATTCCGGGTTGCAGAGAGGCTGTTGAGGATGGCGTTACAGGATTTCTTTGCAAATCAAAGGACGTTGAAACGTTATACGGCGCGATGAAGCGTTTTCTTGAACTGCCCAGGGATGAAAGAATAAAATTGGGAGAAGCCGCCCGGGAAAAAATGGTACGGGAATTTGAAAAGCACATTGTGGTTGAGAAAATTATGAATGTACTGAGGAAGGTTTGAGGCGGACTTATGGATAACGAGAGAAATATTGACGCAGAGGTCATAAAAGGAAAAGGTTTTTATTTAGGATTTAAGAGAGTATGCGGTTTCATCAGCGGTATTTTGGGTACCATTGTGCTGTCACCGCTGCTCCTTTTTCTGTGTATATGGATACTTATTGACGACGGAGGCCCTGTGCTTTTTAAGCAAAAGCGTGTTGGAAAGAACAAAAAGCACTTCATGATCTACAAGTTCAGGACAATGAAAAAGAGCACTCCTCACGATACGCCTACCCATCTTTTGAAAGATCCTGAGCAATACATAACCCGTTCGGGAAAATTTATGAGAAAGACTTCACTTGACGAGCTGCCTCAGCTTTTTAATATAATCAAAGGCGATATTGACGTGGTGGGGCCAAGGCCTGCCCTTTGGAATCAATACGACCTTATAGAGGAAAGGGATAAATTCGGCGCAAATGCCATTCGTCCGGGTCTTACAGGCTGGGCACAGGCAAACGGCAGAGATACGCTCTCCATTGAGAAGAAAGCGGAGCTGGACGGCTATTACGTGAAGAATATGGGTGTGGGCCTTGATATAAAGTCGATTTTCCTTACCGTGAAAAACATCGGCGGCGAGGGCGTTGTAGAAGGCGGCCCCGATAATGCCAAGAAGGACGGCGAAGAAACCAAGTCATGAAAATTTTGGTGCTATCCTGCCAAACCGAATCTTTGGTGACTTTTCGCCTTGATATGATGAAGGCCTTCGTTGAGGCAGGCTGTGAGGTGATTGCAGTCGGCCACGATCCTTCCGAAAAGTGGAAAGAATTTTTTGGAAAGGTCGGAATTTTATATAGGGCTGTTCCTGTGAACAGAAACGGAATGAACTTTTTTGAAGACCGAAGAACCTTGAAGGCATACAAAGAAATTCTTGAAGAGATACGTCCTGACAAGGTTTTTGCATATCAGACGAAGGCGGTAATTTACGGAGGTCTTGCCGTTAAGGCTTATGGCAAGTGCGGGTTTTACCCCTTGATAGCAGGCCTTGGGTATGCGTTTTCTGGGCAAGGCATAAAGCGAGCGGCAGCAAGGTCCTACATATTGAGTGGCTACCGCAAGGCATTAAAAAACGCTGATATGGTGCTTTTTCACAACGAAGATGACTGGGAGGCCTTGATTAAAAAAGGAATTGTAAAACGACAACAGTCAATCGTCGTAAACGGTTCCGGTGTTGACGTGGAGCTTTTTAAACCGTGTGAAAAGGCCGAAAAGAAGCAAAACGGTGCTACCTGCTTTATTATGGTGGCAAGAATTATAAAAGATAAAGGAATAATTGAGTATTTGGAGGCATCAAGGTCTTTACGAAAAAGCGGTTTTGATGTAAAATGTAAGTTGGTGGGTGGTTTTGATACGAACCCATCGGCAATGAAACAAGAGGACATTGAATCGTACGTTCTGGAGGGTTCGGTTGCGTACCTTGGAGAATCTAAAAACGTGGCGGAATTGCTTCGTGAAAACGATGTTTTCGTGTTGCCGTCATACCACGAGGGCAGGCCCAAGGCGGTGCTTGAGGCGATGGCATCGGGACTTGCGGTAATAACTACAGATGTGCCCGGGTGCAGAGATTGCATTGAAAAGGGCGCAAACGGCATTTTGGTAGAGCCGAGAAGCTCGGAATCGCTGGCCAATGCAATGAAAAAGTTGGCGGCAGAGCCTGAACTTGTGAAAACCATGGGCAAGGCGTCAAGGCGCATTGCCGAAGAAAAATACGACGTGGGGATAGTGAACCGCGAGATTATGGAGATAATGGGACTTGCAAAATAAGTTGTATTAATAGAAAATTTGTACAGGAGGCAAATTTATGAACGGTCTTTATGAAAAGATAGTTAAAAGAGAAGAGAAAATTTCTTTAGTTGGTCTTGGCTATGTAGGTATGCCTATTGCAGTAGCTTTTTCAAAAAAAGCAGACGTTATAGGCTTTGACATTAACGCATCAAAAGTAGCCCTTTACAAAAAGGGTATTGACCCTACAAACGAAGTAGGCGACGATGCTATTTCGAAGTGCGACGTAGAATTTACAAGTGATGAAAAGAAGCTTCGTGAGGCGAAGTTTCACATTGTGGCAGTGCCTACCCCTATTAACCCTGACAATACTCCTGATCTCAGTCCCGTTGTAGGAGCAAGTGAGATTCTGGGAAGAAATCTTGTTCCCGGTTCTGTGGTTGTATACGAGTCAACGGTATATCCCGGCGTTACAGAGGAGGTCTGTGTGCCGATTCTGGAAAAATGCTCCGGACTTAAGTGCGGCGTTGATTTTAAAATAGGATATTCTCCCGAAAGAATTAATCCCGGCGACAAGGTTCACCGCCTCGAGACCATTGTAAAAATTGTTTCAGGTATGGATGCAGAGACTCTTGATACTGTGGCAAAGGTATATGAGCTTGTTGTGGAGGCAGGTGTCCACAGAGCAGAGAGCATTATGGTGGCAGAAGCGGCAAAGGCCATTGAAAACAGCCAGAGAGACCTTAACATTGCATTTATGAACGAGCTTTCTATCATTTTCCATAAGATGGGTATTGACACAAAGTCTGTTATTGAGGCCGCAGGCACAAAGTGGAACTTCCTGAAGTTCAGCCCCGGTCTTGTAGGCGGTCACTGCATTGGTGTTGACCCTTATTACCTTACATACAGAGCGGAGCAGCTTGGTTACCGTTCGCGGGTAATTCTTGCGGGAAGACACGTTAATGACGATATGGGAAATTACGTTGCTGAAAATATCATTAAACTTCTTATAAAAAATGACGTCAATGTAAAAAATGCACGAGTAGGCATTTTGGGCATTTCCTTCAAGGAAAATTGTCCTGATACCAGAAATACAAGAGTTGTAGACATTATCAATGAATTAAAGGAGTATTCTGTAGAGGCCGTGGCTTACGATCCTGTGGCAGAGGCCGCAGCAGTAGAGCATGAGTACGGAATTAAACTTTGTGCAAAAGAAGATCTTCGCGACCTTGATGCGGTAGTGGTGGCAGTTGCTCACGATGAATTAAAGGCTCTTACAGAGGATGATATTGCATCAATGCACAAGGCAGATGCCATCAAGATATTGGTAGACGTTAAAGGCATTTTTGACAGAAAGGAGTTCCTGGACAAGGGATATTCTTATTGGAGACTTTGATCCCTCAGGCACGATAATATGCTGAAATTGATGTTGCTTCTCTTCGGTGTAACGTTTTTGGCATTTATGTCGGAGACGTCACATCAGGATGATGCAGAATATCAACTGAATAAAGCAGGGAAGAAACCTTCGTCGGGCGAAGCTGTGGCAAGCGCGTTGACGGAGGCTCCTCGTCGTATGGACTTCTGGTGTGTGCTGGCGGCACTTTGTATGGGATTTTTCTCGGGATTGAGGACAGATTACAATGATACATGGGCGTACCGAAATGGTTTTAGACATGCAGATACCGTTGCAGAATATATCGAATCAGACAGTTTCAAACCCACGGGAAATCCTCTGTTTTATTTGTTTCAATCTTTTGTGAGGGAGCGTACCGACAATTATCACATATTTTTTGTGATAATCGGTATTTTTTGCTTTTATAGTTACGTAAGATTTTTGAAAAAAAATGCACCCCACTTTACTGCAAGTATGTATCTTTTTATTGCTATGGGAACTTGCGTTTTCATGTTGGCTGCCATGAAACAGTCAATTGCGGTGGCAATACTCACCTATGCGGTGGATAAACTTCTGGAAAAAAAATATGTGGCTTTTTATGCATTGGTAGTCTTGGCAGCGGGATTCCATTTTTACGGCGTAATCTTTGCAGTACTACCATTCTTTTTGACAAAACCCTGGACGGGAAAAACTTATATTATTTTGCTCGGAGCACTTCTTGTAATGCTGACATTTGAAAGTACGTTGACAACCTTTATAGAGGCTTCGGACGATATGGGAAAGCACGTTGCAACGGAAGAGGTTTTTGATAATCACAGTATGAGTTTTATTCGTGTACTCGTGTATTCGGTAGTACCAATAATGACTTTTGTTTTCAGGCAGCAGCTTTTTGAGGACTCTACTCCTGCGGAAAATCTTTTTGTAAATATGAGTATAATATGTTTTTTTGTTAACAGCGTTGGTCTTGTCAGTGCAGCAAATCTGTTTTCAAGACTTGCCACGTATTTTGAATTCGGTACGATAATATCCCTTCCTATAGTGGTAAATAAAGCTTTTGAAAAGGAAACCGCTAAAACTGTAATGGTGATTGCTATGGTTTGTTATTTCGGGTACTTTTTGTACGAGTTTATAGTTTCAAAAAACTTTAGCGACAGTTACCGTTCTATTTCCATTTTCGAATTTATCCAGGGGGTGTTTGCGTAATGCAGGGAACACTTATCGTATCTCTTGATTTTGAACTTTTTTGGGGTATGCACGACGTCACTACCGTGGAGGAATATCGGGACAACGTTATAGGTGCAAGAAAGGCTATACCAAAGCTTCTTGAGCTTTTCGGAAAACACGGCATACACGCTACCTGGGCAACCGTAGGATTTATGTTTGCAGAAGATGAAAATGATCTTGAGAAGTATTTACCTGACGGCAGTAAACTTCCTACGTATGCGAATACAGAACTGTCAGGCTACAGATGTATAAAAGATATAAAAGTAAATACGGAGCTGAGAGAAATATATTTTTCTCCGGAGATAATAAAGCAGGTAAGCAAAGCGGAAAATCAGGAAATCGCTTCCCACACCTTTTCACACTATTATTGCCTTGAGGACGGCCAGACTCCCGAACAATTTAAAGAAGATATGGTGTGCGCAAAAAAGATTGCAGAGGACAAGGGGTATCGCCTTACTTCTGTGATATTGCCGCGAAACCAGTGCAAAAAAGAGTACATAAAAATATTAACGGATCTTGGCTTTACCGCTTACCGTGATGAGGAAAATGATTGGATTCACGAAAAAGTAAAAATAAGGCCCTTGATGAGACTTCTGAGACTTGCTGACGTATATTTTCCCCTTACAGGAAAGGGAGGCTATGTTCCAAAAGATGAGGATGGCATCATAAACCTTATCGGCTCCAGAATGTACAAACCGATTTTTAAAAAACTTAAATTTATGGAAGGCCTTAAGATAAGGCGTATAAAAAAACAGATGCTAAATGCTGCAAAGAAGGGGCTTACATTTCATCTTTGGTGGCATCCTCACAACATTGGAATTATGAGGTCAGAGCATTTGAAGCAACTGGAAGAGATTTTCAGTTATTATGACGAGCTGAAAGAGAAATACGGCATGCGAAGCTTTAATATGAAAGAGGCGGCAGAGGAAGTAAAGCTCGGTTAATATGGGTTTACAATAAATACGGAGGGGTTTTAAGGTGTATCAATTTTATTACGCCGCAGAGGAAAAGGAAAAAAAGTTTCCTGCGGAAGGGATTAAAAGAAACATCAATAACGAGTACGAAATAGAGGCAATCCGCCCTGCTATGTGGGAGGAGCATTGCCTTGAGTGCGCCGCGCCCCTTTGCTTCAATAATTGTGTGCATTATGCGGCAAGAACCGACGGAAGATGTAAACGTTTTGAAAACGGAATTACAGTTTTTGAGGACGAAAGAGGTTGTTGCGGTCAGGGCGCGCATATTACTTTCCGTAAATGGGCCAATATGATGACGGTACTTTTCCCTACAATGCTTTCACCGGAAGAGTACAAAAAACTTACAAAAAAGAACCAAAAAAAGGGCAATCGCTTTAAAAAGATTGCGGACAGCAAGCTTCCTACAAGGGTAAAGTGGGAGGGTATAAGGATTCCCGAGTTTTTGAGAAGAAGGAGCCTCCGAAAGGGCGTTGGCAATGCCGAGATAAAGGCCAATGCATTTATTCTTCATTGCTACAGCTATAACGAAGAAAATTATCGTCTGGTAATGGAGGTATACACAGATCATACGTCGGTGTTTAAAACATCCTTTAACATTGAAAAGGGCGAAAATCTTTACGTCCTTGACGGTGACAAGCTTACTGCAGAGTGCTTTAACACTGATAACGTGGTAAAAATATACCCCGAAAATGATTTTGCGGCAGAGCTTGATATTCTCTGGTGCGACTTTGTAAAGTGTGAGAAAAAGGCAATTGACAATGCAGACAGAAAGCCTGCGGCCAAGGTCAAATGCGTTGTCTGGGACCTTGATAATACCTTCTGGGATGGTATTTTGATTGAAACAGAAGACCCTGATACCCTTGCCGTAAAGCCTCAGGTGGCAAGCCTTGTTAAGGCTCTTGACGAAAGGGGCATTATACAGTCCATTGCCAGCAAAAATGAATACGAACAGGCGTGGGCAGTAGTTGAGAAAACAGGTCTTGCAGAATATTTTATATATCCTCAGATACATTGGAACGCAAAGAGCGCATCCATGGAATCAATTGCGAAAAGCCTCAACATTGGTATTGATTCTCTGGCACTTATTGACGACGCTGTTTACGAGAGAAATCAGGTGAGTGCAATGCTTCCCGAGGTGCGGGTTTACGATGAAACGGAGGTTGAAAAGCTTCTTTCATACCCTGAGTTTGACGTTATGATAACTGAGGAGAGCAAAAACAGGCGCCTTATGTACAAGGCAGAGGAAAAGCGAAACCAGCTCCTTAAAAGTGCCGACAACGGCGACACCATTGCGTTCCTCAAAAAGTGCAACCTGAAAATTGAACTTTTCACTCCTGTTGATGAGGGTGATATTGCAAGGTGCTATGAGCTTGTGGTGAGAACAAACCAGCTCAATATGTCCGGCATCAAATACACCGAGGAAGAATTTGCAAAGGTGCTTGCAAGGGAAAATCACAGGAACTTTGCCTTCTCCTGCAAGGACGATTTCGGAGAGTACGGAATCGTTGGCTTCGGACAGTACAGGGTTGTGGAAAATGAACTGGTCTTTACGGAGTTTGCAATGTCCTGCAGAGTGGCAGGAAAATATGTAGAAAGCGCTTTGTTCAGCGGACTTCTTGAAAAAGAGAATTGTGGCAAGGGTGTATTTCAGGTTATTAAGACAAAGAAAAACATCCTTCTCAGAAATACCCTTGAGGGAATAGGGTTTAAGGCCACAGAAGAAAGCGGCAGCGGTGTGAAGTATGAGTTTGGCGGAGAACTGGAAAATAGGGAGATAGTAGAGGTGAATTATGAGCGATAATCCTAAAATATCAGTAATAATGGCTTGCTACAATTGTGCAAAGACGGTGAATAAAGCGATTGACTCCATTTTGGCACAAACCTATGATAACTGGGTAATGATATGCTGTGATGACGGGTCAAGTGATGAAACAGTAAAAATACTTAACGAATATAAAGAAAAGCACTCCGGAAAATTTGTTATTATACAGAACGAAGAAAACAAAAAGCTGCCTTTTTCATTAAATCATTGTTTGGAATATGTTGAAACAGAATTGGTTGCCAGAATGGATGCCGATGACTGGTCCAGTCCTGACAGGTTTGAGAAACAGGTGGCATTTATGAAAGAACACCGGGATGTAGATTTGTTGGGGACCGGTATTATTGTATCAGATGGAACCAAGACACTGACAACTATAATCCAACCTGCGGAGCCGGAACCGAAAGATATGCTCCATTGTAATTGTTTTTCCCACGCAACGATTATGACATATAAACGGGTGTATGATGCATTGGATGGATATTCTCTTGAGCCCTATGTAGAACGATGCGAGGATCTTGACTTGTGGTCAAGGTTTTTTGCAGCAGGATTTAAAGGATACAATATACCGGATGAACTGTACACAATTCTTGAAGATGAAAACGCCGTGAAAAGGAGAGATTTTAAAAATCGACTTAATACGGCAAAAACACTCCGAAAGGCATTTAAGCGGATGGGATTAAAGGGCTTTGCTTGTTTTAAAAAAGCATATTTTCAAATCTTTACATACTTTGTGCCTATGCCTATATATAAAAAGTTACATGTGTGGAAAATGAAACAGAGAAGTGAGAGGAATTCTGAAACATCGGAAAAGTGAAGTGATAGTATGACAAAAATCCTTTTTTTGATCCATGATCTCGGTCACGGAGGTGCCGAAAAGGTGCTTGTGAACCTTGTGAATAATATGGATCCCGAAAAATTTGATATTACCGTGCAGACTTTGTTTGACGTGGGCGAAAACCGCCAGTTTCTTAAGCCCCACATAAGATATATCGGTGGCTACAAAAGGGACTTTCCTGGAAATTCTCACGTGATGAAGCTTGCCACACCAAAACAACTGCACAAGATGCTTATTAAAGAGTATTACGACATTGAGGTGGCGTATCTTGAAGGTCCTGCGGCAAGGGTAATCAGCGGATGTCAGGACGAAAAGACTAAAACGGTTTGCTGGATACATTGTACAATGTCTTCTCAAAAAGAGGTGGCACAATCCTTCAGAAATTATAAAGAGGCTGTTCTTTGTTATAAAAACTTTAACAAGATGGTGTTTGTGTCAGAGGGTGTAAAAAAAGCATTTTTGGAGAACTGTCCTGTTGTTGAGGAAAAGAGTGCGGTCCTTTATAATATTAACGAAAGTGATGTTATACTGGGAAAAGCTGCCGAGAATGTTGAAGTGGGTGTATTTGAATCCGACTGTTTTAACTGGTGTAGCGTAGGGAAATTGCTTCCTAACAAAGGTTTCGACCGTATGCTCCGTATACAAAAGCGCTTGCTGGACGAAGGTTATAAAGTTCATTTCTATGCATTAGGTGTAGGTGAACAGCAAGCGGAGTTGGAGCAATATTGCAAGGATAATGGGATAGCGGAGAATGTCACTTTCTTAGGGTATCAGCTTAATCCTTACAAGTATGTTACAAGGTGTGATTTGTACGTTTGTGCAAGCCACGCAGAGGGTTTTTCTACGGCGGCCACAGAGGCGCTTATCGTGGGAACTCCTGTGGTGACGACTAAGGTGTCGGGCATGGAGGAAATGCTTGGCAGCAACAACGAGTTCGGAATTATTACCGACAATGACGAAAATGCTCTTTATGAGGGAATAAAAAAACTCCTTGACCACAAGGAATTGTACAAGCATTACAAGGAGCAGGCGGCAATAAGAGGAAAAGATTTCAGTACAGAGAAAACCGTTGCGGCGGTGGAGAGGATGCTGGAGGAATTGTAGTATGAGAATTACAGTTTTTACGCCTACATATAACAGGGCATACATAATAACAAATTTATATAATTCATTACGTCGCCAGACATTTAAAGATTTTGAATGGCTTATAGTGGATGACGGGTCTACGGATAACACTACAGAGTTGATTAATTCCTTTATTCAAGCAGATGATAACGGTTTTCCTATAAAATATTTTAAAAAAGAAAACGGTGGCAAAGGTCGTGCAATAAATTACGGAGTTGATCGTGCAGAAGGAGAGTTGTTTTTTAATGTAGATTCGGACGATTATCTTACCGATGATGCCTTGGAAAAGGTTGATCGCTGGGAACGAGAACTTCCAAAGAATAAAAAATATTGCGGTATAGCTGGAAATCTTGGAACTTCGAAGACTGAAACCCCGAACACTCCTTTTGATGGAGAGTACAGAGATGATTCGCTGCTTGCAAGGTATGCTGAGTACAGCGACAATCCCATTGATGGTGAAAGAGCAGTTGTTTTCTATACAGAGATTCAAAAAAAATACAAATATCCTGAGTTTGAAGGAGAAAATTTTGTTACTCCTGCAGTGCCATGGAATCGTATGGCAAATGATGGATATATAATGAGGTTTTTTAACGACATAATCTGGGTTTATGAATATCAATCTGATGGTCTTACTGCATCAGGAAGTAAGAGGTTTTTAGAAAGACCTCGCGCATATGGTCTGTGGCTTCGTGAAAAAGCAGAGTTTTGTCATTATCCGTTAAAAAATAAAATAATGATGTACTATATTTTCTACTGCGATATGTCAGAAAGATACTCTAAAAACCAAATTGCCGAGTTTATCGGCGCACCGAAGATAATCATTTATCTTTCGGCCTTTGTACACAAACTGAGACACTTATTTAAGAAAAAGTGAGGAGTTCTCTTGAATAACAAAAAGAAGCCTTCCAACCGAATACTCAAAAGAGCGGTGCCGCTTTTCCTAATTGTTGCGGTAATTCTGTCAGTGATATACGCACACTTTGACAATCTTCAATACCAAATGGGTATTACCGTGTATGAAATGGAGTCTGAAAAGATTGACAGGGAACTTACAGTGGCGCTGGTATGCGATCTTCACAACCACCGCTATGGCGAGGAAAACAGTGAATTAATAGAAGCGGTGAAAAAGCAGGAGCCGGATATCATTGCCGTGGTAGGTGACATCATCACAAGGTCTGAACCGGATGATATTTCCGTGTTGCGGCCGCTCCTCGAAAAGTTTTGCGAAATAGCTCCTACGTATTTTGCATTAGGCAATCACGAGCAGGCAATTGTTGACACAACAAATGTTATAGAGGAAATTGAAGTTTCCGGGGCAATATTATTGTCTCAGGAACATGAGGACATTGAAATTGATGGAAATAAAATACGGGTTGGATGCCTTGATTCAAACCCCGAAAAAGGCTGTCCGGGAAGAGTCTTTTTGGATGATTATTCCGCAGAAGATGAACCGTACAAGTTGCTACTTTGTCATCAGCCTGAATATATGCACTATTTCATGAAATGTGAAATTGACCTTGTGCTTTGCGGTCACGCCCACGGCGGCCAGGTAAGGCTTCCTGACGGGCAGGGAATATATTCTCCGGAGCAAGGCTTTATGCCAAAGTTTACGGAGGGAGTTTTTAAAAGTGAAACGGCCACCATGGTGATTTCCAGGGGACTTGGCAATGCGATATGGATACCGAGGATAAACAATCCTGCGGAGCTTGTGATAGTAAAGGTGAGTTGATTATGTACGAGTTTGAAAAAATCAAATTGGTTATTTGGGACCTTGATGAAACCTTCTGGCAGGGAACTGTTACAGAGGGCAATATTATCGTGCCCGAAAATAATGTAAAGCTTATAAAAAGACTTACTGATATTGGCATCGTAAATTCAATATGCAGTAAAAACGATGCTGAAAACGTAAAGGCTCGCCTTGAGCAAATGGGTCTTTGGGAATATTTTGTATTTCCCTCCGTTAATTGGGAGCCTAAGGGCCAACGAATCAAGACTTTAATCAGCGATATGCAGCTTCGCGCCCCTAACGTGCTTTTCCTTGATGACAATCACTCAAATCGTGAAGAGGCAAAGTATTTTAATGAGGGCATAATGGTTGCAGATCCTGACGAGATAGAGAATTTGTTAAGTGATGCTATGGACTCTACAAAAGAGGACAAGGAACACAAGAGGCTAAAGCAATATAAAGTGCTTGAAGAGAAGCACACCGCCAAGAGCGCTTATTCCTCAAACGAGGCATTTCTTGCCGAGAGCAATATAAAATTAGAAATTAAAAAAGATTGCCTTAACGAACTGAAAAGAATAGAAGATCTTATACTTCGAGCAAATCAATTAAATTTTACAAAAGTAAGGAGCTCCGCAGAGGACCTGGCAAAAACCCTTAATGACCCTGCAGTGAGTGCGGGATATGTCTCTGTAAAGGACAAGTTTGGCGATTACGGAATTGTAGGTTTTTATGCAATGAAGGAAAATAAATTATTGCACTTTGTGTTCTCTTGCCGAACTTTGGGTATGGGTATTGAGCAATATACCTACAATTATCTCGGAAGACCCGAACTTGAAATCGTAGGAGAAGTAATAAGCGACCTTTCTTCAACGGAGTTGCCCCATTGGATAAACAATGATGACGAAACTGTGGGTGACGGAGCTTCGGGGACAATGTCTATTGACAATTTAAAGGCCCACACAGTTTTGATAAAAGGGCCCTGCGACTTATTTCAAGTGTTTCCCTATATTTCGCAGACCGAACTTTTTGACACGGAATTTACATATAGTTTGCCAAACAATTTGACCATAGAATCTACGGGACATACTACTCACGTGGTAGAAGCGTTAAGGCTTAGCGAAGAACAGAAAAAACGTGTTATTGATGAAGTGCCTTTTACTGATATTGGCATTTACAACGATAATATTTACAAAAAAGGCTATAAGGTCGTTTTTCTCAGCATCCTTGCCGATGCGAATTTAGGTGTGTACAGAAGAAAAGATACCGGAGAACGGTTTGCATTCATTGAATATCTACACCCTGTTACCGACAGGGCAAGCTGGCCGGGACTTATCAGCGGAGAATATAATTGCGCAGGATTTAAGTTTACAGAAGAGATCTTGGAGGAATTTTCGGAACAATATGAGTTCATAGGCAGAAACAGTCCTGAGCAAATAGTAGAGAATTTGCGATATATAAGGAAAAATCTTCCGGAAGATTGTTTGCTGGCGGTAATGCTTGGCGGTGAAATGTATTATGAAAAAAATACTTTTGAGGCATATAAGGACAGGCATATTGTTCACAAAAATATTAATGGGGCTGTAAGAAAACTGGGGGAAGAAGTGCTGGGAATAAGGCTTTTGGATGTAAATAAATACCTGGTTGACCAAAGCAGTTTTTACGATCATTTCAATCACTATATAAAGCCTGTGTACTATAAACTTGCAGAAGAAATGGTTTCTATCGTAAACGAGCACACCGGCAGCAAGGTGAAGAAAACGTCAAAAGCAAAGATGGTTGTTATAAAGATTAAAGAGGCGTTGGCGCCTTATTGGTACAAGGTAAGAGGTCTGTTAAAAAGGAAATGAGGGAGAGTATGAGCTTAATTAGCGTGATTATTCCGGCATACAACATTGAAGTATACTTGGCGCGAACTTTAGATAGTGTTCTTGCTCAAAGCTATCCTAACATAGAAATTATAGTGGTAAATGATGGTTCTAAGGATGCTACAGGCAAGGTTGCCGATGAATATGCTGAAAAGTATCCCGAAAAAATAAAAGTTTTTCATATTGAAAATGGTGGTGTTACAAACGCAAGGCTTACTGGTGTCGAAAAGGCGAAAGGTGATTGGATAGGTTTTGTAGACGGAGATGATATCATTGATCCTGATATGTACGAGAGGCTTCTTGGCAATGCACTGAAGTACAATGCTGAAATTTCACATTGTGGTTATCAGATGGTTTTTCCCAGCAGGACAGACTTGTATTACGGAACCGGTAAGCTCGTAGAACAAGACCATATTACAGGACAAAAAGATTTGTTGGAAGGCCTTTTTATAGAGCCGGGGCTTGTAAATAAGTTGTTTAAAAAAAGTATCTTTGAAAAATCAGACATAAAAACGCAAATGGATTTTTCTATAAAAAACACGGAAGACTTGTTGATGAACTACTATTTGTTTTCTGTTTCTGAAAAATCAGTTTTTGAAGACTTTTGTCCGTATCATTACTTGGTGAGGCAGGATTCTGCAGCAAATAAAAGTTTAAATATTCACCAACTTCTTGATCCAATAAAAGTATCAAGGCATCTCTTGGCAAAAGATATGCCGAAAAACATAAAAATGATAGTGGAAAGAAAACTTATAAGGGAATTAATATCACTTTCTACAAGAATCGTGAAAGAAAACTCGGAGTTGATAAGGCCAGTACGTAAAGAAGCGCGTAAAGAACTCAGGTCAAAGCTTGGCGTAGTGATAAAAGGAGAGGCGTATGGAGTAAAACTTAAAATAATGGCTCTTTGGGCGGGAATATGGCCGTGGTCATATTGGTTTGTTCACAGAGTGTATAGCAGGATTAACGGCAACGATAAGAAGTACGAATTTAAATAAGGAGTGTGAATTTATGATACCTAAAAAAATTCATTATTGTTGGTTTGGTCATAATGAAAAACCGGAGATTATTCTCAAGTGTATAGAATCATGGAAGAAGTTTTGTCCTGATTACGAAATAATAGAGTGGAATGAAGATAACATTGATGTACATTGTTGTCCTTATTCCAGTCGTGCGTATAAGGAAAAGAGATGGGGGTATGTTCCTGATCCGCTGCGCTTCAAGATCATATATGAAAATGGCGGTGTATATTTGGATACAGATGCCGAGTTAATTGCTCCAATAGATGAGTATTTGCAACACAAAGCTTTTTTTGGGTATGCTACCGCTACAGAGATAGGCTCAGGGTTGGGTTTTGGTGGAGAACAAGGAAATCCATTTATAAAAACAATGATGGACCATTATTTTAATTTGCCTGAAAACTGCAGATTTCAAGTTAGCACAGAAATGGAAACTCCAATATTTAAAAGAGAGTATCCTGAATTTTATGGCGACAAATGGCTGAAAAAAGATCAGATTTTAGGCGATGATATATTGATCATTTGGGACATCTGGAAATTTGAGATTCATCACTATACCGGAACATGGCAGACACCATTACAGCGAATAATGAATAAATCAAAATTTCTTAAGTGGTTAAATAAATGTCGAAAGAAACTCTTGTCAAAAAAAAGATAATAGAGAGAGGATACCTATGGATTTAGTGAGCATAATTGTTCCTGTTTACAACGTTGAACAATGGCTGCCAAGATGTGTTGATTCGCTGATTGCACAGACATACAAGAACCTTGAAATAATACTTGTAGACGATGGCTCTACGAATAATAGCGGAAAAATCTGTGATGAATACGCAGAAAAGGATGATAGAATTGTCGTAATTCATAAGGAGAATGGCGGTCTGTCATCTGCAAGAAATGCAGGTTTTGAAGTCGCCAAAGGTAATTATATCAGTTTTGTAGACAGCGATGATTGGGTAATGCCTCAATTTATTGAAAAGTTGTATAATGCAATAATTGAGAATGATTGTGATTTGGCAGAGTGTGGTTTTGCTGCGGTGTCATCCGAAGTTATTCCGGAAACTAATCGCAATGATAGTTTTTCCGTGGTTGACGATTGTCAGGCGATGAAGACACATCTTGAGGACGGACACTTCAGGCAGGTTGTATGGAACAAACTCTATAAGCGAGAAATAATCACTGTTGAGTTTGCAGAGGGCAAGTATCACGAGGACGTTTTCTGGACATACCAAATTATTGCTAATTGCAAAAAATTAGTACATATTACCGATGTGCTTTATTGCTATTTTCAGCGCGAAGGCAGCATAATGGGTGCCTCATATTCTTTGAAACGCTTAGATGGTCTTGAGGCAACTCAAAAACGTACGGAGTTTATCTGTGCGAAATATCCATCTCTTGCAGGTCATGCTCAGGCGCAGTTAATCGGTACCTGTATGTTTCATTCACAACAGTTACTCAGTAATAAGGCCGTAGATCCTGAAGGTATATACAGCAAGCAAATACATTCAATTGCAAAAGCCTGCGATGTTGATTGGAAAAGACAAGGGGATTTATCTTCTAAGCAAAAGCTTTGGATGAGGCTTTATTTGTTAATGCCGAACATTACTTGTTGGGTGAGGAATTTGCTTAAAATCGGCGTGTAAGTCAAGTTATATAGTAAAAGGAGACAATTATGCTATTCAATTCATATGTCTTTATATTATTATTTTTGCCAATTACATTTGCGGCATACTTTGGACTCAATCGCTTCAAGCAGTACACATTGAGCAAATACGTACTGATTGTCGCTTCATTGTTTTTCTACGGCTATTTTAACCCGTGGTATCTATTGATTATTGTGTCAAGTATACTGCTAAATTACATATTGGGAAAAGTTATAAGGCGTCTTGAAGATAAAAGTAACGGTCTCAGAAAAAGTGTATTCGTAATAGGTATTGTTGCCAATATTGGTCTCCTGTTTTACTTTAAATATTTTGACTTCCTGATCATTAATATCAACACCATTTTTTCTGCAGAGTTCAACTTGCTGAACATAGTTTTGCCACTTGGAATAAGTTTCTTTACATTCCAGCAACTGTCGTATCTTATTGATACGTATAAAAAAGAGGTTCCTGACTATCATTTTGCGGATTACGCACTTTTTGTTACGTTCTTTCCGCAGTTGGTTGCAGGTCCTATTGTTTTGCACGGTGAAATGCTTCCGCAGTTTGAAAGTATAGAGAACAAAAAAATTAATTTTGACAACCTAGTGTGCGGAATACAGGCGTTTTCTATAGGCTTGGCAAAGAAAGTTATCGTTGCAGACACTTTCGGGAAAATTGTTGATTACGGACATCTTCATATTGCATCGCTAAATTCCTTTGAGGCGATATTGACAATATTTGCATATACTTTGCAGATTTATTTTGACTTTTCAGGATACTGTGACATGGCAACGGGTATTGGTTTAATGTTCAATATTAAGCTTCCGCAAAACTTTAATTCTCCGTATAAAGCCACGGATATTGTGGATTTTTGGAAACGTTGGCATATGACACTTACTCGTTTCTTGACAAAGTATATTTACATACCCTTGGGAGGAAACAGAAAGGGCGAAATTCGAAAATATCTTAACATATTTATTGTGTTTCTGGTGAGCGGTATTTGGCATGGTGCAGGGTATACTTTTATTTTCTGGGGATTGTTCCACGGCATTGCCAACGTTCTCACGAGACTTCTGGACAAGCCTTTGTCAAAGGTTCCTAAAGCAATAAAGTGGATAGGAACTTTCTTGTTCCTGAATTTTTCCTGGACATATTTTCGTGCCACATCGATAGGCAATGCAAATGCGTTGTTTAAAAGAGTATTTAGCGGCGGTTTGGGCATCAATGCAGAACTTACGGAAACATTGCTTCAGCCTACCTTAATTAGTGTCTTTTCACAGTTTTTGCCTTTTGTTGCAGTAATCATTGCTTTTTCGCTGATCTTTTTGTTTGTGGCTGTATTCTGTAAAAACACCAATGAAAAGGTGATTGATTGTAATCCTAAATTTAGCAATTGGATCTTTACAATGATATTGTTTGTTTACAGTGTGCTTTCATTGTCGGGAATAAGCACGTTTCTTTATTTTAATTTTTAGGAGGTGGGTTTGTGAAAAAATCAATGCTTTGGACGTTGTCTTTTGTAATTTCAGCGGTATTGTGTCTGGCAGCGTTTGCTGCTGTAATGTATGTAACCGACCCACTTCTTCAATACGGAACAGAGTCTAAATTGTTTTCTTATTATGAATACGGCGAAATGTACTCAAATCCGGGAATCGCAGAGCATTATGAATATGATGCGGTGATGGTTGGTACGTTAATGATAGAAAATACTGATGTGGACGAATGTGATGAGCTTTTCGGTTGCAATATGGTGCGTCTTCCCTACTCGGGAGGTACTACCTACAATATGAAAACGATTCTTGACGTGTGTTTCAGAAGTGACAACAATATTAAGAATGTATATTGGGAGCTTGACGAGTTTCAGCTTCTTGGCAGTTCTACGGAGCCTCGCTATCCGTTGCCGGAATATCTGTACAGGGATGACTGCGTAAAAGATGCATCATATCTTCTTAATATTGATATTTTTTATCACTACACCATGAACAACCTGCTAGGGACACTAAAAGGTCAGCAACAGAACGCTGAGCGCAGGGGAGAAACACTGTTCGGAGTTTTTGGGAAAGAGGCTATGCTGTCAACCTACCAAAGGTCTGAAAAGCAAAAGCAACAAACTGATGCTTCAAAATTAATAGAAAAAGTTGACGAAAACCTTGATGTCAATATTATTCCTTTGATTGAAGCAAATCCGGGGACAAAATTTACTTTCTTTTTTGTGCCCTTCAGCGTTTTATATTGGGATAAAGAAGTTCAGAATGGTACCTTTGATATTACAATGGATGCGGTTAAGCATGCAATAAATCGCCTTCTTGAATATGAGAACGTAACGATTTTCTTCTATCACAATGAAACTGAAATCATTACAAATCTTGATAACTACAAGGACTACTCTCACTACAGCAAGGAAATAAACAGTTGGATGACTCAGTCTATGGCAGAAGGCCATGGGTTGGTGACAAAGGAGAATGCTGATGAAGTTGTGGAAAGCATGAGGGAGTTTGTTCATGCTTATGACTTTGAGGCTTTGTTTAAGTGATTTGACTGTACAAGAAAAGTTTAGTATAATAAAAATGTTGTTAGTTTAGGATTAAATTCAGGGGATATTAATATGAAACATCATCCGTTATTGTCAATACAAGCGCACACGCAGACGTTTTTGCTAAAGCACTTTAAGCACACACCTTACGGCAGGTATATGAAAAAAATACATAATTCCCACCTGGGAGAAAGTTGTTTTATCATTGGAAACGGTCCAAGTCTCACAACAGAGGATCTGGACACACTTCATGAGAACAATATCGACAGCTTTGCGGTGAACCGAGTGTTCCGCATTTTCCCTCAGACAAAGTGGCGTCCTACCTATTATGTCAATACTGATCACGTGCTCATAAGGGACATTCTTGATGAGGTCAATGAAATTCCTGTTAAGCACAAATTTATTCCGCTTCAGAACAAGTATTACCTTGGGATAAAAGTAAAAGGAGCACATCATTTTTTCAGAAATGATAGACGTGAAAAAGATCAGCCGGAAGGGTTTTCTCTTGATTGTACAGAACAAGTCAATATGCGTGGTACTGTTACCATTGCTTGTATGCAGCTGGCGATGCACATGGGATACAAATATATTTACCTTTTGGGTGTAGATCACAATTTTGACAAGGTGATAACTGAAAACGGTGAAGTAATTATTGACCCCAGCGTCAAAAATTATTTTTGCGATGGCTATGACGATGACGTGGCCAATGAAGTAGTTCACGACCTCGGCAATACGACAAGGGCCTACTTGGACGTGCGGCGGTTTATTGATAAGACCGACGTAAAGATTATCAACGCAACTAGGACAACGAAACTTAACGTTTTTGATAAAATGACTTTTGAGGAGGCAATTGAGGATATTGAAAAGCGACAGCACAAAACAAATTAAGATAGGGATGATCCTTAGCTATCTCAATATAGGAATAGGAAATTTAATTCCATTGTTCTACACCCCTATAATGTTGAAATTGTTAGGGCAAAGCGAATATGGTTTATATAAAATTGCCACCAGTACTACAAGTTATCTTTCGCTAATGACTTTTGGTTTAGGAGCGGCTGTAAGTCGTTATCTAATTAAAGCAAATGTTGAAAGAGGGAAGGCGGCTGAAGAAAATGTCTTTGGCCTTTTTAATTTAATTTTTAGCATAATAACCTTTTTAACCCTACTAGTAGGCGGCATTCTTGTGTTATGTTTAGATGTTTTATATGGCGAATCTTTGACAAACACAGAAATGATTAGAATGAAAATATTGGTAGCCATTATGGTTGTAAATACTGCTGTTGGCTTTTCGGCTACTGCGTATAATTCAGAAGTAACATCACATGAACGCTTTGTTTTTATTCAATTGTTGAATATTCTTTCTACGATTGTAGTCCCTATCATCAATTTGGTAATTCTATTTATGGGATACCGCTCTATAGGAATGACGGTTGTTTCTCTCGTTATTAATGTTATTATACGCATTCTTTATGTTGTTTACGTCCGAAAAGCATTGGGGCTTCGTCCAAGGTATAAAAATATGCCGTTCCCGATTTTAAAAGAAGTTTTATTTTTTTCTTTTTGGATTTTTGTATCGACCATAGTAAGCCGAATTAATACATCAACAGATCTAATTGTTATTGGTGCGATTCCGGAGTTAGCGACAACAGGAGCAGCTGTTTACAGTGTGGGATATACCTTTTCTAGTATTATGTTCAGTTTGGCTCAAGCCTCATCTAGCGTTTTTATGCCTAAAGCAAATAAATTGGTTTTTTCAGGTTGTAGTGATGAAGAACTTTCAAATTTGGTAATCAAGGTTGGTCGTATTCAGAGTTTTGTTGTTGTATTGGTGTGTTCTGGGTTTATAGCTTTTGGACGGCAATTTTTGGAATTTTATGCCGGCCCGGAATATTATTTGGCGTATTGGGTTGCCATAATTATTATGATTCCAGATTGTATTCCCTTAACACAAAGCGTTGCCAACAGTATTATACAGGCTAAAAATAAGCATAGTTTCAGAGCACTTGTTTATTTAGGAATTGCGCTTTTAAATGTAGTGGGAACAATTTTGTTAACAAAACAATACGGAATAGTAGGCGCTGCAATTCCTACAGGATTATCATATGTTATCGGTCAAGGTTTGATAATGAATTGGTATTATTGGAAAAAAATTCATTTGGACATTCCTCGCTTTTGGAAAAATCTGTTACCTATAATTGTTATTGGTGGGCTCTTATGTTGTATAACGCTGATAATTTCAAACTGGATTGATTTTTTTGAGATTAGTTGTTTTTTTGTTGGTGTTTTTGTGTATGTAATTGCGTATTGTATATGTTTGTGGAAAATTGTTTTCAACAGAGAAGAGAAAGCATTAATTTGTGGGATTTTTAATAAGATTTTTAAGAAAAAGCAACAAGAGTAAAAAGGAGATGTGCTTTATGAATAGCTTATTGGAGCTTTTTCGGTATTGGTGTCATACGGAAAGCGTTTACTGGTCGGGCTATGTAAAATCATTTTTAAAAAAAAAGAACAATAAAAATTTATTTGAGGAACCTGTTGATTTTGTGGTTACTTGGGTTGATGGCAATGATCCAGAGTGGAAAAGAGAAAAGGAGAATTATTTACCATTTGACAAAAAGGGAAATGGTAATGCTCGATACAGGGAATGGGGGCATTTTCTATATTGGTTTCGTGCTGTTGAGCGGTATGCTCCTTGGGTGAGGAAGATTCACCTGGTAACTTGGGGGCATCTTCCTTCTTGGTTGAATACCGAACATCCAAAGCTGAATATAGTAAAACATAGTGATTTTATCCCTAGGGAATATTTGCCTACATATAATTCGACGGTGATAGAGATGAATCTCCATCGGATAGAAGGGTTAAGCGAATACTTTATTTATTTTAATGATGATATGTACTTGTCTAAACCGGTTCTGCCAAAGGATTTTTTTTTCAATGGCTTGCCTAAATATTGTGCAATAGCGTATCCTTTGAGGAATTACCGTTACAATGGGCCTTTTGTTCATCAACAGTTGAGTGCGGTAGGGATGGTTAACGGATGCTTTAATTTTAGTGAAAGCGTAGAAAAAAATCCTGAATTGTGGTTTAATAGAAACTATGGTTATGATCGTAGGTATAATTTGTTTGCATACCGAGATGGCTATTTGCCAGGGTTGTATTTTTCGCATCTAGGGGTTCCATTTCGAAAATCTGATTTTGAAGTCGTGTGGTCTGTTTTGCAAACAGAACTGGATGAGTCATGTTTGCATAAGTTTAGAACCTCCTATGATCTTTTTCACTATGTTGTTACATTATGGGAAGTTATGCAGGGTGACTTCGTTCCCGTTGGTGTTGATTACTATGGTAGGAAGTTTGGTACATTAAGCAAGGATTTACACGAAATAGACAAAGCCTTTGCTTCATCAAAATATAAAATGATTTGTCTAAATGATTCGATTGATGTGACAGAACAGAATTTTACTAATATTAAAAAAAATCTTGATGAAATTTTGCAAAGAACATTCCCAAATAAGTCGATGTTTGAATTATAATGAATGGAGGGTTGGATCTTTCTCTTAATGTAGTTTTTGGGGTGTTGAACCGACAATGCTTACTAATCTTTTAGATATTATTAAAGAATATGTTTGCCAGTGTTTATTCTTATGTAAAACAATTTTTGAGATAAAGTATACGTATTAATTTTTAATTATTAAATCATGATGCAGTTCCCCCCTCTTTGATTGTATTTATTTGTTACGATATGTTCAAACAAAGAGGAATTCGTTATATGTGGAATTTTTCTTGCTATTGTGCTGTTTTTGCGATATACTTAAATAAGTATCATTAGTTTTAGTGCGGATGTGTATTAGCCGCGGAAAAGGGAGATGTTTATCATGAAAATTATCGGTATGATTCCTGCGAGAGGCGGGTCTACTCGTTTTAATAACAAGCCTTTGGCGCTTATTTGCGGAAAGCCTATGGTGTATTGGGTTTGGAAGCACAGCAAAGAGGCTGCGGCGCTGGATGAGGTTTACGTTGCCACGGACAGCGAGGAAATTAAAGAGGTGGCAGAGGGATTTGGCGCGAAGGTTATTATGACGTCCAAGGATTGCGAAACCGCTACGGAGCGTTTGTATGAGGTTTCTCACAAGGTGGAGGCTGACCTTTACGTTATGATTAACGGGGACGAGCCCTTGGTAATGGCTGATGACATTGTGAAGTGTATTCCTGAGAAACTTCCCGAGGATGGGTTCTACGTGTCAAACCTTATGACGGATTTTTCAAACCCTGTTGAGGTGGTGGATCCTACGAACCTTAAGATCGTTACGAATAAGGACGGCATCTGCCTGTTTATTTCACGTGCGCCTATCCCGTTCCCTAAGGGCGAGATGAACTATGCATATCAGAAGTTTGTAGGTGTCGGCGCTTTTACACACGGTGCGCTGGAGTATTATCATGCGACACCCAGAGGACCTATTGAGAAGATTGAGGAGAATGATTCCTTCAGATTTATTGAGAACCGCAAGGATTGTTATTATATCAATGCACACTGCAAGACCTTGTCTGTTGATACTCCTAAGGACAGGGTGCAGGTTGAGAGATATATGATTGAGAACGGTCTGGCGGAGTAGTATCAATGTTATTTTTAGGAGGTTGCATATGTATAAACAAAAAACACTTATGATAACCGGAGGAACAGGCTCCTTTGGCAACACCGTATTGAAACACTTTTTGAATTCAGATATCGGAGAAATTCGTATTTTTTCCCGTGATGAAAAAAAGCAAGATGATATGAGACATTCTTTGCAGGCAGAGCATCCAGACGTTGCGGGAAAGGTCAAATTTTACATTGGAGATGTGCGTGATCTCGGTTCTGTGCGAGATGCTATGTACGGTGTTGACTATATTTTTCATGCGGCAGCATTAAAGCAAGTACCTTCCTGTCAGTTTTTTCCTATGGAGGCTGTAAAAACTAATATTATAGGAACCGATAATGTTTTACATGCTGCTATAGAAGAAGGTGTAAAGAGAGTTGTGTGCCTTTCCACTGACAAGGCGGCATATCCCATAAACGCAATGGGAACTTCTAAGGCTATGATGGAGCATGTAATTAACGCAAATGCGCGTGTTGCGGCCGAACGTGGTCAAACTATCATTTGCTGTACAAGATATGGCAACGTAATGTGTAGCAGAGGCTCCGTTATTCCTCTCTTTATCGACCAGATTAAAGCAGGAAAGCCTATAACTATAACGAATCCGAACATGACAAGATTTCTTATGAATTTGGATGAAGCTGTGGAATTGGTGAATTTTGCGTTTCATAATGCTAAGCCCGGAGATTTGTTCATACAAAAGGCTGATGCATCTACAATTGGAGACCTTGCGAAAGCTGTTCAGTCGCTTTTTGGAGACACAGGTACCAGAATGATTGGAACTCGTCACGGTGAAAAATTATATGAAACGTTGATGACTGCAGAAGAAAGACTTCGTTCAGAGGATATGGGGGATTATTATCGTGTGTCTGCGGACAACAGAGACCTTAACTACGATAAATTTGTCGTGGAAGGACAAATAGAGTTTGAGGACAAGGCTTATACAAGCCACGATACAACGCTTTTGGATGTGCCCGGGATTGTTGCAAAATTGATGACAACAGATTACGTAAGAGAACAGTTAGGGTGAGAAATAAGGACTTTAGAATATGATACTCATACAAAAAAAGCGTGATTCATCACGCTTTTTTTGTATGAGTACAACATTTTTTAACTAGTTTATTGGTTTGTTTTAATAGAAAACTTGTTAAGAATGAAACAATATATATTACAGGTAAAGTGATTATAAAAGGTAACAAAGCAGCTGAACTATAATTCATCTGTTTTTCAAAGAGCAAAAATAAACCTGCTTGTAATGAAAGCATGATAGGCCAATGCAGAGCATATGTTTCAAATGAAATATGCCCTAATGCAACGAGCGGTTTTACTGATAGTATTTTTTGAATAATTATAGAATTATTTGTAACTAATAAAAATAACGCTATTCCAAAGCCGCGTAACAAAATATGATTTAGCAGGGGAAGCTTATACCAAAAACAGTAAAGGGAAGACTTTTCATACATTGGGCAACATGAGAAATACAATGATATCAGGAAGAGAATAAAAACAAGAGGCTTTTTGTTAAATAATTTTTGATAAACATTCTTTAAAAATGAAGGATTTGTATTAAAACAGAGATCTGCAACAAATAAACCCATTATAAAGATACAATAATAAGAGTCTAAACAAATTGCCATCACCACAATAACGATTAAATAAATCCATTCACGGGATCTGGACTTTTTTAAACATGTTGCGTAAATCAACACAATAATATATCCCCAAAGTTCATATTTTATTGTCCAGAACGGTCCAATATATGCACTAAAGTCCACAAAAGGCCAAAATATAGAATGTGAAATTAGGTTGATAAGAGTTGGTTCAAAATTACAATAGGAATGCAAAAAGCTTGTATTAACATATTCGCTCGTTATTGAAAGATGATATTGTAATCCTGTTTGCATTGTAACAAATGTAAACAGGGTTGCGACAATAACTAGGGGAAGCAGCCTTATATATCGTGTTTTTAATTTGTCGATTATGGAGATATCATTGTTTTTCTTAATAAAAACACTTCGACCTACGAGAAATCCGGTAAGTGCAAAAAAGAAAACAACGGCAACATTTCCATTTACTAATACATTCAAAGGGGTTGTAGCAAAAAAATTTAAAGTCCCCACCTTTTCAGGAAAGTACATTTCTGGAAAATAGACACATACAAAATGACAAAGAATAACATTTATAGCCATTAAAGCTCTCATACCATCGAGATATAATAAATTTTTCTTCATAGACTAACTCTCCTGATTCTTAATGGTTGCCAATGAAACAAATATTATAGCTGACTTACTTGCACTTTTTCCAAACACGATAAGGAAGTGTTGTTATAAATTCATTATATTCCTTCAAATATGATTCGTGTTGTCCTGCACGATAGAATCGTGGCCTCCTATATGCAGCCCCCTTATCTTGAATAAAAATATTGTATAAAAATGACTCAAGTTTATTTATCATAATTTCTTCATAATTGACAAGATTATAACTGTTCTCACATAACATATTGATGTACAAATCGTCATTGTTATCAATTTCTATTATTGCTTCAATAGCATCATCAATGTTGTTATAGCTCATACAATTAATAAATGCGTTTTCATTGAAATCTTCACCAACATCAGGTGCACCATAATAGATTGGAATTGTGTGTGCCCTGAAGGCGTGCGCTAGTTTTTCGGAAACAAAGCCGGGATAAGATACGCTTTCTGCCGCAATAGAAAATTTACATAGTTTCATAAGTTCTTTTTTTGTATGATAGGTGTAAACCTGGCCATCGGGCATGTTGTTGCGATGTGTGCCTGCACATTCGACTCTTTTATAAAGAGATAATTTTTCAAGAATTTCTTCTCTCTTTCCTAAAGCGGTGTCATGACCAAAAATGTAATTACAGAAATATTTTTTTTCTTGTAATATTTGTTTTGCTTTATCTTTCGTCAACGCAATTCCATTGTTGAAGGTACACTGACTATTATGTAAATAAAGAGGAAATCTAAAACAACGATCTCCAAAATCAATATTATCATAGCCTATAAAATAATCTATGGCAGAAAAATCAGGGCTAAGATATTCGCCAGAATACATAATTCTTGGACAATCAAACTTCATGTATTCGTAGGGTTTTCCAAGGGGGGAGCAAATAAGAAAATCAGGATCTTCACCATCGATAACGATGTTAAATTTTTTGCGTAAAATTTTTGTGAACATATTATCGTTGATATTAAAATCTGACCAAAAACCTGTGAAAAATAATTTTATTGTTTTCATATTGTCCTCCTAACAAATCTTCTGCACAAAAAACAAATTATATATACTATACAAACAAAACATTTTGTGTTACAATTAATAAGAAAAGAAGAGTTTGCTTTACTCATCAACACAAAAAACTGCAAGTAATCTCCTTGTGGTTATTTTAAGTCAAATACTAGTGGTTGTCAATAGAATTTATGCGTAAATAAAGGCGTTTTCAGAAGTTTGTAGGTGTCGGCGCTTTTACACACGGTGCGTTGGAGTATTATCATGCGACACCCAGAGGTCCTATTGAGAAGATTGAGGAGAATGATTCCTTCAGATTTATTGAGAACCGCAAGGATTGTTATTATATCAATGCACACTGCAAGACCTTGTCTGTTGATACGCCTAAGGACAGGGTGCAGGTTGAGCGATATATGATTGAGAACGGTCTGGCAGAGTGAGGGGGTTTAGCGCACTGGTTTTGCTGGATTCAGGCGTAAATGTTCTGCCGGAAGAACATTTATTTCCCTTAAATAAAATATTTTTTGGGAAATTTGATTTTTGAAAAGATGGTTGGTAAAATGTAATTGCTAAGGGGAAACCCTTGGCGTTGAGGTGTCGTCGCTGCCGTGTAAAAACGGTACGGCGGAAAGGCGGTTATACTCCTTGTTCTCGGATGGTGATGTCCCCGGAAGGGAGGTGGTCATACGAAAAAGCTGTCGCTTTATCGTAGCAAGAATGACAATGGTCATTCTTGGTTTTGAGAGAGTAAATAATATTAATATTTACGGTTGTTTCGTTGGTACTTTTGTCAATAGAATTTACGTATAATTAAAGGATTTTTTAGACATTTTAAAGGAGTTTTTACTATGTTTCAATTAATTGCAGGACCTTGTGTCATTGAGTCGGAAGAGATGGTAATGAGTATTGCCGCAGAGATGAAGGCCATTACCCAGGAGCTGGGGATTCCCTATACGTTTAAGGCTTCCTTTGACAAGGCTAACCGTACTTCCATTAACGGATTCAGAGGTCCCGGCATTGAAAAAGGCATGGAGATATTGAAGAAAGTTAAGGATACTTATGGGTTGCCTGTTTGCACCGATATTCACGAGGCATGGCAGGCGGCGCCTGCGGCAGAGGTTGCAGATATATTGCAGATTCCTGCGTTTCTTTGCAGACAGACAGACCTTCTGGTGGCTGCGGCGAAGACCGGCAAGTGCATAAATATTAAGAAGGCGCAGTTTTTGGCGGCCTGGGATATGAAGAATTGCCTTGAAAAGGTGCGTCAGTCAGGAAATGACAACGTTATGCTTTGCGAACGAGGCACCAGCTTTGGGTATAATACATTGGTTGTGGATATGACAGGTCTGCGGGTTATGAAGGACTTCGGTGTGCCCGTAATATTTGATGCTACCCACAGTGTGCAAAAGCCCGGCGGCAACGGAACCAGCACAGGTGGCAACCGTTGCTACGTTGAGTATCTTGCCAAGGCGGCTATTGCAGTTGGTGCAGACGGACTCTTTATGGAGACCCATCCGGACCCTGATAATGCAAAGTCTGACGGCCCTAATATGGTGCCTTTGGGAGAGATGAAGGAGCTTCTTAAAAAGCTTAAAAAAGTTTATGAGGCGGTGCAGTGATGACACTTGATTTTGACGTTGTAAAAGAGGCGAAAAGCGTTATAGATAAGGAAATAATTGCCCTTGAAAAGGTGAGGGACAGCCTTGGCGAGGAGTTCAGGACTATGCTGGAATTGGTTCTTAACTGCCAGGGTAAGGTGGTCATTACCGGCATGGGAAAGCCGGGACACATCGGCACGAAAATTGCTGCTACCTTTGCAAGCCTTGGTACGCCTGCCTTTTTTATGCATCCCGGCGAGGCAATGCACGGTGACCTGGGAATGGTGGAAAAGAAGGACGTTGTTTTTCTTATGAGCCACAGCGGTGAGAGCACGGAGGTTACACAGCTTCTGCCTGTGCTTCGCGAGATTGGTTGTGTCACAGTTGGCCTTACAGGAAACATCAGATCAACTTTGGCAAAGGGCTGCCAATATAATTACGAATTTCCGGAGATGGAGGAGGCTTGCTATATGCACCTTGCGCCTACCAGTAGCACTACGGCGCTTTTGGCGTTGGGAGATGCATTGGCGGTGGTTTCTTCAAGGGCGAGAAATTATACCAAGGCAGACTTCGGCTTGCATCATCCTGCAGGGACGTTGGGAAAGACGCTTCTTGTAAAAGTGAGCGACATTATGCATACAGGTGATGACAACGCTGAAATTCTGACAGGCAGTACGCTAAGAAGCGCTATCGTGGAGATGAGTACCAAGGGCCTTAGCATGGTAACCATTATTGACGATAATAGAAAGCTTCTGGGCATTATTACCGACGGAGATCTCAGGAGAATGCTTGAGAAGAGCGTTGATGTGTACAACGTTACTGTTGATGATTATATGACGAAGAATCCTAAGTTTATAAATTCTGCGGAGATGGCAGTAAATGCGCTCCAGAAAATGAATGATATGCATATTACTTGTATGCCCGTGCTTGATGAGCAGGGGGCTGTGGCGGGAACTGTGCTTATGCAGGATATTTTAAAGGCGGGTATTGTAAGATGAATTTTTCAGGAACTAATAAAAAGAATATAAAGCTTCTGGTGATGGACGTTGACGGAACTCTTACCGACGGACATATTTATATGGGGGCAAACGGCGAGCTTATGAAGGCCTTTGATATAAAGGACGGGTATGCCATTGTGACCCTTGACAAGATAGGCGTTACGCCTGTGATTATTACAGGTCGCAGTTCTGAGATTGTGGCTGCCAGGGCAAAGGATCTGAAGATAAAAGAGTGTTATCAGGGCGTTTCCGACAAGCTTTCTGTTCTGAAAGAGGTTGCGGTGAAGTACGGTGCTTCTGCTGAGGAGATTGCGTACATAGGTGACGACGTTAATGACATTGATTGCATTGGATATTGCGGGCTGACTGCGTGTCCTGCAGATGCTGTGAAGGAAGTGCGACAGGCCGTAAAATACGTTTGCAAGGCAAACGGCGGCCGTGGTGCGGTGCGTGAGCTTGTTGACGAAGTGATCAAGTAAAGCAACATTTATTTCCCGGTGAATTTGATTTTTGTTAAGAGCTTTGTTAGAATAATGTTCGGCTGAGGTGAGATGCCTTGGCTACAGTGGGTGCTTTACCCACGACTGTGTAAAAGCCGCGACCGTTTCCTGCGAGAGACGGTAACGGAATAGGCGGTTATGCTCCTTTGCGGAGAAGAGCTTTGGCTTTTCAATGAAAGGAGGGTGATACCAATGACTACATACGAAACATTGATGATTGTATTGACAATTGTATCTTTACTTGTTGTAGTGTACGGACAACCAAAAAAATAATCGCCCCATAGGTTCCAGCCGCGGACGATTATTTTTTAATCAATTATAATACGGAGCTTAACCGTTATGGGTAAGCACTCTTTAATAATATTTTAGTTTGATTGCAGTGCTTTGTCAACGGTTTATTCAGGATTATTTCAGTAACAGATGATAAACTGGGAGCGATTCCCGGAGGATTTAAGTTTATGTTTAAAGATAATTTCAGCAGGTATGAGTTCAAATTCCCGTTGTCCTATGACGATATGGACAGGATGATTGACGACCTGTTGCCACACGTTAAGGCGGACGAACACGTAAATGAATACGGAATTTATACTATCAGCAGTATTTACCTTGATAACGAGCAGCTGCAGTGCTATTATGAGACCATAAACAATGACTTTTTCAGACAAAAGGTGAGGCTTCGGGTTTACGGAAAGCATAATACTGCGGAGTCACCTGCGTTCCTTGAAATAAAGGGGAAAATTGACGGGCTGGTAGTGAAAAGGCGTGTGAGAATGCGGCTTGGAGATGCCATGGCATTTATTGACGAATGCGTTGAGAAAAAATATGATTTTGATATAGAAAAATATGAGAGTACAAATCCTCAGATATTGAAGGAGCTGCGGCAAGTTATTGTGTCGAAGAACCTGAAACCGGTAAACGTGGTAAGTTATGAGCGGTTGCCGTTGGTGGCGCTGGAGGATAAGGGACTAAGGATAACTTTTGACTTTTTGCTCAGGACCCGAGGGGATGAATTGGACCTTACCAAGGGGACTCGCGGAGAGAAAACTTGTCCGAAGAACGTTGCGATACTTGAATTAAAAACAGAGAAGGACCTGCCTTATTGGTTGGTTAAGATTTTAGGGAAATATAATTACAGAAATCAGACCTTTTCAAAATATTGCTCGCATTATGCGCCTATGAGGGTCAATGTGAAACAGAAGAATGATGACGAAGGAGATTTGAAAAATGTTCAGAAACTTTTTGAATGAAATTATTAATATTAACAGCACTGCAAATATTCTTTCGATTACTGCGGCGATAGGCGTGGCAATAGTGCTGGGAGGCATAATTTTTCTTACGTATAAATTGACGTCAGATGAGTTTTCCTTTGACAAGGATATTGGACTTGTGATGTTTCTGATTCCCGTTATTGTGGCGCTTATGATCTCGGTTATAGGGACCAACGTTGCTACGGCGTTTGGTATTGCCGGTGTGCTTGCTCTTGTGAGATACAGGAGTGTTGTTATTAAGCCAAAGGACCTTGTTTGCATATTCTTTGGCATGGGGGCAGGCTTTACGGCAGGTGTGGGACATTATCTTTCTGCACTTGTTTTTGTGGTAATCACTTGCATTATTCTGGCGGTTTATACTGCTTGCTCTTCAGGCAAGAAAAAGAATCAGAAGAAGATACTCAAGGTGGCTGTGCCTGAAAATATTGATTATGACGGACTTTTTGATGAGGTGCTTGAAAAGTATACCAATGCTTATAATCTTAAAAGTATCAGAATTATCAGCGGCGGAACGGTTACAGAGCTTACCTATGCAGTTCGCATAAAGGATATGGCAGAGGTAAAGGAGTTCATTGACGAGCTTCGTACTCTCAATGCGAATTTTAAAATTCAGCTGAAGGAATATGCCGCAGAGGAATAAGCGGAAAATGCTGACAATCTATAAAAAGGAGTGACTTATATGGGTATTTCTTATCCTACACCGCACATTAACGCTAAACCGGAGGATTTTGCTGAGACGGTGCTTATGCCGGGGGATCCTTTGAGAGCGAAATTCGTTGCGGAAAATTTTCTTGAAAATGCGGTTTTGGTGAACAACGTGCGCGGAATTCAGGGATATACAGGATATTATGACGGAGTCCGTGTAAGTGTTATGGCCAGCGGAATGGGGATCCCTTCCATTGGTATATACAGCTATGAGTTGTACAACGTTTTCGGCGTGAAAAATATTATCAGAATCGGTTCTGCAGGGGCTATGAGCAAGGATATAAAGGTCAGGGACGTGGTTCTGGGGCAAGGCGCTTGCACTACGTCTGCATACGCTGATCATTACGGCCTGCCGGGTACTTTTGCGCCTATTGCCAGCTATGAGCTTCTGAAAACTGCTGCGGATATTTCCGAAGAGCTTGGTGTAAAATATCACGTGGGCAATTTGCTTTCGTCAGATGCTTTTTACGGTGACGACGGTGATCTTCCTGAGAACAGGAGAGGTACGGCGCTGTGGGGCAAAATGGGTGTTATGGCTGTGGAGATGGAGGCCGCAGGCCTTTATATGAATGCGGCAAGGGCAGGCAAGAGAGCCTTGGCGATATGTACTATTTCGGACCACGTTGTTACAGGAGAGTCACTTTGCGCAGAGGACAGACAGAATACTTTTACTGATATGATGAAAATTGCGCTGGAAACAGCAAAGAGAATTGACGGAAAATAAAATTTTTGTTGCGGGGGTATGGAAAATGCCTGTAAAAAGAATTTTTTTGATAGTTCTGGACAGTTTCGGCATTGGCAATGCGCCGGATGCGGAGGCTTTCGGAGATAAAGGCGCTGACACGTTAAGGTCTGTCAGCGGATCTGATTTTTTTAATATACCGAACCTGACGGCGCTGGGATTGCCCTTGATAGAAGGGGCAGACTGCGCCGTTTTTGAGAATTCAGAAAAAATTAGTTCTGAACTTTGCAAAAAAGGCTTAAAAGGGTCAGCGGTATGCCGCCTTGTTGAAAAATCAAAGGGAAAGGATACCACCATAGGCCATTGGGAGATAGCCGGCATAGTTTCGGAAAAGCCGTTGCCCGTGTATCCGGAGGGCTTTTCTGATGATGTAATAGAGGAGTTTTCCCGCCGTACCGGAAGAAAAGTTCTTTGCAATAAGCCCTACTCAGGCACTGAGGTTATCAAGGATTACGGCGAAGAACACGTGAAAACCGGCGCGCTTATAGTGTACACCTCTGCGGACAGTGTGTTTCAGATTGCGGCCCATGAGGACGTGGTGCCTGTTGAAAAGCTTTACGAGTATTGTGAAATTGCAAGGGAAATGCTTGTGGGTGAAAATTCTGTGGGCAGAGTAATTGCAAGACCTTTTGAGGGAGAGCATCCTTATAAGAGAACCTCGCGAAGGCACGATTATTCCTTGGAGCCCCCTGAAAAAACTGTGCTGGATATGATTTCAGAGCAGGGGAAAAGTGTTATATCTGTGGGAAAAATCAAGGATATATTTGCAGGGAAGGGCATTACGGAGGCTGTTCCTACAAGCGGAAATGCTGACGGAATGGAGAAAGCGTTGCAATATGCTAAGAAAGACTTTGAGGGCCTGTGCTTCATAAACCTTGTGGACTTTGACTCAAGCTACGGGCATAGAAATGACATTGACGGATATGCCAAGGCTATTTCGGAATTTGACAGGTGGCTGCCTGAGTTGTTTGATGCCATTGGCGACGAGGACGTGGTGATGATAACTGCAGACCACGGTTGTGACCCCGGTTTTCCAGGAACAGACCACACCAGGGAATGCGTGCCGTTTATTATGTTTGGCGGAGAGATAAATTGCTCCGGAAAAAGGCCTTATGTCCTTGATCTTGGGACAAAGCAGGGCTTTGACAATATTGCCGCTACGGTTGCTGAGCTTTTGGATGTTAAATATGATTGCGACGGAAATTCGTTGACAGAAAGCGTCTTGCTTAAGAAGGCGCGGGATGCTGCCGATAATGCCTACGCACCTTATTCGGGGTTTAACGTAGGAGCGGCGGCTTTGGGAGCAGACGGAAAGATTTATACAGGCTGCAACGTGGAAAATGCGTCCTACGGGGCTACCGTGTGCGCTGAGAGAGTGGCTGTGTCAAAGGCAGTGAGCGATGGTCGCCGTGCAATAAAGGCAATAGCAGTTGTGGGCGGAAAGAACGGAGATTTTGGGTCTGAATGTGCGCCTTGCGGAATTTGCCGGCAGTTTTTGGCGGAGTTTTGCGAAGAACCGGAAGAGTTGAAGGTGCTTCTTACTTCTTCTGATGGCAATGATGAAATAAAAAGATATTCCCTTTCGGAGCTTCTTCCGAAAGGCTTTGGGAAGAAAAATCTGAATTGATGGGAGAGGCGGTGGGCCTATGCTGATGTATGACGTTATTGAGAAGAAAAAACAAAAAGAGGCATTGTCCCGTGAGGAGATAGAATTCTGGGTAAAAGGCGTTACAAGCGGCGAGATACCGGACTATCAGTCGGCGGCGCTCCTTATGGCAATATGTATTAACGGCATGAACGAAGAGGAGACCGTGATTCTCACAGAGGCTATGCGTGACTCCGGTGAAAAGGCGGATCTTTCGTGTTACGGCGGCAAGGCCGTGGATAAGCACAGCACAGGCGGCGTTGGCGACAAGACCTCTCTGGTAGTGCTTCCTTTGGTGGTTTCATTGGGGTGTATCGGAGCAAAAATGTCAGGAAGAGCGCTGGGCCATACAGGCGGCACGGTTGACAAGCTGGAGTCGATTCCGGGCTATTGCACGGAGCTTTCGGAACAGGAGTTTCGTGACGTGGTGGCATCGCAAGGCATTGCCATTGTAGGACAGAGCGGAAATTTTGCGCCGGCAGATAAGAAATTGTACGCGCTGCGGGACGTAACTGCTACGGTGGACTGTGTTCCTTTGATTGCGTCAAGTATTATGTCGAAGAAATTGGCGGCAGGAGCTGATATTATCGTCCTTGACGTCAAATGCGGCAGCGGTGCTTTTATGAAGACTTACGACGATGCCAGGACGCTGGCGGATTGTATGGTTTCTATAGGAAAGGGCTGCGGGAAGAAATGCGCTGCGATTATTTCTGATATGGACGTGCCTTTGGGACAGGCTATCGGCTGTGCTTTGGAGGTCAAAGAGGCTGTAAAACTGCTCAGAAACGATAAGGGCTGTGAGGAGCTTTCGGATCTCAGGGAAAATTGCCTGAAGCTGGCTGAAAATATAGTTTCGTTGTGCTTTGATATGCCCTTGGAAGAGGCAAGGCGCAGGTGCGAGGAAAATCTCATTAACGGCAAGGCTTTTGAGACTTTCTGCGGCTGGATAAAGGCCCAGGGCGGAGATTTGTCCTTCCTTGAGGACATTGATTCTTTTTGCAAGGCGGAGTACTGCGGTGAGTACAAGGCTAAAAAAAGCGGTATGATAACGAAAATGAATACTGAGAGCATCGGAAAAGCCGGTGTGGTTCTCGGCGCCGGCAGGCTTCGCAAGGGTGATCCCATAGATTTTTCTGCAGGGCTGATAATTTGCAGGAAGACGGGAGACAATGTTAAAGAGGGAGAAGTCATCGCAAAATTGTATTCTTCTGTGAAAAATGATTTTTCCGAGGCGGAAGAACTGCTTGACGGGGCAATTGAAATTGAGTAAAATCAATATATATTAATTCATAAAGAAAGGATTTGATACCCATGGCTATTAATGAAAAGCTTAAAGGCACAAAGACAGAGGCTAACCTCAGAGCTGCATTTTCAGGAGAATCTGAGGCGAGAAATAAGTACACATATTTTGCAAGCGTAGCGAAGAAAGAGGGCTACGAGCAGATCGCGGCACTTTTCCAGAAGACCGCTGACAATGAAAAAGAGCATGCGAAGATGTGGTTTAAAGAGCTTGGCGCTCTTGCTGACACTGCGGAGAACCTTAAGGCTGCGGCTGCAGGCGAGAACTACGAGTGGACAGACATGTATGCTACTTTTGCAAAAGAGGCAGAAGAAGAGGGCTTTACAGCGCTCGCCGCAAAGTTCAGAATGGTTGCCGCTATCGAAAAGTCTCACGAAGAGCGCTACCTGAAGCTTCTTGACAATGTCGAGATGAAAAAAGTTTTTGAGAAGGCAGAGGAAACTATGTGGGAGTGCCGTAATTGCGGTCACTTGGTTATCGGAAAGAAAGCCCCTGAGGTTTGTCCCGTATGCGCTCATCCTCAGAGCTTTTTCGAGGTAAGAGAAGAGAACTATTAATAAAATAGTTTTTAAAAATTTTGAAACACAAAAAACTAAACGTCGGTGTTTTCCTTGCAAGGAGGTTATCTCAGATGTACAACTACAAAATGACCGTCAGCTATGACGGAAGCAATTTCAGGGGTTGGCAGAAGCAGGGGAACACCGACAATACTATTCAGGGGAAGCTGGAGAGTATTGCAGGGAGCCTTGCGGAAACTTTCGGCGTCGGCGGCGAGGCTGTTGACGTTAACGGCGCAGGGCGTACCGATGCAGGGGTTCACGCTGTAGGCCAGACGGCGAATTTTAAACTAAGAAAATATGCAGAAGCTTCATACGTAAAAGAGTATTTCAATAAATATTTACCTGAGGCTATACGTGTGGTGGCGGTGGAAGAGGCGGATGAAAGATTTCACGCTCGCCTCTGCGCAGTGAAAAAGACCTACAGGTACAATATTTTTGTGGGAGAGGAAATGAACGTTTTTCTCCGTAAATACGCATATTTTCCGGATCTGAAGGAAAAATCCTTGGACCTTGATGCCATGCGTCAGGCCGCAGAAAGGCTTGTGGGAATTCACGATTTTTCAGGATTTTGTACAAAAGTGCCTAAAAATAAGTCGGCGGTAAGGAAAATATATTCTGTAAATATTTCTGAAAGCGATTTGGTAAAAGGGCTTGTGACGGTGGAGTTTTGCGGCAATGGTTTTCTTTATAATCAGGTGCGGATTATGACAGGGACTTTGCTTGAAATAGGGGAAGGAAAAAGAACTGCAGAAAGTATCGGAGATATTTTCAAGGCCAATGACAGGGCAATGGCGGGCTTTACGGCGCCGCCTTATGGGTTAATGCTTATGTCGGTGGAGTATTAAAAAATTTTTTGCGTGCTTTTTGTTTTTTCTTGTTGACAAAACTTTTGATAATTGTTAAAATAGCAGTTGTCGCTTGAAGGCGGCAGAAGAAAAAGCTAATGGAAAGATGGTCGAGTTGGTTTAAGGCACCGGTCTTGAAAACCGGCGATGGTGTGAGCCATCCGTGGGTTCGAATCCCACTCTTTCCGCCAGCACCCATAGCTCAATTGGATAGAGCGTTTGGCTACGGACCAAAAGGTTGTGGATTCGATCTCTGCTGGGTGCGCCAATGAACCTCGGTTGTTTTTGACAATCGGGGTTCATTTTTTGTATTTACATTGACTTTTTTGTGGGTTTATTGTATTATTGTGGTGAAGTATGAATCACGTTGAAAGGTGGTTAAATTTATGAACAAGTATATTAAGAAAGTTATGATTTTTGTGCTTGTAATAGTTCTTGTGGCGGCTACTGCATTGGTTGGTTGCGGCAAGGATAAGAACAAGGACAATAATGGCGGCGAAAAAAATCCTGCCGGAAGCACTGAGATGCCCTCTGATAGTATAGCGCAGAAGGAAGAGCTTACGCTGGAGATGGCTCAGAAGGATCCTATGGAATTCTTTTCTGCAGCTATGAAAAATACGGCTTCTACAGAGAATTCAAAGGATTGGTTCTCCGATGATTATTCTATGCAAATAAAGCTTGAGCCTACAGAGGAAGAGTATGCAGGCGAGTACATTGATTTCATTCTTTATGGCGCGAAAAACGGCGACAATGCATTGACCCTTGACATTAATGCAGATGGCGTAAAAGCAGCTGCAGATGCATGGTTTACAGCAGACGGCGTTACTGTTTCATCAGATGACCTTGGCGTCAACGCAGCTGTTACAAAGGAGTATGTTGACACTCTCATCAGTAACGTAATTCTCGGCGGCGAAGATACTGAAAACAAGCTTCCTGATCTCAGCGAGATTAAGACTAAAATTGACGACTTGAAAGAAAAATTTGAAAAGTCTATTAAGGATATCGTTACCGGAGAAGACGGATTTAAGGCAGAGGAGATTGAAATTGACATAAACGGAGAGAAGGTTCCCGCTGTAAAATTGTCTTATTCTCTTGACAAATATGCTCTTGATAAACTCATCAGCTCTCTTCTTGACGAATATAGCGATGATATTGAGGAACTTCTGGAATTCATCGGTCTGTTTGCCGGCGGTTCTTCTTATGAATATTATGATGAAGAAACCGGTGAGTGGGTAACAGAATCCTATGAACCCGAGATTCCCACTGCTACTGACGTTAAGAAGTTTATTTCTGCAATGATCAGCCAGATGGATGTTGTTGACTATAGTATTGATATTATCGTTAATGATAAAACAGACTGCATTGACAGCACTGTCGAAAAGCTTGTTGTAAAATGTGAGGACGCTTTTAATATTGATTTAACATCTACTACCACGGACTTTGTAAATCCCGCAGGTCCTAAAATGGTGGTTGACATCAAAGCAGACGATGGAGCTGATCCTACGACTGTTAAGATTGTGAAGGAGAGCAATATTAAAGATGACGTTTTCACCGTAGTTTTGTACGCAGATGCAACTGTTAACGGCGAGACACAGAGAATTTTTGATTTGACAGGTACTTACAATGCTAAAACAAAAGCATATAAGTATGAAGCAAAAGGCGGAATGCTGTCCGTGGTAAATAAGGTAGCGCCTATGTCCGTTAAAGACGCGGATACGTTGGAGGAAGATAATACTGAGTTCTCAGTCGTATTGGAAGGTACTATTGAAGTTACAGAGAATTCATACAAGATGACTGTTGATAAGTGGTTGATGAATGAAGAGTCTGCAGAAACCAAAATCCTCATAGAAATCAAATCCGGTGTAACAATGCCTGCAGTGCCTGCTGACGCTACTAAGATTGATTCTGACGATGCTTTTGAGTCATACGTTTCAGAACTTGATATGGAGAAAATCCAGAGCGTATTGGAAGGCTTTGGTTTTGGCGCGCAGGAGTATCCCGATTATGACGATGAGTATTACGATGAGTCTTATGATGAGTCTTGGGCTGCGTCTTGGGATGAATCCTGGGATGACGACGAGGATTATGATGTCGTTTACAACGAGAATGTGTGAGCTGTGTAAATTTGCTGATAATTTTTAGCTGTTAACGGCGAGAAAACCCCTTAATTCTATTGACTTTTAGGGTGGTTTTGTGGTAAATTATAGCCCTAGGGAGTTTGCTTTTTGAGCTGGCTTCTTAGGGCTTTTATCTTGCCGAGGGGGAACAGGTCTTGTCTATTTCAGGAACGTGTTTTTGTAATGCATTTTTGATACAGAGTCAGGGTGGCTTGTCAAGAGTCGATGCCTTTGTCTTTGCGTGCAGAAAAAAGAGCATTATCGGCGGAAAAAGTGTAATCATAGGTTAAAAGGGCTGTTTGCATACTTTTTGCAAGCAGTTTTCTTATTTTACAACGTTTTAAAGAACAAGGAGGAGTACCCGCTAATGAAGAAAGTCGGTATCGTTATGGGCAGTGACAGCGACCTGCCGGTAGTACAGAAAGCTATTGACCAGCTGAAAAAATTTGATGTTCCTTATGAGGCACATATTTATTCCGCCCACAGAACACCTGAGGAAGCAAGAAGCTTCGCCGTTAATGCGAAGAAGAATGGTTTCGGGGTAATTATTGCGGCGGCAGGAAAGGCGGCCCACCTTGCAGGTGCTCTTGCGGCGAATACTACACTTCCCGTTATCGGTATTCCTATTAAAGCTTCTGTTCTTGACGGACTTGACGCACTTCTTTCTACGGTGCAGATGCCTGCGGGAATTCCAGTTGCGACTGTTGCCATTGACGGCGCGGCCAATGCGGCTCTTCTTGCAATGCAGATCATTGCGGTAAGTGATGACGAGCTTGCTGAGAAGCTTGATAAGTCCAGAAAAGATGCCTCTGCGGCAGTTCTTGAAAAAGATAAATTGTTGAATAGTTAATTATAGAAAAAGAGAGGAAACAGATTATGAAAAGTTTCAGTGAAAGCTACAAGGCTGCCGGTGTTGATATTACCGCAGGATATAAGGCTGTAGAGCTTATGAAAAAGCACATTGCCCGTACAAAAAAAGAGGGCTGTCTTGATGACGTAGGAGGTTTCGGCGGTTGCTTCGGCCTTGACCTTGCAGGGATGGAAGAGCCTGTTCTCGTGTCCGGTACAGACGGTTGCGGAACAAAGGTTAAAATGGCTATTCTGATGGACAAGCACGACACTATCGGTATTGATGCAGTGGCTATGTGTGTAAACGATATTATCTGCTGCGGCGCAAAGCCCTTGTTCTTCCTTGACTATATTGCATGCGGAAAAAATATTCCCGAAAAGATTGCAGAGATCGTAGGCGGCGTTGCAGAGGGCTGTGTACAGTCCGGCGCGGCTCTTATCGGCGGCGAGACTGCAGAGCATCCCGGAATGATGCCTGTAGAGGAGTACGACCTTGCAGGATTTTCCGTTGGTATCGTAGACAAGAAGAAAATCATTGACAATACGAGAATGGCAGAGGGCGATGTTGTTATTGCTCTTGCTTCCTCAGGTATCCACTCAAATGGTTTTTCACTTTGCCGTAAGGTATTTAACATTGACAATAACGATCCTATGCTCTATGAACCTTGCGAAGAGCTTGGCGGAAAGACTATCGGAGAGACACTTCTTACTCCTACAAAAATTTACGTAAAGTCTATCCTGAAGCTTCTTGAAGAGGTTGACGTAAAGGGTATTTCACATATCACAGGCGGCGGCTTCTACGAGAACGTTCCCAGATCTGTTCCCGACGGACTTTGCGCGAAAATTGACCGCAGCAAGGTTAAAGTGCTTCCTATCTTTGACGTTATCGCAAAGGTCGGAAACATTCCCGAGAGAGATATGTTCAATACTTACAACATGGGTGTGGGTATGTGTGTTACAGTTCCTGCCGCTGAGGCTGATAAGGCTCTTGAAATTCTTAACGGTATGGGCGAGGACGCTTACGTTATCGGCAGCATCATTAAGGGCGAGGAAAAGGTGACTATCGTATGAGTAAAGCGCGGATTGCGGTATTAGTTTCAGGCGGCGGCACAAATCTTCAGGCTTTGATTGATGCTCAGAACCGAGGAAAGCTCAGAAGCGGAGAGCTTGCTCTTGTGGTTTCCAATAATCCCGATGCTTTTGCGGTAATGAGAGCGAAGTACGCAGGTATTCCCGGCGAGGTCATTAATAAAAAAGAGCTTGGTCAGGAGGCTTTTGAAGAAAAGCTTATTGAGAGGCTTGAAGAAGAGAAGATTGACATTATCGTGCTGGCAGGATTTATGTGTATTCTCAGTGAAAAGTTTACGTCACGTTTTCCCGGAAGGATCGTTAACGTGCACCCGGCGCTGATTCCGTCGTTTTGCGGCAAGGGCTATTACGGACTTAAAGTTCACGAGGAGGCTCTTAAATACGGCGTTAAGGTGACGGGGGCAACGGTTCATTTTGTAAATGAAGTTCCCGATGGCGGAAGGATAATTATGCAGAAGGCCGTAAACGTTGAAGAGGGCGACACTCCCGAAACACTCCAGAGACGTGTAATGGAGCAGGCTGAGTGGCAGATATTGCCTGAGGCTGTGGAAATGCTTTCTAAGCAAATTTGCGAAAATAACGGTTGATTAAACATATTTTGATGATACAAGTTTTGAAAATACAAGGAGAGATTAATTATGGCTTTATTTGATATAAAGAAATTGCTCAGTGAAAATTCCTACCCCGGAAGAGGAATCGTTGTGGGAACGTCTGCTGACGGAAAGAAGGCGCTCATTGGTTACTTTATAATGGGCAGAAGCGAAAACAGCCGCAACAGAGTTTTCGAGAGATTTGAGGGCGGTATGAGAACAAAGGCTTTTGACGAAAGCAAGCTTTCCGACCCCAGCCTCATTATCTACAATCCTTACCTCAGCGCTAAGGGCGGAAACATTGACATCGTTACCAACGGTGACCAGACGAATACGATCTTTGACTTTATGGAGAAGGGCGATCTCAATGCCTTTGAAAACTCTCTTGCTACAAGAGAATTCGAGCCTGATTTCCCCAACTACACTCCCAGAATTTCTGCGGCGCTTTATTACAGTTTCCCGAGAAATGCTTTTACCTACAAGCTTTCAATTCTTAAGAGCGCTAACGGAAGACCCGTTTGTAACCGCTATTTTTACAACTACACTCCCGAGGCAGGCGTAGGTCACTTTATCCACACATATAAATGCGACGGAAATCCTATCCCTTCTTTCTACGGAGAGCCGGAAGAGGTTGCAATGCCTGACAGCGCAGAAGAGCTTGCAGATATCCTTTGGAGCAACCTTAACGAGGACAACAAGGTTTCTTTGTTTGTTCGTGAGATTCCCCTTGACGGAAGTGAAGCTAAAGAAATTATCATCAATAAAAATAAATGAGAGGAATGTAAAAAAATGACTGAATTGGAACTTAAATACGGCTGTAACCCTAATCAGAAGCCTTCAAGAATTTATATGAACGACGGAAGAGAGCTTCCTATCAAAGTTCTCTGCGGAAGACCCGGATATATCAACTTTTTAGATGCCTTCAACAGCTGGCAGCTTGTAAAGGAAATCAAGGAAGCTTTGGGCGAGCCCTGTGCCGCATCCTTTAAGCACGTAAGCCCTACCGCTGCGGCAATAGGAAAGAAGCTCAGCGACAAGCTTAAAAAATCTTGTTTCGTTGACGATATTGAGGGACTTGACGAGTCTCCTCTGGCTTGCGCTTACGCAAGGGCAAGAGGTACGGACCGTATGTCTTCCTTCGGCGACTGGATTGCGCTTAGTGACGTTTGCGACGTAACTACTGCGAAGATTATTGCAAGAGAGGTTTCCGACGGTGTCATTGCCCCCGGATATGCTCCCGAGGCACTTGAAATACTTAAAACAAAGAGAAAAGGTTCATATAACGTGGTTGAGATTGACCCTGAGTACGTTCCCGCAGAGCTTGAAACGAAGCAGGTTTACGGAATTACCTTTGAGCAGGGCAGAAACAACTTCAAGATTGATTACGATCTTCTGAAGGACGTTGTAACAGCGAACAAGGAGATGCCCCTTGAGGCACAGCAGGATCTCGTTATCGCCCTTATTACCCTTAAGTACACACAGTCAAACTCAGTTTGCTTTGCTTATGACGGACAGGCTATCGGCGTAGGCGCAGGACAGCAGTCAAGAATTCACTGCACAAGACTTGCGGCACAGAAGGCAGACCTGTGGCATCTCAGACAGCACGACAAGGTGCTCGGCCTTAAGTTTGCTGAGAACGTGGGCAGACCTGACAAGAATAACATTATCGATATTTACCTTTCAGACACTCCCGAGGACGTTCTCGGTGATGACGTATGGCAGCAATATTTCAGCGAGAGACCTGAGCCCTTCACAAGAGAGGAGCAGAAAGCGTACCTTGCTACGATCAAGGGTGTTTCCTTGGGCAGCGATGCGTTCTTCCCCTTTGGCGACAACGTAGAGCGTGCGGCAAAGAGCGGTGTTTCATATATTGCACAGCCCGGCGGCTCAATAAGAGATGACAATGTTATTGCAACCTGTGATAAGCACGGCATTGCAATGGCATTTACAAAGATGAGACTTTTCCATCACTGATAAAATTTTTGGAGGAAATTCAATGAAGATACTGGTAGTTGGCGGCGGCGGAAGAGAGCACGCGATAATTAAATCGCTGAAAAAGAATCCCGCGGCAGAAAAGATATATGCGCTTCCCGGAAATGCAGGAATGCTTGGGGACTGTGAATGTGTAGCCATTGGCGCAAAGGATATTGAGGGCATCGTGGATTTTGCGGTGAAGAATGAAATTGATTTTGCGGTGGTTGCTCCTGACGATCCCTTGGTGCTGGGCGCAGTTGATGCTCTTAACGAAAAGGGCATTAAGTGCTTTGGCCCGAATAAGGCGGCGGCAATCATTGAGGGAAGCAAGGTTTTTTCAAAGAACCTTATGAAGAAATACGGTATCCCCACAGCGGCATACGAGGTGTTCACAAACCCTGAGGAGGCAGAGGCCTACATTCAGAAGAGTGACACGTTCCCCATTGTAATCAAGGCTGACGGCCTTGCTTTGGGAAAAGGCGTGATTATCGCAATGACGAAGGATGAAGCATTGGAGGCGATTCGCTCCATTATGTGCGACAAGATCTTCGGCGCCAGCGGAAGCAATATCGTTATTGAAGAATTTCTTACCGGCCCTGAGGTTTCAGTTCTGGCATTTACAGACGGAAAGACTATGGTGCCTATGGTTTCCTCAATGGACCACAAGAGAGCAGGCGACAATGATACCGGCCTTAATACCGGCGGTATGGGTACTATTGCCCCCAACCCTTGTTATACAGAGGACATGGCCGCTCAGTGCATGAAGGAAATTTTCCTCCCCACAATGGACGCTATGAACAAAGAGGGCAGAACCTTTAAGGGCTGTCTTTACTTCGGACTTATGCTTACCCCCAAGGGACCGAAGGTGATTGAGTACAATTGCCGTTTCGGCGATCCTGAAACTCAGGTAGTGCTTCCTCTTCTTGAAAGCGACTTGCTTACGATAATGCAGGCGGTAGCAGACGAAACTCTTACAGAGGATATGGTAAAATTCAGCAAGGGCTCTGCTTGCTGTATCGTAAAGGCTTCCAAGGGTTATCCCCAGAAGTATGACACAGGCTTTGAACTCAAAATCAATGAAGCGGAGCTTGCTAAAAGAAATGCTACGGTGTTCGTGGCAGGCGCAAAGCTTGGCGGAGATGACGGAAAGACGGTTGTGACCGCAGGCGGAAGAGTTCTTGGCGTTACGGCAAGGGCTGAAAGCCTTACGGAGGCTATTGACAAGGCTTACGAGGCGGCAGAGTTTGTACATTTTGACAATGAATATTTCAGAAAAGATATTGGAGCGAGGGCGAAAAAATGGTTTACAGAATCTATGTAGAAAAGAAAAGCGGCCTTGATAATGAAGCGGTTTCATTGCTTCACGAGGCAACAGGTATTTTGCAGATAAAAGGTTTGGAGCGTGTGAGAATTCTTAACCGCTATGACGTTGAGAATATTGCTCCCGAGCTTTATGAGAGAAGCAAGAGGACTGTTTTTTCAGAGCCTCAGCTTGACGATATTTATGACGAGGTTGACTTTAACGAGGCTGACGTGGTATTTGCTTCCGAGTATCTTCCCGGACAGTTCGACCAAAGAGCGGACTCTGCGGCTCAGTGTATCCAGCTTATGTCACAGTGCGACAGACCTGTTGTAAAGACTGCCCGCGTGTATATGCTTTACGGAAAGCTCAGCGACGGAGACGTTGCGGCAATAAAGAAGCATCTCATTAACCCTGTGGAGAGCAGGGAGGCTACCTTCGAGAAGCCTGAGACGTTGGCAACAAACTACGATATTCCTACAGAGGTTAAGACCTTGAAGGGCTTTATCGGATACGACAAGGCGCAGCTTGAGCTGTTCCTTAAGGAGCAGGGCCTTGCAATGGATATTGACGACCTTACCTTCTGTCAGAACTATTTTAAGACAGAGGACAGAGATCCTACCATTACTGAAATCAAGATGATTGACACGTACTGGTCCGACCATTGCCGTCACACCACGTTCCTTACCACAATTGACAACGTGAAGTTTGAGGACGAGCTTCTTCAGAAAGCTTACGAGGACTATATCAACGTCCGCAAGGAGCTTGGCGTAACGAAGCCCGTAAACCTTATGAATATTGCGACTATCGCTACCAAGTATCTTAAGACAAACGGATACCTTGCAAAGCTTGACGAGTCTGAGGAAATCAATGCTTGTACCGTTAAGATTGACGTGGACGTTGAGGGCGAAACACAGAAGTGGTTGCTCCTTTTCAAGAACGAGACACATAACCATCCTACAGAGATTGAGCCTTTCGGTGGCGCGGCTACTTGTATCGGCGGCGCAATCAGAGACCCTCTGTCAGGAAGATCCTACGTTTATGCGGCAATGCGTGTAACAGGCGCGGCAGATCCTTTGAAGCCTGTTTCCGAGACTATCCCCGGAAAGCTTCCCCAGAGAAAGATCGTTACAACAGCGGCGGCAGGCTACAGCTCCTACGGAAACCAGATTGGTCTTGCTACAGGTCAGGTTGATGAAATTTACCACGACGGATATGCGGCAAAGCGTATGGAGATCGGCGCGGTAATTGCGGCGGCTCCTGAGGAGAACGTAAGAAGAGAGCGCCCTGAGGCAGGGGACATCGTTATTCTTCTCGGCGGCAGAACAGGCCGTGACGGTTGCGGCGGAGCAACAGGTTCTTCCAAGTCCCACACAGCCCAGTCCCTTGAAAACTGCGGCGCAGAGGTTCAGAAGGGTAATGCTCCCGAAGAGAGAAAGCTCCAGAGACTTTTCAGAAATAAAGAAGCGTCTCTTATGATAAAAAGATGTAACGACTTTGGCGCAGGCGGCGTTTCCGTTGCAATAGGTGAGCTTGCAGACGGTCTTGAGATTGACCTTAACGCAGTGCCTAAGAAATATGACGGACTTGACGGCACGGAGCTTGCTATCAGTGAATCTCAGGAGAGAATGGCTGTGGTAGTTGCGGCAGAGGACGTTGAGGCATTTAAGAAGCTTGCAGACTCCGAAAACCTTGAGGCAACCGTTGTTGCAGTGGTTAAGGAAGAGGCAAGACTTGTAATGAAGTGGAACGGCAAGGCTATCGTTGACATTTCAAGAGACTTCCTTAACTCCAACGGAGCAGAGAAGCATGTTGACATCACACCTGCGGCTCCCGTTGAATATACGAAGGCTATTCCCTCAGACTTTGCAAAGGGTCTTAAAGATATGGCAGGTGACCTTAACATCTGTTCTAAGAGAGGTCTTTCTGAGAGATTTGACTCCACCATCGGCGCAAACACAGTTCTGATGCCTTTCGGCGGAAAGAACCAGCTTACACCTCCGCAAGCAATGGTACATAAAATTGCCGTAGAAAAGCAGGATACAACCACTTGCTCCTTTATGGCATGGGGCTACAATCCTTTTATTGCTGAGAAGAGCCCTTACCACAGCGCATACCTTGCAGTTGTGGAGTCCGTTTCAAAGCTTATTGCCAGCGGTGCGTCCTTTGAGCAGGTATACCTTACCTTCCAGGAATATTTTGAGAAGCCTATGGCAGACGGCAAGCGATGGGGCAAGCCCTTAGCGGCGCTCCTTGGTGCTTTCAAGGCCCAGCTTGACCTGAAGATCGCGGCTATCGGAGGCAAGGATTCTATGAGCGGAAGCTTTGAGAAACTTGACGTACCTCCTACGTTGGTATCCTTCGCTGTTACCTGCGGAAACATTAAGGACGTTATTTCTCCTGAATTCAAGAAGGCAGGCAGCAGAGTTTGCCTTATTAAGCCTGAGTACAACGAGCAGAAGCTCCCCGTGGCAGAGTCACTTATTAAAGTTTTTGACATTGTTTACAAGGCTGTTTCAAAGGGCGACGTGCTTGGCGCATGGACTCCTGCAGGCGGCGGCATTGCAGAGGGTGTTCTCAAAATGTCAATGGGTAACTCCATCGGCTTTAAGTTTAACGACAACGTTACAAACGATGAGATATTCGGCTACAATTACGGTGCATTCGTATTGGAACTTAAGGAAGGCGCAGAGCTTCCCGAGGGCGCTGTCGTTATCGGTAACACTACAGAGGCATTCAACATCTCTAAGGGTGATATTACCGTTAATTGCGACGAACTTTGCAGAGTATACGAGGACAAGCTGGAGAGCATCTTTACTTGCAACATTCCAGTGACAATGAAGGCTGCTCCCGACCTTATCAATGCTAATAAGAAGGCAGGAGCAGAGGTAAAGGCCCCTTCAATAAAGACACAGAAGGTAAAGGCAGTTATCCCTGTATTCCCCGGTACAAACTGTGAGTACGACACTGCAAAGGCAATGATTGCGGCTGGCATGGAGCCTGAGATTATAGTTATTAACAACCTTACTCCTGCAGGCATTGCTCAGTCTGTTGATTACGTGGCAAAGAAGATTTCCGAGTCACAGGTGGTATTTATCCCCGGCGGTTTCTCCGGCGGTGACGAGCCTGACGGTTCCGGTAAATTCATTACCGCCTTCTTCAGAAACGGCGCTGTTAAGGAAAGCGTTAACGAGCTTCTCAAAAACCGTGACGGTCTTATGTGCGGTATCTGTAACGGATTCCAGGCAATTATCAAGCTGGGCCTTGTACCTTACGGCGAGATTATTGACACGGACGAGAACAGTCCTACACTTACCTTCAATACCATAGGACGCCACCAGTCAAAGATTGTGAGAACACAGATCGTTTCAAACAACTCCCCTTGGCTTACTCTTACAAAGCCCGGCGAGATTTACAACGTGCCGATTTCTCACGGTGAAGGACGTTTCTATTGCAGCGAAGAAGTTGCAGGCGCTCTTGCGGCCAACGGACAGGTTGCTACACAGTACGTTGACCTTTGCGGAAAGCCTACTTATGATATTGCATTTAACCCCAACGGCTCTGTATATGCTATTGAGGGTATAATGTCTGCAGACGGCCACGTGCTTGGTAAGATGGGCCACTCCGAGCGTATCGGTAAAGACCTTTACAAGAACGTTGAGGGTAACTACGATATGGGTATCTTCAAGTCTGCGGTTAAGTATTTTAAGGTATAAACCTTTGAGTGGAAAATGTGAAATTATTAAAAAGAGGTTAAAATTATGAAAGTAAGCGAATTATTGGGAACAAGATTTAAGGATGCTCCTTCTTCTTGTATTATCGAGAGCCACAAGCTTATGGTGCGCGGCGGTTATATGAAATATATGGCCAACGGTATCTATTCACTGTTTATGCCTACGAAGCGCATTACAAGAAAGATCGAAAACATTATCCGTGAGGAGATGGACAAGATCGACGGACAGGAGGTAATGTTTCCTGTTGTAATGCCTGCCACCCTCTGGGAGGAGTCCGGCAGATATATGAGCATCGGCAGTGAGATGGCTCGTTTTACCGACAGAAGCAACAACAAAATGGTGCTTGGTATGACTCACGAGGAGGCGGCAGTTCACCTTGCAAAGAACACCGCAGAGTCTTACACTCAGTATCCTTTTATGATCTACCAGATCCAGACGAAGTTCAGAGATGAGCCCAGAGCAAGAGGCGGCCTTATAAGAGTTCGTGAGTTTACAATGAAGGATGCTTATTCCTTCCATACGTCTCAGGAGGACCTTGAAAAGTATTATGACCGTTGCCACGAGGCGTACAACAGAATCTTCAAGAGAGCAGGCGCGAAGAACTTTATTTCCGTAAAGTCAGACTCCGGTATGATGGGCGGAAGCGTTTCCCACGAATTTATGCTTCTCTCTGACATTGGCGAGGATACTCTTGCAATCTGTCCTGAGTGCGGTTACAGCGCCAATATGGAGGCGGCAGAGTGCATTATCGAGAACGCTTCTAAGGAGCAGAAGCCCCTTGAGAAGATTCACACTCCTGATGTTAAGACTATTGAGGAGCTTTGTCAGTTCCTGAAGATTGATGCAAAGGATCTTGCCAAGGCTGTGGTATATCAGAAAAATATGACGGACGAGTACGTTGTGGTATTTATTAGAGGCGACCTTGAGGTCAATGAAACGAAGCTCCGCAACTATTTAGGTGAGGAAATTCACCCCGGAATCGTTACCGAGGAAAGCGGCATTGTGGCAGGCTTTATCGGACCTATGGGACTTCCGAAGAACGTTACCGTGGTTTACGATGCGTCAATTAAGGGCCTTGAGGATGCTGTATGCGGCGCTTGTGAGGTTGATTACCATTACCGCGGATTCTCTGTTGAAAGAGAGCTTGGCAACGTGAAGTTTGCAGACGTGGCAAAGATTTTTGAGGGCGCTGAGTGTCCTTGCTGTCACAAGAAGGCAATCGTTATCAACAAGGGTATTGAGATCGGTAATATCTTCCAGCTTGGCACTAAGTACACTAAGTCAATGGATATGACTTACCTTGACCAGAACGGCGAGGCGCAGTATCCTATAATGGGTTGCTACGGTATCGGTGTGGGAAGACTTGCGGCGTCTATCTGTGAGGAGAGCCACGACGATTACGGTCCTATCTGGCCTATTACCATTGCTCCCTGGGAAGTTGAGATATGCAATCTGAGAAACGATGACGAGGACGTAAAGGCAATTGCAGAGAAGCTTTATGACGATCTTCAGAATGCAGGCGTTGAGGTGCTTTACGACAATCGTGACATTCGTCCCGGTTCAATGTTTGCAGATGCGGATCTCTTCGGTGTGCCTGTAAGAGCGGTTGTAAGCCCCAAGAATTGCGAGAAGGGCGTTGTGGAGGTATCTCTCAGAGATAAGTCTCTTAAAACTGAATTCTCCCTTGACGATGCTGCGGCTGAGATCAAGGCGTTGGTTGAAAAGCTCAAAGCAGATATCAACAGCAGAGTATAAGTTCTGTATAAGTAAGTTTCACCCCTGCAGACCCAAGGTCTGCAGGGGTTTTTATATAAAGGCGTGGCTACAAAACACTTATTTGCAGCCACGCCTTTATATAAAAAACTTCCCGGCGAGCTTCGCCGGGAAGTAAACTTAACAAAGTTTATTGATTAATTTAGTTTTCAGATCTCAGTGTCTCTTCTTAAGAGCAACAACTGCAAGACCCATAAGAGCAACCATAGCTGCGCCGCCGCCGATTACGCTGCCGCAACCGCCTTCATCAACAGGAGCTTCTGTAGGAGCTGTAGTGGGCGCCTGTGTGGGTGCGGGAGTAGCTGTAGGAGCTTCTGTAGGCTCAGCGGTGGGATCCTCTGTTTCTGCAGCAGGATCATCAGTTTCTACTACAGGATCGTCAGACTCATCAGGCTTTTCGGTACCGTCATCTTCATAGAAATCACAGGTGTCGAAAAGGATTTTGCCCATAGTAACTTCACTGAATTCCTCGGTAACTGCACCGGTAGGTGAGTTCATATCGAATCTGAAGGCTGTAATCAAAGTAACAGGAACTTTGAATGTGGACTCGCTGCCCGCAACGTACTCATCGTTAAGGAAGAAATGGTACTGCTCTGTCTCATCAACGAAAACGATGGAGAGCTTATAAACTTCGCCTTTGTTAATAGTTGTGATAACTTCATCGTTATTATTTTTGAGCTCGTAAACGTTCTCGTCAGCGGTAGGAGTGATAATGAAAATCTTTCCGCCCCATGCCTCGTTTCCTGTTTCGTCAGGAGACATAGCCTGATCCTCTGTGATACACATCTGGAAGAAACCTGTGGTGTCATCCTTAATGGAGAGGTTATCTACTCTCATAGTGAGCTCAACAACGATGGAAGGGTCAGGGTAAAGACCGAAGTCAGCAAGCATCCACGCACGGGTATCTACAGTCTTATAGAATACCAATGAAGGGGAATCCTCGAAAATAGCCTTCTCAGGATCTGTAGCAACCATAGTTCCGCCGCTGTAGAAAGCAAAAACAGATCTTCCGCCCATCCAGTTAAAAATAGGACCGCTTCCGGCAATGGACTGGTACTGGTCGAGCTTAGGCTCGTTAAGCATATTAATAAAGGTTTCGTCGATAAGATCGAACCCCTGCTTCTCATACACGTATGTAGCAGCAGCATTCTCTGTAGCAGCGCCGTCTGCACCCTCTGCCTCTTCTGCAGATACTGCAAATGAAGCGAGCATAGAAAGTGTCAAAGCAGATACAGCGATCTTGCTAAGCAATTGTTTCATTTTCATGTTAATATTCATCCTTTCAAATGTGATATATTTGATAATGCAATTATACAACATCTTTTCCGCGTTATCAACTGTTTTTTTGTAGAACTCGCAATTGTGTGGATTGCGTAATTATGTAAATTGCAGAATTGTGTAAAATGCGCTATGAAGAACTATTGACCCGTAATATTAATTTGTTTATTATAACTATATAAGCATTAACGGTGTTTAATCAGGGAGGGACAATGAAAAAAGCGGCAATTATCGTGGGAGCTTCTTCCGGAATCGGGGAACAGACGGCATATAAATTGGCGGATATTGCAGAAAAAGAGACGCTTGATAAAATTTTTCTGATAGCAAGGAGAAAGGATTTGTTGGAAAACGTGGCAAGGAAGGTGGATTCCATTGCAGGAAGGCCTCTTTCTGCAGTTTGTTGCGGAGATATAACCGATAATAATTTTTTGGAAAAAATATCCTCCGGAACAGAAGGTGAATTTGAGGTGTCCTGGCTGATTAATTCGGCAGGCTGCGGCTTTTACGGAAACGTTGACAAAGTGTCTGCCGAAAAGAGTTGCCTGTGCACTGAACTGAATTGCACCTCCGCAGTCAGAGTGACAGCGCATTTTCTTCCTTATATAAATAAAGGAGGCCATATTATCGAGATGGCAAGCAGTGCAGCATTTTTCCCGCAACCGGGCTTTGCCGTTTATGCTGCATCAAAAGCATTTGTGTTAAGTTTTTCCAGAGCCTTGAGGAGAGAATTGAAACCACGGAAAATATCAGTTACAGCAGTTTGTCCCGGCCCTTGCGAAACAGAGTTCCTGAAATTGGCAAACGGCGGCAAGGAAATCCCTGCATATAAGCGCAGATTTATGACTTCTCCTGTAAACGTAGCGGAAAAGGCAATAAAGGCGGCCTTAAAGGGCAAGGAAATATGCTTTCCAACGTTTCCAATGAGGCTTTTGTACCTTGCGTCAAAAGTCATTCCGGCAAGCTGGGTAATGTTTTTTCAGAGCAAGTTATGATTCAAGGGGGAAATAAATGATACTGATTTGTAACATTTCCCGATAACAAACACAAAAAATATGTTTTAATAAAAAATATTTCAAGCACTAAAAACGCGAAAAAAAACGATAAATAACGAAAAAAGTTAAATCGCAAGGATGTTTGATGTTTTCAAAAAGCAGTTGACTAACAAGAGAAAAAGGTGTATTATAGAAACATAAAAACATTGGAGGTTTACCATGGACGAGAAAAAGAGAGCGGATAAGAAAGCGGCCCTTGCAGCTGCTATGGCGAGCATTGAAAAAGCATACGGCCAGGGATCAGTTATGAAGCTGGGTGATAATACCCACATGAATATAGATGTTATTTCCACGGGAGCGATAGGCCTTGATGCGGCTTTAGGCGTTGGCGGATTGCCCAGAGGAAGAATTGTAGAAATTTACGGACCTGAATCTTCCGGTAAGACTACAGTTGCGCTTCACGTTATCGCTGAGGCTCAGAAGGCAGGCGGTGAGGCAGCGTTTATAGATGCCGAGCATGCTCTTGACCCTGTATATGCGAAGAATCTGGGTGTTGATATTGATAATCTTATCGTTTCACAGCCGGATACAGGAGAGCAGGCGCTGGAGATTGCAGAAGCTCTTGTACGAAGCGGTGCTATTGACGTAATCGTTATTGACTCTGTTGCTGCGCTTGTACCTAAGGCTGAGATTGCAGGCGAGATGGGTGATGCCCACGTAGGTCTGCAGGCGAGACTTATGTCCCAGGCACTCCGTAAGCTTTCAGGTGTTATTAATAAGTCTAATACTACAGCTATCTTTATTAACCAGCTTCGTGAAAAAGTAGGTATCATGTTCGGAAATCCCGAGACTACTACAGGTGGTCGCGCACTTAAATTCTATGCTTCCGTACGTATTGATATCAGAAGAGTTGAGGCTATTAAGAACGGCACTGAGGTTATAGGAAACAGAACTAAAGCGAAGATCGTTAAAAATAAGGTTGCACCTCCTTTCCGTGACGTAGAATTTGATATCATTTACGGAAAGGGTATATCTAAAGAAGGCTCACTTCTTGATCTGGCCGTTGAGTATGAAATTATTAACAAGAGCGGAGCATGGTTCTCTTATAACGGTCAGAGAATCGGTCAGGGTCGTGAAAATACGAAGACCTACCTTGCTGAGAATCCTGAAATCATGGCAGAGGTTGATCAGAAAGTTCGTGATATCTTTGTTCAGAAGATCAATCCCGGTGCGAAGGATGAAAGCACTGCTGCTGTGTCAGATGCTGAATAACAGATATTGTCAGTTAATGTAATTGTAGAATAATACGTAGTAAATGTTTCTGCCTGGTGTCTGTACGGACTTCAGGCAGAATATGCATAAGAGGAAAATTATGGAATTTGCCAAAGTGCTTTCTTATTGTACCGACGATGGAAAAAAGTATTTTGTGACGTTTGAGAACGGGTCGGAGGAATATTTTTCTGACGAAGAGTTTTTTGAACACGGTCTTTATGATACTGAAGAACCCTTGCGCGTAGATTACGATACGTTGATGAAGAAGGTATATGTAAAACGCGGATATATGATCGCAGTTTCGTTTTTGAGAGGTTCTTTAAAACCATCCAGGTCAGTCAGGGAGAAATTAAAGCAAGAGAACTTTTCTGATGACGTCATTGAGGATGTGCTTGCCCGGCTGGAAGAGGAAATGTGTCTTGACGACCGGAAGTTTTGTATGAAGCATATTAAAAAAAGAGTGGATGCAGGGAATTGCTCCAGGCTATATTTGATTGCTGAGCTGAGAGAAAAGGGGATAACTGAAGACTTAGCGACAGAATGCCTCGGGGAACTGGGTGTTGATGATGAGTCCTTGGCGGAGAATATTTATATAAAGAAAAGAAAAAGCGGAGATTCCGCTGAAAAGATTAAAAGATATTTATCAGGAAAAGGATTTTCTGTAAGTACAATAATCTCGGTTTTTGAAAAACATTCTTCTGATGGTGAAGAAGAACAAGATATATTTTAAATCAATAAAAGAATTTTAAGGCGGAAAGAAAATGACACGAAAAATATCTGAAATATCTGTAGGAATGGTATCTCTCGGATGCGCTAAAAATCAAGTAGATGCAGAGGTAATGCTTTTTGAATTAAGGGAGGCAGGGTACGTATTAAGCCCTGACCCTGCGGAGGCAGACGTTATTTGTATAAATACGTGCGGTTTTATTGATAGTGCGAAACAAGAGGCTATTGACGCAATTCTTGAAATGGCTGAGTATAAAAACACCGCTCATTGCAAAGGAATTATAGTGACAGGTTGCCTTGCAGAGCGATATGCTAAAGACATTATCAGACAATTGCCGGAGGTGGATGCGGTGATTGGGGTAAGCGGTTATGACAGGATCTGTGAAGCGGTGGAGGCTGTTCTTAAAGGTGAGAAAGTGGTATTAGCTGACCCTGATAGTAAAAGAATCCGTGCACTGGCCGAAAAAAGTCCATCCTTGAAATACTTTTATAACATTTCTGACGAGTCGCTTGAATACCTTAATATCGGAAGAGTTCTGACTACGCCTAAGAGTTATGCATATCTGAAAGTGGCAGAGGGCTGTGACAATAAATGTACCTACTGTGCCATTCCGGGAATAAGAGGTCCGTTCAGAAGTCGTGCCATTGACGACCTTGTGAAAGAGGCCCGTGGATTTGCAACCATGGGCGTAAAAGAAATTATCGTGGTGGCTCAGGATACTACACGCTACGGCATTGACATAAGCGAAGATGGTAATTCCTTGCTTCCTGAACTAATTAAAAAACTTGATGAAATAGATGAAATCGAGAGGATACGGTTGTTGTATCTGTATCCTGATGAGGTTACGGAGCAGTTGTTGTGTGCTATGAAAAACAGCAAGAAAATGGCGCATTACATAGATATTCCGTTGCAGCATATCAGTGACGATGTTCTTGAACGGATGAATCGTCGTGGCTCTGAAGAATTGATTTGTAATGTAATCAAAAAATTCAGAGAGGTTATGCCGGATTGTGTTATCAGAACGTCATTGATTACAGGATTTCCCGGCGAGACGGAAGACGACCATCTGAAGATGAAGGAATTTCTTTCTTCGTATAGATTAGACAGAGTTGGAATTTTTACATACTCGAAGGAAGAGGGAACGGCAGCTGCTGAAATGCCGGGACAGATCAGAAAGACAGAGAAAGAAAGACGTTATCGTGAATTAATGCTCATACAACAAAAAATCTCTCTTGAAAAGAATCGGGAGAGAGTTGGAAAAGAGTATGATGTGATTGTTGACGGTGTTTCTGAGGACGGACTGTTTTATATAGGAAGGTCTTACGGAGAGGCTCCTGATTCCGACGGATTGATATACTTTGTGGCCAAGGATGAGCTTGAACTCGGGGACATCGTCAGAGTGAAAATATTGGTTGCTGATGAATATGATTTGACAGGAGAGCAGGTTTAGTTTATATTTATAGAGATATTATTAATGATATTGAGAGGTGTAAATTTTGAACTTACCTAATAAAATAACGTTACTCAGAATTGCATTGATTCCCGTATTTATGATTTTTGCATTTCCTTATCCTGAATTTATGCAAAGCATTTCTTTTCCGGGTCTTTCATTTCTTGTAAAGTATAGTGATTTAATTGCATTGATTCTTTTCGTGGTTGCTGCTTCCACAGATGCTGTGGACGGTCATATTGCGAGAAAATATAATCTGGTTACGGATTTCGGAAAATTTCTTGATCCTATTGCAGACAAACTCCTTGTAACTGCGGCTTTGCTGGCGCTGATGTGTGTAGACAAAGTATATGCCTGGGCTACTATGATAATTCTTATCAGAGAATTTATTGTGACAGGGCTCAGATTGGTTGCAGGCACAAAGGGTATTGTTATTGCGGCAGGGCAGCTGGGCAAGTTGAAAACGGTTTTCCAGACCGCTGCGCTTTCAGTGCTGTTGGCAGCTCCTGTATTTCCTGCAGGCGGCGAAAAAATCGTATATATTATAGGTGATATTTTAATGGGTATTGCAGTGCTCCTGACAATTGTTTCCGGTGTAGAATATATTTACAAGAATCGTAAAGTTATTCTTGAAAGTAAGTAATTATCGGTGTTTCAAAGAAGAAAGGGTTGTTTCATTTATGATAATTGCCGTTGATGCTATGGGAGGAGATAATGCTCCCGGTGAGATAGTAAGGGGATGCGTGCAGGCGCTGAACGAGGATGATGGATTTGACATTCTGCTTTTAGGTGATGAGGCTCAGATAAAGGAAGTTCTGGCTTCTGAAAAATATGATGAAAGCCGTATCAAAATCAGACATACGACAGAGGTAATTACAAACGACGATATGCCTACAAAGGCTATAAAGCAGAAGAAGGACTCATCGTTGGTTGTAGGTTTCAATATGATAAAACAGCGGGAAGCGGATGTTTTGATTTCTGCGGGTAGCAGCGGTGCGTTGCTGACAGGCTCGGTTTTGATTTTAAAGAGAATCCCGGGTATTGACAGGCCTGCGGTGGCTTCTGTATTGCCTACGAAAAAAGGCCGCGTGTTACTTCTTGACTCAGGCTTTAATACCATGTGCAGACCTAACAACTACGTACAGTTTGGTTTTTTGGGCGCAGCATATCTGAAGGCGGCTTTTGGTGATGAGAATCCCAGAGTAGGTCTTGTAAATATCGGTGTAGAAGAAGAAAAGGGCAGTGATGTAGTGAAAGAGGCTCATAAGCTTCTGAAAACATCCGGTCTTAATTACGTTGGAAATATTGAGTCGCGTGAATTCTTTAATGATGCGGCAGACGTTTTGGTAACTGACGGTTTTACCGGAAACGTTATGCTGAAGCTCATTGAGGGAGCATCTGACTTCTTCTTCGGTGAAATAAAAAGTCTGTTTAAAAAGAATTTTATTTCCAAGCTGTCTTATTTAATGATAAAAGGCGGTGTGGGAGAATTTAAAAAGAAAGTGGACCCTGATGTGCTCGGTGGCGCTCCGGTTCTCGGTGTGGATGGATTGGTTGTAAAAAGTCACGGAAGCTCAAAGGCCAGAACTATTAAGTACGTTATTCTCAGGGCAAAGGCTCTTGCGAAGAGCAACATTATTCAGGCGCTCACAGATAATTTTGCTGATGTTTCCGCAAGGACAGAGGAGCCTGAACGTGAGTAATTATTGAGGCCTGCAGTTGTCTTTAGTACATTGTTTAGATTTTGTACTTGTTTTATTAATAGCAAATATTGTATACTACTAATTGAAGATATTATTTTTTCTTAAGAGAAGGAGATTTTTTATGTTTGAAAAAATTAAGAACATTGTTGTTGAACAGTTGGGCGTTTCAGCTGATGAGGTAACTCTTGAGGCTTCTATCATTGATGATTTGGGAGCAGACTCTCTTGATATCGTAGAGCTTGTTATGGCTTTCGAAGAAGAATTTGGCGTTGAGATTCCTGATGAAGCAGCAGAAAAGATTGCTACTATCGGAGATATCGTAAGTTATCTTGAAGCGAATAAATAATTGCTGAGTAGACGTTTGTAAGACTGACCGGGTTAATAACTATGCTTGTCAGGGAAGGGGAAGACCGTGAGTGATTTTGCAGAATTGGAAGAACTGTTAGGCTATACTTTTAGCGACAGGGCTGTTTTAGTAAATGCATTGACCCACACTTCTTTTGCCAACGAGCATTTTAAAAAAGACAGTCATTTAAAAAGCAATGAACGTATCGAGTTTGTTGGAGATGCTGTATTAGGTCTTATTACTGCAGAATATATTTATAAAAATTATCCGACGATGCCGGAAGGCAGAATGTCAAAGTTACGGGCAAGTGTTGTTTGTGAGGCTTCTTTAGCGAAGTTGGCGGTTCAGTTAAAACTGGACAAACACATAAAACTTGGCGTAGGAGAGGAGCAGTCGGGTGGCAGGGAAAAAGCTTCTTTGCTGGCTGATTTGTTCGAGAGTGTATTAGGCGCTGTTTTTATTGATGGTGGCTTTAATGCGGTTAAAAAAGTATTGACCCCTCTTGTCGTGCCGGAGATTATTGAAAAAGCGGACAATATAGTGTTGTCTGATTACAAAAGTCGCTTGCAGGAGCTTTTAGGGAAAAAACACGTTCAGGCCGGATATGAAATAATCGGTAGTGAAGGACCTGACCACAACAGAGTGTTTACAGCGAAAGTAACAGTTGGAAACGGAATGTCTGCAGAAGGCTGTGGGCGATCAAAAAAAGAAGCTGAACAAGCTGCCGCAAAGACTGTATTGAAGATGCTTGGTGAACAGATGTAGCATCCGGAAGTGTTTGCTTTTTCAGTCGAGGTATATTTTATGATCAAAGTGACTGTTTGGAATGAATATTATCACGAGAAGGTTGATGAAAACGTAGCAAAACTATATCCTTGTGGTATTCACAATGCCATAGCTGAATTTCTTCGTCAGGATGATGAAGTGATTGTGAGGACTGTTTCCCTTGATAATCCTGAGTGTGGATTGTCAGAGGATGTTCTTGATGATACTGACGTTCTTATTTGGTGGTCGCATCTTTTGCACGATAAAGTGCCTGATGAAATTGCCCAGAGGGTTAAAACGCACGTGCTGAAGGGCATGGGATTCATACCTTTGCATTCTTCTCATTTTTGCAAGCCTTTTATTGCGCTTATGGGAACTGCCTGCACTTTGAGATGGCGTGATGATGACCGAGAACGTGTCTGGTGTGTAGATCCGGGACATCCGATTGCAAATGGTATTCCTGAGTATTTTGAGCTGGAACGCGAAGAAATGTATGGTGAACACTTTGACATTCCCGCTCCCGATGAGCTGATCTTTTTGGGGTGGTTTAAAGGTGGAGAAGTGTTTCGTTCGGGATGTACTTTCAAAAGAGGTTATGGAAAGATTTTTTATTTCCAGCCCGGGCATGAGGAATACCCTACGTACTACAATGAGTATGTGCAAAAAATAATTAAAAATGCTGTTCATTGGGCGGCACCGCAAAACCGAAGAAAAACTATTGAAGCGCCGAGAGCGATTTCGCCTGAGGCTGATTTAGAAAAGAATAACTTATGAAGTATATGGGAAGCATTTTCGAAGTAAATACAGAAGAAATTGCTTCCTTATGTTTTTAGGAGTAGTAATATGTTGATAATACCAATCTTTGTACCACATGCAGGTTGCCCTCATGATTGTTGCTTTTGCAATCAAAAAATAATCAGCGGACAGACGTCAATGCCAACGGAAGATGATATTGTAGAAACAATTGAGAGGTTTAAAACAGCGGCAACGCGATATGATGACGTTCAGTTGGCCTTTTACGGAGGTAGTTTCACAGCTATTGAAATTGACCTGCAACTGATGTTTTTAAAAACGGTACAACCCTATTTGAAAAGTAATGGCGGCTTTGTTGATAAGTTGAGATTATCTACAAGACCGGATTGTATAGATGTGGAAATTCTTGAAAGAATGCACAAATTTGGTGTTGGTGTTATTGAGTTAGGGGCTCAATCAATGGATGCAGCAGTTCTGTTGGCAAGTGGCAGAGGTCACACGGCGGAGGACACAATAAAAGCGTCGTCTCTTATAAAAGAAAAAGGTTTTGAATTAGGGATTCAAACTATGACCGGATTGCCTATGGCAGATTACGCAAGCGATGTTGAAACTGCACGAAGGGTTTGTGAAATAAAACCGGATTTTGTGAGAATATATCCAACGGTGGTTGTAAAAGGAACTGCCTTGCATAGGAATTATCTGGCCGGCCGATATTCGCCGCAAAAATTAGAGGAAGCAGTAGAATTGTGTCTGGAATTATCCGAGATATACGATGCGGCAAACATTCCGGTTATCAGGATGGGGTTACAATCTTCTGATAATATAAGCGAGGATGGAGAGATAGCGGCAGGCCCGTATCACGCTGCTTTCGGACAGTTGGTTAAATCAAAACAAATGTACATTGAGGTATGCCGCAAAATTGAAAGTCTTGAAATACAGGAATATAATGACAAGTTTTTGTACGTGTATGTTGATGCTGAAAGACTTTCTGATTGCATAGGACAAAAGCGTGAGAATATCAGACGTCTTACGGAGCAATATGGGTTTCGTAGGATTTTTGTAAAAGAAAAGAGATCTGACATAGAAAAAGAAAAAAATGATAAAATTATTTCGGTGATGTTGTAATGTTTTGGTTGTTTTGGTGGTTATATTGGTGGAGGGGATAAATTTTGATAATTTATATCGCCGGAACAGTCTTTGTTCTCGAAGGAAAAGCAGACGAGGACAAGTTTGAAAAAATATATGCGCAATATGGTCGCCTTATGTACAGCAAGGCTTATGAAATTCTGCAAGATCATTATCTGGCAGAGGATGCTGTAAGTGAGGCCTTTATTCGCATACTCAAAAATCTTCGGAAGCTTGACGATGAAGTTCCCTCGGCGAGAACTGCATCATTCGTGGTTACGGTAGTAAAAAACGTTGCTTTGACAATGATTCAAAAAAAGAATACTGTTGAGGTTGTTTCTTTTGAAGAAAACTATGATGTGCAGGATGAGGGTAACTGTGCGATGCAGATAGTGGCAGGACTGAATGCAGAAGAAATATTGAATATTGTAGATAGCTTGAATGAAGAGTTGAAGCAGGTGTTTTTGCTTTATTATGCCTATGAAATGAGTTTAAAGGAAATTGGGGATTGTCTGGGCATCACGGCAAACCTTGCAGCTGTAAGGTTACATAGAGCGAGAAAAAAGTTGTCAGAACAAATATTGAAAGAGGGGAGGGCGTGACTATGAACGAAAAAAGTGATAAAGGAAATTCTGACGGCTTCAAATTGTTGGCAGAACGTTACGTAGAAATCCAAGGCGCAAAGTTGGAAGTTGAGGCAGAAGATGAAGCAATTAAAGTGGCGCCCAAGCCTAAAAAACCAAAAATAATTGTACAGAAAAAGAAAAGAAATCGGCCTATTGAAACCAGTATTGCCGCTGTATTGACAGCGCTTGTTGTATTGATTGGCGGATTATCGGTGGGTTTTCTTATTAACGGCATAAAAAAAGAAACCGGTGGTGAGGGTGGTGTTTTGTCGGAATCCACAAAGCCTTCGTATCAATGGCAGGCTCCGAAACTATCCATAAACTACAGCAAACGATTTGAAATTAAGGAAACAATGGAAGATAACGGCCAGATGATATATATTATTTCGGATTCGTTGGGGGATGATGCCGTAGTGACTTTGAAACACGCGGAGGAAGCTTCTTCTGATAGTGAGACGTGGAAAACCGGATATCTGGATGGAACAGCGGTGCGCTATAAGGAAGACGTAGCATATAAGTTAATTTCATTTGATGAAAGAGACACTGTAATAGAAATGTCTTGTGTGTATGAAAAAAGTACGCTTAAAGAACTTTTTCGTAGTATTCAATTAACTTTTTAAAATTTTTGAAAATTTTGTAATGTTTTGCTTGTATGAGAGGTTTAATAAGTAAAGACATACGAAAGGTGGAGTTTTAAATGAAAAAAATGTTGTGTGTGTTTATGAGTGCCTGTTTTGGTTTAGTATTTGCCTCTTGCAGTAAATCTGCGATGAAAGAGGCCCTTGGCGGGGCTCCTTTCTATGATTTTTCCATATCTGATGAGGAAAGCATGCTTGGGGGTGGAACCCAAAACGAAGCTTATTCCGAGATAATACAAAATACTTTTTTGCCTACAAATGAGGTATCTTCTCAGGCATTTTCTTTAAAAGTAGATACAGCGGCGTATTCAAACGTTGCCAGATATATCAATAATGGTATATTGCCCCCGGTGGATGCCGTAAGAACGGAAGAGTTGATAAATTATTTTAATTATGACGAAAAGCTTGACGTTAATGAGGAACATCCCTTTGGCGTAAAAGCACAGGTGTATCCGTCACCATTTGCTCAGGGGAAATATATGGCGTACGTGCGCGTGAGAACTCCTGATATGGATCGCTCCGAACTTCCGCCCAGCAATCTTACGTTTTTAATTGATACGTCAGGTTCAATGGCTTCTTATAATAAATTGGATTTGTTGCAGAGGGCGTTTGAACTTCTGGTTGAGAATTTAAATGAAAATGACGTTGTGAGTATTGTGACGTATTGCGGAGAGGCCGAAGTGGTGCTGGATAGCGCAGAGGGTAATGAAAAGGAAAAGATTCTTGAGGCGATAAACGGTCTTTCTGCAGGAGGCTCTACGGCGGGGCAGAAAGGAATTCAGACGGCATATCAATTAGCTGAAAAGAATTTCAGAGAGGGTGCGAATAATCGTGTTATTCTGGCAACTGACGGTGACTTTAACGTAGGAATATCTTCTGTAGAAGAACTGAAAGAGTATATTTCCACAAAGAGGAACAGCGGAGTGTATTTTAGTGCGCTTGGTTTTGGTACAGGAAACCTGAAGGATGAAACAATGGAAACGCTGGCGGCAAACGGTAATGGAAATTATTCTTATATTGACAATATCAACACCGCAAAAAAAGTTTTAGTGGATGAAATGGGCAGTAATCTTTTTGTCGTGGCAAATGATGTAAAAGCAGAATTTCAATTCAACCCTGATTCAGTAAAAGAATTCCGTTTGGTGGGGTATGAGAACAGAAAAATGTCAGCAGAGGATTTTGATGATGCTTCGAAAGATGCAGGAGAGATAGGCGTAGGGTCTGACGTGGTAGTTCTTGCTGAACTTGTTTTAGATGAAGATTATGAAGAAGAAAAATTGCTGGACGTCTGCATAAGATATAAAACGGTTGAAGGAAACGTTTCAAAGGAATATGTGAGTACTGTGGAAGGCGTAACTGAAGCGGCGAGCAGTGATTTCCTGTTTGCTTATTCCGTAGCATCTTTTGCGGAACTTCTGAGGGAGTCCGACTATATCGGCGAGGCTACAGCAGAAGATATATTAGAATTGGCAGAGTCAAATCTCGGCATTGATGAAAGAGGATACAGAACTGAATTCATTGAGCTTGTTACTAAATATTCAGAGATAAAAGCAGGCTAATCATCTACTGTAATATAGTCTTTTATCTGTTCGTATTTTGCATCCTTTATTCCATTAATGTTGGTTATGTCATATATGCTTTCAAAAGGGCCGTTTTTGTCCCGGTAGTCAACGATTTTTTGGGCGGTGCTTTCGCCGATGCCGGGGAGAGAACAAAGCTGTGAAACTGTGGCCTTGTTGATATTGACTTTTTCATCAGCTGATGGGTCTGTCTGAGCAGCGCTTGGAGCCTTGTCCGGTTCGGAAAACAAATTTCCTTCATCAATGATCCAATTCTTGTCACTATCGTTGACAGAAGGAATCTTTATCATCATATTATTATTTAAAGGATATGCTAAATTAATGCTTTTAAGATCTGCGGTGTCTGTTGCGCCACCGGCAGCTTCAATGGCATCTACGAGCAAACTTCCTATAGATAGTGTGTAAACATCCGGAGCGTTAACTTCTCCTACTATATATATGCTTATCTGCGACATCGGGGAAGGGACGTCGGAGGACGATGATGCGGTGAATTCTTCTGCAGTAGAGCTTGAATCATCAATAGGCAATGTAGCGGTGCTGCTATCAGAGAACGGCGACAATGATTCTCTGTTTCGTGTGCCGGAAATGAAAAGGCCCAGAAGAATCAACGATACAATAGGAAGAAATGCGAAAACAAATTTGAAAAAAGACGGCAAGTAAATTTCTTTTTTTAAGAATCTGATTTTCATCTTTCAGCCTCCTGGTGTTCAATGTAAAATCAGTGTAGTGTATTTCCCGGGTTGCGTCAAGGCTTGGGAAATACATGTTCGGAATCTGATACAATAATTTAGCAGAAGTGACAATCGATGCATCTGAACGAGTTGTTAAACCGAGTCAGGGACCTGCCCCTGACTCGGTTTTTGTATCTTTTGTCGGGTGCCATGTCCCCTGTCATGTTCCCCAAAACGTGACAGGGGTCTGACCCCTGTCACACCCATTGGAGCCTCAAAAAATTTTTTAAAAATTTTTGAAAAAAGGGGTTGACATAGGAAATTCAAAGTGTTACAATAGCGGAGCGCCTTTGCGAAGCGGTGCTTCTTGAGGTCGCAGACGGACATTGAAAATTGAACAGCGAATAAGAATTGTAAATTAAATTTGCAATGACATTCATGTAACTCGTTAATTTAAAAAATTTGAGTTAATCACATTAGTGATACAAGCCAGAGAAACACACAGTGAAATATCTGTGGTGAATTTGGAGCAAGAATCAAAAGATTCAAAGATGATTTAAAACTGAGGAATCAGTTAAGAATATTATCTGAGAGTTTGATCCTGGCTCAGGATG